>WGLZ01000035.1 GCA_016471375.1 Cyanobacteria bacterium RI_101
CACTAAACCTATTTTATCGATGATGCCTGCCACGATTCCCAGATGATCTAGGTTTTCTACTTTTACGCTCACTGAGTCCCATGCCTCCCTAAATGCCTTCATATTTTATACGATTGAGCATCGACCTGCGGAATGTAGATAAAGAACGATTTTACCGAGGTGAATCTCAAGCGCCTTCCTACTAACCCGTCGTCCGCTTTACCGGCGCTGGCAAGGGCCTAAGCTTACGCGGACCAAGGTCTTGGGATTGACCTCCTGGCTACCCTAGCGCCGTTGCGGGAGCAAGAGCCGGAGACCTGGCGGGCGGCGCTGGATTATCTGCAATTCATCGGCTCATTCCTTTCCATAGGCGGCGCCGAGGTAGAGTTCTCCCACCAGGGGATTATCCAGTAACTCAGGCCCCGTGCCGACGAGTTTATCCCGACCGTTTTCCAACACATAGCCCCGGTCCGCTAAGGCTAGCGCCTGTTTAGCGTTTTGCTCCACCAGAATAATGGCTTTGCCGGCGCCGTTAATGGCCTTGATTTGGCCAAAAACTTCTTTGACTAAAATCGGCGATAGCGCCGCGGAGGGTTCGTCCAGCAGAAGGAGTTCGGGATCCAACATCAGGGCCCGACCCATGGCCAACATCTGGCGCTCTCCCCCGGAAAGGGTGCCGGCCCTCTGGCGGCGCCGCTGGGCCAGCTTGGGAAAGAGGGTATAAATTCTGTCCTTCAGCGCCGTCGCCGAGCCTTGAGCTAAAAAAGCGCCCATTTCTAGATTTTCCGCCACCGTCAGGGAGGCGAAGACATTAGAGACCTGGGGCACGTAGCACATTCCCCGACGGACAATCTGATCCGAATCTAAGCCGGCGATATTTTCCCCTTTAAATAAAATTTCTCCCTCTCGGGGTTTGAGGAGGCCGAAAATAGTTTTCGCTAGGGTGGATTTACCGGCGCCGTTGGGGCCGATGACCACCACCAATTCTCCGGCGCCGATGGCGAAATTAATCCCCTTCAGGATGGGCAAATCGGGAATATAACCGGCAACAACGGCGTTGACCTCAAGCAAAGGGGTCATGGCAATCTAAGAGGGGGTCAGTTGGAGGTCGGGGCGCTCCTCCGGTAGGATGGCGCCGTCCACGGGGCAGACTTGCAGACAGATGCCGCAGTCGATGCAGGTGGCGAAGTCGATCCAGTACCAATCCGTTCCCTTGTTATTTTTATCGGCGCCGGGGTGGATGCAGGCGACCGGACAGGCGTCCACGCAATCGGCGACGCCTTCGCAGGTCTGGGTGACAATGGTGTGGGGCATGGAGACGGTTAACGGGCTAGCGAAAGCGATAATAGCACAGTCGGTTCGGGTCAGGTAGAGGAGTCCTCTAGGCCCGCCCGCCAAGCCGGATAGCCCGGCGCTTGACGCAGATCTCCCAGAACCGGGTCGGTTTCCGCCAGACGCAGATAGGTTTCGGGATAGGCGCGAATCGCGTTCCCCAGACTTTGAAAAGCGTCCAGATAACGCCCCAATTGGGCTTGACACTGGGCGACGCCGTACCAGGCGTAATCGTCCTCCGGCTCTAGCTCCAACGCCTTTTGATAACAGTCGATAGCCTGGGGATAGCGGTAAACCCGTTGCCAAATTTCTCCCTGACGGTACCAGGACCAATAATCCTGGGGCTTAATCTTCAGCGCCTGTCGGTAACTCTCTAGCGCGTCGGCGTAGCGCCCCCATTGCCGCAGACAGTCGCCCCGGCGGTACCAGGCCCAAAAGTCTTGGGGCCGACTCTTCAAGCATTGGGCGTAGGCGGTCAGGGCCAGACGGTAGCGGCCCCCGAGGCGGTGGGCTTCGCCGAGGCGATAGCGGGCCCAGTAGTCGCGGGGAAAAATAGCTAAGGCTTGCTCAAAACAGCGCCGCGCCCGGCCGTAATCCTCGATTTCCTGAAGATAGACGCAACCCTGGTCGTACCAAGCCCAATAGTTATCCGGGTCGATTTCATTGGCCCGGTCGTAGCTGGCGATGGCCTCCCGGTAGCGCCCCAACAGTTCCAGGGTCATCGCTCTTTTATACCAAGCCCAATAATCCTCGGGATAGTAGTCGATGGCGCGGTCGTAGCTGAGAAGCGCGTCGGCATAGCGCCCCTGTTTCCAAAAGGCGTTTCCCTGTTGATACCAGCCTTGATAGCTATCGGGACGGCACTCCAGGGCGTTGTAAACGGTGGACATAGGCGGGGCGGCAATGGAGTCCTATTTATCCTAATATCCTATCTCAGATCAAAACTGTCTCCTCTTTAGCGCCTCGGGTCGGTATGTTCCCGACTCAGCGGCCCCAATTTCGGCGCTTTTACTGAACTCGTTTGGGCGGGAGCTTCGCTAACTCACCGTGTTTTCCCCCGCGCTAGGCTGTAACCGCCAGGCTAAAATAAAGGCAAGGAAAAAGAACCCTAGATCTAAACAAACGGTTGCAAAATCCCCGCGCCCCTCAGTAATCCCTTGCCTAGGGAGATGGAGTTGACCATGACGGATAATTTTTTGGCTCCCCTTCCCGACCCGGAGGAGGAGACCGCCCTAGAGGAGCAAGAGAGGGACTCTTTTTGGCCAGTCCCGGAATCGACCCTTTCCCTCGCCCAGGAGCGACGCCCGCTCCTCAGCACGGATTTAGTTCGGGTTTATCTGCAAGATATTGGCCGCATTCCCCTTCTTAAACGAGACGAAGAGATTAGTCTCGCTCAAGAGATTCAGCAACATCTGGAACTGTTAGAGATTCGGGCCCAAGCCGCGGCCCGAGGAAACTTGGCGCTGGAAAATCTAGAGCGGGTTTTGACGATCCACGACGCGCTACTGGTTCAAAGCGGCCGTCGTCCGACTTGGGAAGGCTGGGCCCGGGAGGCCGGGATGACAGTCGCGGATCTAAAAATATGTCTGCAACGGGGGCGCCAGATCTGGGCGGAGTTGGCGGGCTTAACGGTGGCGGAGTTGGAAGCTCGGCAACAAAAGGGAGTCCGAGCCAAGGCCCATTTAATCAAAGCCAATCTGCGGTTGGTGGTTTCGGTGGCGAAAAAATATCAGAGACGGGGGTTGGAACTGCTAGATCTGATCCAAGAGGGAACCCTGGGGCTGGAGCGGGCGGCGGAGAAATTCGACCCCACCAAGGGCTATCGCTTCAGCACCTACTCTTACTGGTGGATTCGTCAGGGCATCACTCGGGCGCTGGCGACCCAAGGGCGCATGATTCGAGTGCCGGTGCATATTACGGAAAAACTGAACCGCATTAAACACGCCCAGCGCCGACTCTCCCAGGAAAAGGGCCGGACGGCGACCCTGGAAGATGTGGCGGTGGAACTGGCCATGACCCCGGGCCAGGTGCGGGAGGTCTTGGCCAAGACTCCCCGGGCCGTTTCTTTGGAGTTAAAAGTCGGCCAAGATAAGGACACCGAGTTATTGGATTTACTCGAAGCGCCGGAGCCGTCCCCAGAGGAAAATTTAATTCAGGAGGCGCTGAAAAAGGATATCGGCGCTATCTTGGCGGAACTGACGGAGCGGGAGCGGGAGGTCATCGGTCTGCGCTACGGGTTAGAGGACGGCAACGCCTACTCGCTTTCCGAAATTGGGCGCATGTTGAACCTGTCTCGGGAGCGGGTGCGGCAAATCGAAGCCAAAGCCCTGCAAAAACTGCGCCATCCCCGGCGCCGGGATCGGGTGCGGGATTACTTTGATCAACTGGGTTAGGGTTTATCTCTCATGAGCCAACTAGACGCCCTCGCAGACCTAGAGCGGGAACTGAAAAAACACCCCGACGCGACCTTAAAAAATATCGAGCGGCTCCAAACCGTTCAACACCCCCACACGGCGGCGATGTGTACGGCCATAACGGCGCTATTGCGGGCTTTCCCGAACCGGAAAATTTTTGTGATTGTCGAGGCGGAAATCTCCCGCTTGGCTCGGCATTCCCGACCGGAAGATTTTGTCGCTTGGATAGAAACCGTCGGCATTTTTGTCCTTGAAGTAAAAAGCCACACCATCGCCGGCGTCAGAAGTTTTGAAAATAGCGTTCCCCAAGTGATTTACGGCGGTCAGGCCACCGGCGATCATGATTTATTAGACCAGCCCAAGAGTTTCGCCTACGATCTAAGAACGGATATCGAAAGACTGTTTGAGGCTCAGGACCGGGAGTTGCCGGCGCTCTACTACGCCGGTTGGCTTCCCAATGTTTCCCCGGAAGACGTGGCGGCCAAATCGGCGACAGTAGCTCTAGATAAGGTTTGGCTGAGCGATATGTTAGAGAAGGAGACCTTTATCCAGCGCCTCGGCGCTTTGAAAAATATCACTCGGGGAACTCGAACTGAGCGGGATTCTTTGGAATTATTTTGCTCTATTTTTGGGACAACTTCAGGACTGAAAAGCGACTACTTGCCCAGGGTGGCGCCGGTGGGTTCCATTGGTCAGGCCATTGACCGCAAAAATCAACAGTTAAAGCGATTAACCTGGGAGCAAGAAACCCTGGCTTTTAGCCCCAATCTGGTTCGGGGGCCTAAAGTGATTCGCGGCGTGGCGGGGAGCGGCAAAACCGTAGTGTTAGTCAACGCCGTGGCGGAACAGTTTATTCGGGCGCTATCGGAACGGGCTAATTCTTTAGCTTTATTTGCTCAAAGCCCTTTACCCCAAGTTCTGGTCCTCTGTTTTAACCGGGCGCTGGCGGGTTATCTCAAGGATCTGATTGTCAAATGCTTCGAGTCTCGGAAACCCGTCACGGATTGGGCCTTTCCCCATTCGGCTCTGACGGTGATGAATATCGACCGGTTAGCCTATTCTTTGGGCAAAAAATATTACCACCAAGGAGATGTTAAAAAAACCGTTGAAGATATCCTGAATCATGTCTCCATCCAGCCCAAATATCAGTATATTTTCATCGACGAAGGTCAGGATATCAACCTCGACTGGTATCCCTTAATCCAAGCGCTAGCCGTCGCCGATCCTGAGTTGGGAAAAAGCATCATCGTCTTCTACGACGAAGCTCAGAATATTTACGGCGTCAAGCGCCCGGGTCGGGGCGATGTTCCCGCCTGGGAAACTTTTCTGGGAAATGTCCCCAATCCGAGGGGACTGAAAACCGTGATGCGAGTGGGACATCGGAACACAAATCAAATTCTCTCCTTTTCCTTTAACTTATTACTGGGAAGTTTCGCCGCCAAAGATCCCCAGATGAAGGAATTTGCCGGTTTAACCGACTACGAAAAAGAAATCATTCCCCAGGATCCGGCGCTGGCCCATCCCCGGGCCGGTCAGCCCTGCGTGGAACGGATCGACGAGCGCCAGGTGAAAGTCAATTTCGCCGTCCATGATTTTAGCCCTCCTAATGTTCACGCCTTCAATAACGAGACCGATATGCTCTCCGCTTTGGTCAAAAATATCCAAAAGACCATCGACGTCAATCAAGATAATGTGGAACCCGCCGATATTTTGATCATGGCGCCGCTGGTTCAACAGGCGCTCAAGATTAATCAAGCGCTTAACAGCGCCGGAATTTTAACCCATAGCCCCATTAAAACTCGGGATTTCGACGGGCGGGATCTGCCGGTTTTCCAAGAGGGACGAGTCACCGTCAGCACCATTAAATCGGCGAAGGGCTACACCGCCCACGTTTGCCATTTGGTCTATCTCCACAGTTTTGAAAAGGAAAAAATGACCAAAGAGGAGATTCAGCAAATGAGAACCCAAATTCATGTCGCCTGCACCCGGTCTTCCCTTTACCTAGATCTCTGGGGAACCCATTGCTCCCTGATTAACGAGGCCCGACAAATTCGCGCCGTTGTGGCTTAAGTTCTCCGCATTACCCCGTCGGGACGGCTCTCCCATGGGCTAGATTAGACGAAGACTAATTTCATTGTTATCAGGAGGCGGCGCCCATGTCCCCCCTTCAACAGCTAAACGCCCTCTATGACCAGGATATTCTCCTGTGGTCGGAAGAGACCGTCGCCCAACTTCAGCGGAGAGAGTTTGAGAACCTTGATCTAGAACATTTAATCGAGGAGATAGAGGCCTTGGGGGTTTCTCAGAAGAAGGAGCTAACCAGCCGCCTGATAGTTTTATTAGAACATTTACTCAAACGTTTATATGTAAACTTACCCAATGACTATAACGGCTGGGAACGAACCATTCGGACTCAACGGGGAGAGCTAGAGGTTTTATTCGACGCGGCGCCGAGTCTTCGTCGGCGTTGGGAGGCCAGTTTTGCTCAGGCTTGGCGGATTGCCCTCAAAAATACCCGGAAAGAATATCCCGCGACTGCCTTTCCCTCAGAATGGGGCGATGACCGCGCCATCGAGTCCATATTGAATAAAGACTTTTGGTTAGAATTGCCGGAAGAAAGCTTAGGATAACCAGTCTGGAATCTGCGATAATCCATAGCCCCTAGCCCCATCAAATTAAGTTAAACCCCGGACGACTTACCCCGATCCGCCTAATCGCCTACAATCGTTACGGCGCCGACGCCCCTTTTTCCTTCAGATCCCCATTCTCCATGCTCAGAGCCGGAATTGTCGGACTGCCCAACGTGGGTAAGTCCACCCTCTTTAACGCCTTGGTGGCTAACGCTAAAGCCGAGGCCGCTAACTTTCCCTTTTGCACCATTGAACCCAATGTGGGGGTGGTTTCTGTCCCCGATCCCCGTCTGGAGCGATTAGCGACGATCTCCCAATCCGCCAAAATCGTCCCCACCCGGATCGAGTTTGTGGATATCGCCGGGCTGGTGAAAGGCGCCAGTCAGGGGGAAGGTTTGGGCAACCAATTCTTGGCCAATATTCGGGAAGTGGACGCCATCGTTCAGGTGGTGCGCTGTTTTGACGACGACGATATTATCCATGTCTCCGGCTCCGTCGATCCGGCCCGGGATATGGAGGTGATTAACCTAGAATTAGCGCTGGCGGATCTAGCCCAGGTCGAGCGCCGGTTAGAGCGGGCCCGCAAACAGGCCAAGGGCAATAAGGACTTCCAAACCGAGGTGGCGGCGCTGGAGCGGATTTTAGCGGCGCTGAACGAGGGGCAACCGGCCCGGACGGTGGACTTGAGCGAAGAAGAGGAAGTTTTGCTTCGTCCCCTGGGGTTATTGACCCGGAAACCCATTATTTACGCCGCCAACGTTTCGGAAGAGGATCTGGCGACGGGGAACGATTGGGTGGAGCAAGTAAGAACCATCGCCCAGGGGGAAGGCGCTAAGGTGGTGGTGATTTCCGCCCAGGTGGAGGCGGAGTTGGTGGATCTAGACGAGGCGGAGCGCCTAGATTTTCTGGCCAGTTTAGGCGTCGAGGAAGGGGGGCTGAAATCCTTAATCGCGGCGACCTACGAACTGCTGGGACTGCGAACCTATCTGACCACGGGGCCCCAAGAAACCCGGGCCTGGACGATTGTGGCGGGAATGAAAGCGCCGCAAGCCGCGGGGGTGATTCACTCGGATTTTGAGCGGGGCTTTATCCGGGCGGAAACTGTGGCCTACGAAGATTTGCTTCAAAGCGGCTCCATGCAGGCGGCCAAAGAAAAAGGGCTGGTGCGGAGCGAGGGTAAAGAATACGTCGTTCAGGAGGGGGACGTTCTCCTCTTCCGTTTTAACGTTTAGCCCTTGGGCGGATGGGATATTTTAAGTGATGTTTGTTCGCTAAACAAGGCTAGATCGCGTCCATGGCTTCCACTCCAGGCATTATCGCCGCCGGTCACCCCCAAACCGCCTCCGCGGGGCGCTTGATTTTAGAAGCGGGGGGCAACGCCTTTGACGCGGCCATTGCGGCGGTTCTGGCGGCCTGCGTTGTCGAATCGTCCCTAACCTCCCTCGGCGGCGCCGGTTTTCTCCTGGCCCACAGCGCCGGGGGCGACAATCTACTGTTTGATTTCTTTTGCCAGACCCCCCAGCGGAAGAAGCCCTTGGCGGAACTGGAGTTTTACCCCGTCGATCTGGATTTTGGCGGCGCGCGGCAGGTCTTTCACATTGGCCGCGGCTCCATTGGGGTTCCGGGAGTTCCGGCGGGTCTCTTCGCCGTTCATCAACGTTTGGGATCTTTGCCTTTTTCCCTATTAGCGGAGCCGGCGCTGGTCTTGGCCCGGGACGGCTTTCAGGTCAACGATTTCATCGCCTACACCTACCGACTCCTGGCGCCGATGTTAACTCAGGGCGCCGAAAATCAGGGGGTTTACGCCCCCAAAGGACGACTGTTAACGGAGGGAGAAACGGGCCAGAATCGCCGACTGGCGCATTCCCTAGAGTATTTGGTCAAAACCGGCGCCGATGGCTTTTACCGGGGCGAGTTGGCCCGTCATTTGATCGAGAGTTTAGAAGGCCGGGGCTATTTAGCTCTGGAGGATTTGGCCCAGTATCGGGTAGAGGTTCGCGCTCCTCTCAAGGGCCGGTATCGGGGCTACGACCTCTTAACCAACCCCGCCCCCAGTTCCGGCGGCGCCTTGATGGTCTTCGCTCTCCAGTTGCTCAACCGTTTAAATCTCTCGGCCTATCCCCTAGGCGGCGCCGATTACGCGTTCCTAATGGCGGAAATAATGGCCTTGACGAATCAAGCCCGCCAAAATCACTACGACGGCGCGCTCTACGATCCCCAGGGCGCCGAGAATTTATTACGCCCGGAGCGGGTGGATCTTTACCATGGAGAACTGGCCAGCAAACTCGGGAGCACCACCCACATCAGCGTTTTAGACGCCTGGGGCAACTGCGCTAGCGTCACCGCCTCCAACGGCGAAGGCTCCGGTCACACGGCGCCGGGGACGGGGATCATGCTCAACAATATGCTCGGGGAAGCGGATCTCAATCCCCAGGGCTTTCACCACTGGCCCCCCAATCGGCGCTTGTCCTCGATGATGGCGCCGACAGTGATTTTAAAAAACGGTCGCCCCCAGTTGGTTCTCGGTTCCGGGGGATCGAATCGGATTCGCACCGCAATTTTGCAGGTGATTTGCCATTGTTTAGATTACGGTCTCTCGCTACCGGAGGCCATCGCCCGGCCCCGACTTCACTGGGAAGGGGGAAACCTAGATTTAGAGCCGGGTTTAACGGCGCCGGCGGGAGACTTCCAACGGGTTAAACTTTGGGAGCAAACCAATATGTTCTTTGGCGGCGTCCACGGCGTCGGTTTAATCGACGGAGAGTTTGTCGGCGCCGGCGACCCCCGGCGCTCTGGCGCGGCGCTGATTTCTCCTCCGGGGTAAGTTTTCAATCTCCCAGAGATGGAGTAAGTTGAGGTAGCGAAAGCGGGCGTTAGTTTGTAATATCGTTAAGAGTCTTCGCCCCCGCTGGTCTGGCCCCATTTGATAACACCCATGCGTCCTTTGCTTCTGTCCTTGATGACCGCCTTAGTTAACCGCAATTTAGGTTGGCTCTGCCCTCTCTTGCTTCTTGTGACAGTCTTGCCAGCTTTCGGGGAGCGGAAGTCGGCTGAGTTCTCGCAACAAAATACCGCGACCATTGATCCGATTTGGGCTAATCGTTTTCCCCAGCGCTCTCCTTCCTCCGGGGCCAGACTTCAGTCTTTTCAACCCAGACAACCGCGCCTGAGCCAAGCGCCGACGGGAGACAACCCCGATAGCGTTGTCTTTCCCAGTAGCGAGCCTCTGCGCCCGGCGCCCCAGCCCGCTCAAGCTAATCCTTTAGCTCTGCCCCAACCCCCCAAAAATCCGGCGCCGAACCAGCTCAATCCGATGGGGAATCCTCTGCTCTTTCCCACTAAGCCCGGAGAAGTCAAAACCAATATTCGCCAAGCGATTACCCTTAATCAGGCCATCGAGTTGGCGCTGAAGAATAATCCTCAACTCCAGGCGGCTCGCATTGAACTGCAACGGGAAGAAGCCGGTTTAATGGTGGCCCGCTCGGCGCTGTTTCCGACCCTAAGCACGGAATTTTCCCTCAGTCGGGATAGCAGTCCGGCGGCGCAATTCCAAAACGAACTCGCCGCCCAAAACGCCCAACAACTAGGGGGGACGCCTAACCTTCAAAGCGAGACCAGCACCAACGCCGCGGGCAACGTCCAGTTAATCTACAACATCTACACCGGCGGGGAGCGCGCCGCTCAAATCGCGCGGGCGGAAAAACAGGTGCGCAACGGTCAACTTCAAGTGGAAGTGATCGCCGAGCAGACCCGCTTCAACGCCACAGATAGCTACTACGCCCTCCAGGGCGCCGACGCCCAGGTGGCCATCGCCCAGGCGACGGTGGAAGACACCTCCCAAAGTTTGCGAGACGCCCGCCTCTTAGAACAGGCCGGTTTGGGCACTCGCTTTGACGTCCTGAGGGCGGAAGGGGATTTGGCCACCGCTAACGAGGCCCTGACCCGCTCCATCGCCGACCAACGCAACGCCCGGCGCCGGTTAGCCCAGATCTTAAACGTGGGGCAACAGGTGGAATTGACCGCCGCCGATGAAATTCAAGAAGCGGGGGATTGGTCGTTACCCCTGGAGCAGAGCATTGTTCAGGCCTTCAAAAATCGGGCGGAACTGGAACAGCGCCTTGTGCAATCGGAAATCAGCGAGCAGGATAGTTTGATCGCCTTGGCTGGCATTAAACCCCAGGTGGATTTTTTGGCTAACTACGATTATCAAAACAACTTTGACAGTTCCGTCGGGGTCGTGGACGGCTACTCCTTCGCGGCCCGAGTTCGCTGGACGTTCTTCGACGGCGGTCGGGCCTTTGCCCAAGCCCGCCGAGCCTACCGGGAAATGGATTTGGCCCAGACCCAATTCGCCCAGCAACGGGATCAGATCCGCTTCGATGTGGAGGAATCCTATTACAATCTCATCGCCAACAAGGAAAACATCTCCAGCACCCGGACTAACGTCGTTCGCTTTGAAGAAGCCCTACGTCTAGCCCGTCTGCGTTTCCAAGCCGGCGTCGGCACCCAAACCGACGTCATTAACGCCCAACGGGACTTAGCCAACGCTCGGGGGCGCTTTCTCCAGGCCATTATTGGCTATAACCAATCCCTCAATAGCCTCCAGCGGGCCGTGAGCAACTTGCCGAATAACACGCTCTTTACGGTTCAACCCTAGGGAAAGGAGTGGAGAGAGTGAGAGGAGTGAGGAGAGTGGGAGGAGTGAGGAGTGAGAAGAGTGGGAGGAGTGGGAGGAGTCGGGATATTCGCCTCCCATTCCTCCATTTCTTCCTTGTTCCTCCCATTCCTTCCTTTCCCTCATCTCTTCCTTGTTCCTCCCATTCCCCTTTCCCCCAATGTCCCTCCTCCCGCAACGTTTTTGGTTAACCGCTCAGCGCCGGCCCTGGTGGATTCTTGGGACTGTCCTCGGGGGCGCCGGTTTGGGGATGAGTATCGGCATGGCTAAACTCCCGCCTTCCCCTGAACCTCGGTTCTATGCGGTGGGGCAACTGTCGGTGGGAACGACAACGCCCCTAACGGAAACGGCGCTGAGAGCGAAACTACTTACCCCCCAAGCGATTACCGAAACCGCTCGGGAGCTTAATCTCTCTCCCCAAGAGCAGGACAGTCTCGAAGGCGGCGATCTAGGGTTGACGTTGCCCCCCAAAGCCGCGCCGCCCGGAGCTAAAAATGTCAATCAATTGGTCACCCTACAGCTGAGTAACGACCAATCAGCCCGCCGCGCTCAGCAAATTTTAGCGGCGCTGATGACCAGCATCGTCGAGACCAACCAGCGCCTTCAGGCGTCCCGTCGTCCCCAACAGGTGGTGGCGCTGTCTCAACGATTGGAGCAGGCCCAAAAAGATTTAGAGGCGGCCGAGCGCCGATTCCGGGATTTCTTAGCTCAACCCGGCAACGCTTCCCTCAGCGCCGACCAAAACCGGCTATCCGAGCAGATTAACCAAAGTCAAGCTAACCAACAGCGCCTCTGGTCCCAAATTCAGGCGCTAGATCGCCAACGGTTTAGCCCAGGCTTAGCCGCTCGCCAACGGAGTTTGCAGGCCCAACTGCGGGCCGAAGCTCGGCGAGAGCGGGGGTTGCGCCAGCGCCAAGGCGAGTTGCCGGAGCGGGAGTTAACCCGTCTGCGTCTGGCCCAGGGAGTCGATTTTCAGCGTCTGGTTTATCAGAACTTACTCACCGCCCTAGCCCAGACCCAATCTCTGGAGGCCCAGGAGCTATTGTCCATTGTTCTCCCCGCCACCCCTAAACCGATTCCCCCGGCGCCCCGAACCCTGCCCCGCGCCCTACTCATCAGCCTCGCCGGTTTGGGCGGCGGTCTTCTGGGGGGACTAGCCAGTCTGGCGATTTTAACGAGATTAGCGGATCGGCGCTTGACTCCGGCGGCGCTCCGGCAACTCCTAGAGCGGGAGGGGGTTCCCCTCTTGGCCTACCTACCGACCCTACCCCGCCGGGGGAACCCTCGCGCTTTAGCCCTGTTGAACGACCGGCTCGACCCCGTTTATCTCGCTTTTTATGAACATCTCAGGCGCCGTCTCGGCGGTCATAGTCCCCGGATTCCCCAGATTGTTCTGGTGACCAGCGTCGGCAACAAAGAAGGCAAGACCGCCACAGCCTATAACTTAGCCATCGCCTCGGCCCAGGCCAATCAACGAACCCTCTTGGTGGAAGCGGATTTTCGGCGGGCCTCTCAATCCGGCGCTTTGGGGATTTTACCCGCTAAGGGCGCCGGCTGGGACAAGAAGGAGAGCAATTTGGAGGAATGGGTGATTTTGGCGCCGGAGGTGGCCAATCTTTCGATTCTCCCCAGTCTGAGTTGGAATCCGCGGGGAGAGTCGGCCCTGCTTTCCCCTAGGATGCAACATTTCTTGGTCGGAGCGCGGGGACGCTTTGATTTAGTGCTTATCGACGCTCCCCCTTTGAGTCAGGGACGCGCGGTTTTTCATTTGGAACCTTGGAGCGACGGCCTCTTACTGGTGACTCGTCCGGGACAAACTTCGGCGCCGCTTTTGACCCAGACCCTCGATCGGCTTAAGCGCCGGGAGACGCCTCTTCTGGGCGCGGTGATTAACGGGGTGGAGGATCTGTTTGGTTTGGCGCTGAATAATCTCCGGGAAGAAGCGCCGAAGGAAGGCGCCGGCTATCGAGGGTAATGCGTCTAAAAATATTAAAATATTGCGGGGGTCGCCCTCATTCTGGCGACGAGCGCCAACGCGCCTCGACTTGGTTCACTAAAGCGTCAATAAGTTCCGGCGCCGAGACCTCTGGAAACAGGAAATTAACATGACCCAGTTTGCGGCCGGGGCGAGCGCTATTTTTTTGATACCAGTGAACGTGAGCGCCGGGTAAACGGGCTAAAGCGAGGCGCTCAGCGCCGTAATCCTTGTCCGCGCTTTCGTAGCCGAGAAGATTCACCATCAACGCCTGGGCGCCCAGCAGTCGAGTCGATCCCAGGGGTAAACCCGCCGCGGCTTGGAGATGGAGGGCAAACTGGGAGGTCTGACAGGCGTCCTGACTGAAATGACCGGAGTTGTGAACTCGGGGCGCCAATTCGTTGAAGTAAAGGTCGCCGTCGGGGGTTAAAAAGAGTTCCATTCCGAGAACGCCCACATAATCGAGAGCGTCCAAAATCCGGCGGCCATAATCTTGAATCTGGGATTCTACGGCTTCGATATTCGGCGCCGGCGCTAGGGCCCAGCGGCAGACCTGATCGACCTGACGCGTTTCCGCCACCGGGAAAAAAGCGATTTCCCCCCCGGAACTCCGGGCCGCCACCAGCGCCAATTCCCGTTCAAAGGGGATGAACTCTTCGATTAACCATTCTCCCGTTCTTAAGGCTAACTCCGGCATTCGGCGCTCCCAGTCTTCGGCCTGTTTAAAAATATGCGTGCCCTGGCCGTCGTAGCCCTGACGACGGGCCTTAAGCACACAGGGAAACTTGAGACTTTGACCCGCCTCGTAAGCGCCGAACCGGGGAACCGGCAGATTTAAGGCTTGTAAAAACTGGCGTTGTCGGAGTTTATCCAGTAGAGGGGCGAGGGAGCCTAAAGAAGGGCGAAAACAAACTCCCCTTTCGGCTAAGGGTTCTAGGTTCTCTAAATCTACAAACTCGTTTTCAAAGGTAATAATCGGGCAGTGTTCCGCTAGACGGGCGGTGCCCTCCGCGTCCGCCACTGGCGCCAAGACGACTCCCGCGGCCAAACCAACGGCGGGATCCTCAGCCTGGGGGGTCTGAACCCAAAGGTTAAGCCCCAACTTCGGCGCGGCTTGAGCGAGCATCCAGGCGAGTTGCCCGCCGCCCACGACGCCAATGGATTGACTCTGCATCAAAATAGCACCTAAACCTTTAAGAACATCCCAAGGATTCCCGGGTGCTGACGCCGGTTTTAGAATTCACCCCGTCCGCTTTTTCGCAAAGACGACTGACCTGCTCGCTGTCCAGCACCGCTAGGCTAAAATCGGCGCCGGTGATTTGGGCGTCCTTAAAGGTGCTCCGAAGCATAATCGCTTCGGTAAAAATGGCGTCTTCCAGATTGGCGTTGTTGAAACTGCTCAGGTAGGCCAGCCCATTGGTTAAATCCGCGCCCCGCAGATCGGCGCCGTCTAGATCGGCGCCGTTGAAGACCGCCCCCCGCAGATCCTGATTGCGAAAGACGCTTTTGGAGAGGTTGACATTGGTGAATTGAGCGGTCAGCAAATCCTGTCCCGCGAAATCCTGCCCCGACAGAACGGTGTTTTCAAAGGTCGAGCTGGTGCCCGTCACCGAAGCGGAACTGGCGGCCAAAGCGGAGGGGGCTGTCAACCAGAGACAGAGGCAAACCAAGGTTAGAAAAACTTTGAGCATAGGGGCTAACGTTAGGGATGGGGGCGGAGCGCCGCTGTCGCCTATTTTATCCCTTCTCGGGACAGCGCAGTTCAGGATTGCTCGGGGAGCTAACCGGCGCCGGTTCCCGGTTCGCTTAAGACCGCGATACACTTCCACAAGCTCGGCGCGACAATCCGCCCATTCTAAGGGCTTTAGCCTCTGACGTTTCCCTTCTGATTCCATGAAAATTCGCGAGAAAATTATCGGCGGCTACGCTCTGGCTCTGGGAACGGCGCTGTTGGGAACCGGGTTGGGTATCTGGCTAGGCAATCATTACCAATACCAAGCGATCCAAATCCAAAAGCAGGCCATCGCCGACCACAAACTGCTCAGTGGCCTCCAGGTCAAAATCCTCTACAACCGTCCCGCTAAGCAACTGACGCCCCTACTCCAAAATCGGGAGGCTTTTAGCCGGGAAGGTCAGGCGTTGACGGAGCGGGTCAAGGACATTCAAACCCTCCTCGACGCCCAGAACCAATCCTCCCGAGGAACGGCGATTCCCGGACTGGATCCCCTACTTCAGGAGTATGGGGGAACGGTGGCTCAATTCCTGAGTCAAGCCGAGACCTTTGTGCAAGAAACCGGGCGCTTAATCGCCCAGGGCAAAAGCGCCGAAGCGGAAAAGGCGGTGGTGCAACTGGTGAAAAGTCCGGGCTTTAAGGCCTTCATCGAGTTTCCCGACCAATTAAAACCCTTTTACGAAACGGCGGAAACCTTAGAAACCCAAGCGGACGAGCGCCTCTGGGAGGCGGGGCGTCTGCGCACTCAAATTATTCTCGGCAGTCTAGCCTTTTCTCTGGCGCTGGGCGCTCTACTGGCGCTTTTGATCAGCCGCACCATCGCCCGGCCCCTACAGGAATTGACGGATATTTCTCTGCGGGTGACCCAGGAGTCCAATTTCGACCTCCAGGCGCCGGTGAGAACCCAAGACGAGACGGGAATTCTGGCCCAGTCTCTAAACCAACTGATTGGCCGGGTGCGGGAACTGTTGGCGGAGCAACAAAAATACACCCAGGCGTTGGAACAGGCCAAAGGGGCGGCGGACAGCGCCAACCAAGCCAAAAGCGAATTTTTGTCCAATATGAGTCACGAACTGCGCACGCCCCTGAACGGGATTCTCGGTTACGCCCAGCTCCTCGGCCGCTCCTCCCTCGGCGCCCAGGCGGACCACGGGGTGGAGATTATCTATCAATGCGGCGCCCACCTCTTGACCTTAATCGACGATGTTTTAGATTTATCCAAAATCGAAGCCCGGCGGCTGGACTTGACGCCCCAACCGGTTCACCTGCCGGCGCTGATCCAGGGGGTGGCGGAAATCTGTCGGGTGCGGGCGGACAAAAAAGGACTGCGATTTGAGTATGAACCCGATCCCCGGTTGCCCGAGGCGGTCTGGGCCGACGAAAAGCGCCTAAGGCAGGTCTTGATTAATCTGCTGGGCAACGCCATTAAATTTACCGACCAGGGGCGGGTGGGCTTAGACGTTCGCCCGGAGGAAAACGGGCGTTTAACCTTTAGCGTGACGGACACCGGCGTTGGCCTGGCCCCGGAGGAGCAAAAAAAACTTTTTCGGGCCTTTGAGCAGGCGGGAGACGCCAAGCAACGGGCCCAGGGGACCGGCTTGGGGCTAGCCATTAGCCAGCGCCTAGTGGGGTTGATGGGGGGAGCCATCCAAGTCGACAGTCAACCGGGGCGAGGCAGTCGCTTTTGGTTTAGCGTCGAATTGCCCCCGGCGCCGAATTGGGGCGAGGAAGTCCGCCGCCATCAAGGGCGGCAAATTATCGGCTACGAGGGGGAACGGCGCTCTCTGCTGATCGTGGACGACCGCTGGGAAAATCGGGCCGTGCTCAAGGACTTGCTAGAACTGCTGGGGTTTACCGCGGCGGAGGCGGAGAACGGTCGGGCGGCGCTGGCGGTTTTGGCGGAGCAAACCTTTGATTTGATCATCACCGATATTGTGATGCCGGTTCTGGATGGCTTTGAGTTTTTGCGAATTCTCAGAGACGATCCCGCCTTGAAAGGCCATAAAGTGATTGTCTCCTCCGCCTCCGTTTCCAATATGGACCGGCAAAAAAGTCTAGACGCCGGGGGAGACGACTTTTTACCCAAGCCCGTGGAGGTGGAAACCCTCTTGAGTCTACTGGTTGAGCATTTGGGGCTAAACTGGCGCTATGGGGACGATGAGCCTGCCCCTAACCCCTCTCCGACCCAGGAGCGAATCCCCCCCGGCGAGGAAATCGAGCGCCTGCTAGCGTTAACTCGGGACGGCCGTCTGCCGGCCTTCGCCGAAATCGCCTCGGCGCTAGCGGAGCGAGACCCCCGCTACGGGCCGTTCCTGCAACGGGCGCTGACCCTGGCCAAACACTTCCAACTCGACGATCTAGAAACCTTTTTAACCGAAGCCCTCAAAAATTCCGTCCCTAATGACTGACTCCGCTCCCTTGATTCTGATCGTTGACGACACCCCCGCCAATCTCGACGTCCTCTCTTCCACTCTCCACGGCGCCGGCTATGAGGTGGCCATCGCCCTGTCTGGGGAGCGGGCCTTGAAACTGATCCAAAGAACCCAGCCCAGTCTGATTTTGTTAGACGTGATGATGCCGGAGATGGACGGCTTCGAGGTCTGCCGGCGCCTGAAGCAAGACCCCCAAACGGAAGGGATTCCCATCATTTTCATCACGGCGCTGACGGATCTAGACAGCAAGATGCAGTGTTTTCGCCTCGGCGGCGTGGACTATATTCCCAAACCCTTCCAAGCCCAGGAAGTGCTGGCTCGGGTGAAAACCCACCTGCGTCTGCGGAGCCTGACCCTTTCCCTAGAGGCGGAAGTGGCTCGACAGGTGAAGTCCCTCGAACAAGCGAAAACCGCCGCGGAGGCCGCCAATTTAGCCAAAAGTCAATTTTTGGCTAACATGAGCCATGAGTTTCGCACCCCCCTGAACGGTATCTTGGGGGAAACCCAACTCCTGGCCGAACAGATTTACGGCGCCTTAACGGAGCGGCAGGAGGAAGCCCTGCGGATCATCGAAGAGAGCGGCAACCATCTTTTGGCTCTCATTAACGATGTGTTGGCCATGGCCAACATCGACATTGGCGCCCTAGAACTGCGGATTCAGGCTCTTGACCCGGCGGCCCTCTGTCGGGACAGTCTGGTTCAGGCGACGCCCCTGGCTCAGTCCAAAAAGTTAACCCTCCAGTTGGATTTAGCGCCCGATTTACCCCCCCTTCGGGGAGACGAGCGCCGCTTGCAACAGGTTTTGAGCAATCTGTTAAACAACGCCGTTAAATTTACGCCCTCCGGCGGTCGGGTCACCCTCGGCGCTCGGTTAGACAACGACGGCGTCGCCCTGACCGTTACCGATACGGGCATCGGCGTCGCCCCCGAAAATTTCCCCAAACTTTTCCAGCCCTTCCTCCAGTTGGACAGCGGTCTCAATCGGCGCTTTAGCGGCGCCGGTCTTGGCTTGGCGCTGGTGAAACGGATTGTGGAACTTCATGGCGGCCGGGTTTCCCTAGACAGTCAACTCGGCGCCGGCAGTTGTTTTACCGTTTGGTTGCCGGTCTCAACCTCAGAAAAACTAATAAACCCATGACTTTTCCCGAACCCGGCGCCGAGAATCAATACCTAGCCCCCCACATCCGGTTACTCAAAGCCAACTACAAGCGCCGCTTGGGTCAACCTTTTGGTTTTTCGGAAATAACCGATCCGGCGGAATTGGCCCAGGCGATTTACGAAGCGCCCTATCTTGTCCTCTCCCACAACGCCGCCGCCGATCCCGTTTTTACCTACGGCAATTTAGCGGCTCAGAAACTCTTTGATTATTCATGGAAAGAACTGACGCAACTGCCGTCCCGACTCTCGGCGGAGCCGCCCGAACAAGGGGAGCGAGAGCGTTTCTTGGCGACGGTGAGCCGTCAGGGATTCGCTATCGGCTATAGCGGCGTTCGGATCAACCGCAAGGGGCGCCGCTTTCTGATCCAAGACGCGACGGTCTGGAATTTAGAGGATTCCGCTGGCGCTTACCAAGGTCAGGCGGCGCTGTGCCATCGCTGGCAATGGCTCTAGGCGGCGCCGAAGCTTCGAGGTCAGGGAAAACAGGCTAAGATAGCCAGGGTTTTAACCGATTAATTTCTAAACGTCGCCGAATCCTGTGGAGATTACCTTTTTAGGCACCAGCTCAGGCGTGCCGACCCGTAGCCGCAACGTGTCCAGTATCGCCCTCCGATTGCCCCAGCGGGCCGAGGTGTGGCTCTTTGACTGCGGGGAGGGCACCCAGCATCAACTCCTGCGGAGCGAGGTGAAAATCTCCCAAATTAGCCGTATTTTTATCACCCATCTCCACGGAGATCATATTTTTGGCTTGATGGGATTATTAGCCAGTTGCGGCCTGGCCGGCGCCGGTCAGGCGTTGACCCTCTACGGGCCGCCAGGGTTAGAAGACTACCTTCAGGCCTGCGCCAAACTTTCCGCCACCCATTTAATGAACCGCATTCAAGTCCAGACCATTTACGAGGACGGTCTGCTCTACGAAGACGAAGATTTTCAAGTCAGTTGCGGCTTGCTCAAACACCGTATTCCCGCCTACGGTTACCGGGTTCAGGAAAAAGACCGGCCCGGTCGTCTGCGGGCGGAACAGGCCCAGGCCTTGGGCGTGCCGGAAGGCCCCCTCTACGGGCAGTTAAAACAAGGTAAAACCATTACCCTGCCCAACGGTAAACGGATTCGCGGCGCCGACGTCTGCGACCCCCCGGAAACGGGACGGGCGTTTGTCTATTGCACGGATACGGTTTTCTGCGACGGCGCCGTTCGTTTGGCCCAAAACGCCGACGTCTTAGTTCACGAAGCCACCTTCGCCCACCAGGACGCGGAACTCGCTTTTGACCGCCTCCACTCCACCTCCACCATGGCGGCCCAGGTGGCCTATCTAGCGGGGGTCAAGCAGTTAATCATGACCCACTTCAGCCCCCGCTACGCGCCGGGGAACGCGATTCAATTGGAAGACTTACTCCGGGAAGCCCAGGCCATTTTTCCCAATACCCTGATGGCGAAGGATTTCTTCACCTACGCTATTCCCCGGGCCCGAGAATTGGCGCCTGCGGGGATTTAACCCCCTAGCGGGCTTGGTAGTCTTCCAACAGCGTCAGCAGGCGCCCTTGGACTTCGGTTGGGATCAGTTCCCCAAGGGTGAGTTGTCGTTGCCCGCCGCCTAAACTGACGGAAATTTCTCCCAAGACCTGACGAATCCCGGCGGGGGTTACATTCTCGTCCTGTAACAAAGGATAAAGGCGCTCCGCTAGGGGCAGATGAAGATGGGCTTCAGCCAAGTAAAGACGCCATTTGGCCACGTCGATGTAAATGTTTTCGCCAATCTCGGCGGCGAGGGCTTCAATTTCCAAAGTAGAGGGGGCGGTGGTCATGAGCTTTTGCGGGAGTAGTCGGCCAAAGCGCCGATGTAGAGGAGATGAAGCGTCAGGAGACCGAACCAGACCAGATTGAAGGGGATTAACCAAGACCAGTCCGCTCGGTAGAGGTTATGGAAAAACCAGAGACCGGAGGTGAGGGTCAAAAAAATCGCCACGTGGAGCGCAAAGTTCATGCGGTCGTCCAGACGACGGAATTCGGGGTCATTGCGGTCGGGTTTGCGGGGCCAGCGGGGAGGCATGGGAGAGGTCTAGGTCTAGGGGGCGTTTTTTCAGACTATAGCAGATGGGGAGGTGGGGGAGACAGGGAGGAGCGAGAGGAGAGAAAAGAGTTGCATCCCTACTTCCTAAGAAAATCTTGGCGTTGAACAACCATTCTCTTAGCCTAGGCTCTCAAGGCGTTGTTTCTGAGCGGAAAGAAATTCAATAATTCGGCGCTCTAAACAATCCGGCGCTTGAGCGCCGTCGAGGATTAATTTAGGGTAAGGATAACGGTCAAGAAGTCTCTGGTAATTACGCCGCACTTCCCGCAGGGTGTCGGCTTTTTCGTAGTATTCCAAGCGCCGGGCGGCTAATCGTTCTAGCGCCGTCTCCACCGTCAAGTCAAGGTAAATTAAAACGTCGGGGGGGGGAAATTCCTGATTCAATCTTTCGATAAACGCCCAATCCTCGGGGCCGTGGGCGTTGTAGGCCAAAGAGGAGCAGTAATAGCGAGGGACGATAACATGGCGGCGCCGTTCCCGAAGAGAGTAAAAAACGCCGTCGGTTTGATTAAATAAATGGTAATGGCGATCCGCGGCGAAGAGATAGCCCATTTGTCGCTCTAGCTGTTGAGGAGAGCTAAAGGCGGGCGTCTCCTCCCCCCCTAAAAAGCGCCGCAAAAGTTGACCAACGGGGCCGGCGGTGGGTTCGGGACTGAGAACGGCGTTTTGGTTTTGACCCTCGAAATAGCGCAAGAGCCGCTCGGCTTGGGTGGTTTTACCGGAGCCGTCAATGCCTTCAAGGACGATAAAAAGGGGTTCCATCGGCGCTGGTGAAAGATTACTCGCCTTGGGAGGAGGAAGGACGGCGCCAGACCCAGAGAAAATTGGTGACCATACTCCAACCCACGGAAACAACAGTGGCCGCCACCGCCGCCAGACGGTGATCCCAGCCCAGTTTATTGCCCAGAACAACGATAATGAAGCTCCAGAGAAAAAAACTGCTAAAGTTAGCCAAATGATAGTCCCAACAGCGCTTCCAAGTGGGGCGGGGGTTGCCAAAGACCCAGGTGTCGTTGACGGCGTAACGGGTGAGGGTGCAAAATTCCGCCGACAGCACTGTGGCCCAAGTCAGGGACAGACCAAGACCCATCTTTAGCCAGTCCAAAATCACAATATTGATGACCATGAAAAGCAACCCGACGAGCCACCAACGGGCGACGGTGTTTTGGGCTAAGCGCCGCAGGGAGAGGGTCATAGGCCAGAAGAGTGGAAAATCCCGCTCACTTTAGCACATTTGGAGAGGGAGAAGGCCGGGTCAGACGGCTCCGAACGATCCCCGGGGAATCATGAAGCTGGCTAAAGGAGCCAAGACTCTGGGCTACAGCGCCGCTAATTGCGCCTCTTGGGATAGGGAGTAGTTGGTAATAAATAACTCGCTCCCCTTATCCGCCTTGCCCTGTTTATAGTTATTCATGCCGTACTGTAATGTCCAGGTATAAAGATGAGCAAAGGCAAAATTTTCTCGAATGGGAAGAGAATCGTCGTAGGTAATCAGCCAGGAATGACGACAGTCCCGCATTCTTTGGGCGAATTGATTGTGTTCAAAGGCGGTATGTAAAGCGCCTTTTTTGCCATAAAGTTTAGAAGGGGTCGCTTTTAAATAGGGGGGATCCAGAAAGGTAAAGACTTCGGCGCCGCCTTGGGACAGGACTTCTCCATAATCCAGATGGGTAATTTTCACCCCCTCTAAGACGCCGCCAAGCGCCGCCAAGCGCCGAATCGAAGAATCCGTAAAGCGCCCTTCAAAAGCCTGTTGGGAATAGCCCCCGGCTTCCACCACGCCGGAGAAGGTAATGCGGTTGAGGACAAAAAAACGAACGGCGCGGTCAAATTCAGGCAAGTTTTCCGTTGCCACCGCCAGCAATTCGTTAAAGAGTTCTCGCCCGTCTGGTCGGGTAGATTTGACTTCATAAACGGCTTGGGCTAACTTGTCGGAGTCGATTTGGGCGTATTTCCAAAAGTAATAGAGTTCAGGATTAAGGTCGTTGATCCAAATTTTGATTTGGGGATAAGCTTGTTTTAAGTAGATGAAAAACGAGCCGCCGCCGACAAAGGGTTCTCGATATTCGGAAAAGGTTTCTGGCAACAGATATTTCATCCGTTGAATGGCGCGGGTTTTACCGCCAGGGTAACGTAGGGGACTGGTGATCATTTAAGCTTTTTATCTTTTATGGAGTGTTTTTAACCTCTGTTTTGAAGGGGTCAAAATCGGTCAATTTTTGCTCTAGCGGACATCCATTGTATCACTCCTAAAGGGTTTATAAAATTGACTGCGCTCGTTGTAGCCACTACTCATTAGGAGATAAAAACTGATTATCTTAAAAATATCGCTTAGCGCTGTCCCGAGTTTAAGAAAATTTAAGAAGAATGGGGGGACATTCAATTAGAGTTCTAGCCATACTGATTAACTCTGTAGTAGCAATTTGATATTGGGTCTCATTTCCCTGTGGTTTACTTCTCAAATATCCTGCGGGCGTTCTTTCTAAAGGCGATAAACGATTGTTTTGTATTACCTTATTGAACTCCCTTTGGGATTTAGAACTTTTATGAGCAATGGCGTTTCTGATTTTATGATAGTCTTGTAGAACTCTTTTTTGATCAGAGTTTAATTGAGTGAAGGGAGAACCATTATGAAAATAAATTTTTGCTCTTTTCTCTGTATGTTGCTCGTAAGGTAGCCAATCAAGGTAGTCTTTTCCGCTTCTAATGACTATTTCTGTTTGTTCTTGAGGACTAATTTTGATTTTACGAAACTGGTCAACTTTTTTCCCTTGAATACGCAAAGTTCCATTTAGCAAACCTATAAATAATTTTTCTAGGAATTCTTCAAAATCAGTGAATAAACTTAGAAATAGACCATCATAAATAAATAGAATATCCATTTCGTCAATTGATCTTGTTACCACTAGACTTTCCATTTTAGAGCGAACTTCTTCCTTTAGAATAACCTTTGTTCTAAAAGTTTCCAAGAGTTGATTAGCCGTTTGTGCCATAGCTAAAATAATAAAGAGACAGAGAGATGGTTTAAAGAATAAATTCGGAAGAAGATTCACTATTATTTAATTGTAAGAGCAGGTAATTAAAAATTGCCCTCCTTTCTGTTGTTCCTTCCCTCCTTGATTCTAGAGCTTTAACCACATCTGGATTTAAAGAGCTTTTGTTATTTTCTATTGTCTGACAAATTTTCTTTATTTTTTCGATAGTTTCATGGGTCAGCCTTAATCCCAAATAACCTTCTTGGAGATATTCCTTTGTGCTCGACTTAGGATATTGATTTAATCCAAATAAAATTTGGTATATCAATGCGAAAAACACATAAATTTTGGTTTTTTGAGAAAAAATAGACCGGGGTAGAAAGTCTTTGAATCCATTGTCAATATTAGCCATAGTCAGCATAAATTTTTCATATACTTCTTCCTGATGAATCAGCTCAGAATCATACTGTTCATAAAACCTATCAATTTTGTTTTCTGTAGTCGATTCTATGTCTTCATTAATGATCATAATTAGCAGTTCAGAGGTTAGTTGCACTTCTTTCATACGAGCAATATCATCATCATTGTAAATATTCCAACTTCTCCAGTAATTTAGGCATTCCTCTGCTAATCGGTAGGCAAGCGTTTTAAAAACTCCAAAATATTGCGAATTCCTAAGTTCTTGAGGATTAAGTTTATAATAAATTGAGTTCATTCTGCGAAAAATTTCAATCACATCCCGATCATCAATGCGAGGAGATAAAATGTGAACGCTAAATTCATAATCAAGAATAGACTGTTGAATTTCAGGATCCAGGTTTTGAAAAGCTTTGCCAGAGATATCTTCGTTATGAAATCTCTTCACGAAAAATTCATCTTTCTTAGGATCATAATCATCTAATAATTCAGGCTTGACAAAACTCAACACAGTCCTTAGCCTTTGCTGTCCATCAATGACTTCTCTAACCGCTTTCATCGTGTTGATGTCAATCGGTTTATCTCGTAAAAAAATAATGGGAATGGGAAGATTTTTAACAATAGTGTCAATCAAATATGATTTCGCCCCTGCCTTCCAGACCGAGCGCCGTTGAAATTTGGGAGACAACACCAATGTCTTGTTGCTCTGCCAAGAGACAAAATCGGCTACTTTAAAAAACGTTTTTTTATACTCAAGACTGCTCATTGCCATCATCCTTTTGGGATTACTTTATAGTTCGCTTAATAAGGTTTGATTTTTCTTGGCTTTGGGATAGAGTTTATTCCCCCCTAGACTTAAAAATCTAGGGGGACTTTTACCGCCAGTCTAGAATAAATCCCGGTCAGTCACAGCGCCGATACTGCTCGAAGACACCAGCTTAGCGTATTTAGCCAAAGTGCCCGTCCGATAACGGGGAGGCGGCGCTTGCCAGTTAGCCCGGCGCCGGGCCAGTTCCTCCTCGCTGACGTTGAGTTGGAGACGGCGCTCTTTGGCGTCAATGGTGATACTGTCCCCCTCCTCGACTAGGGCGATAGTTCCCCCCACATAGGCCTCCGGCGCCACGTGACCCACCACTAAACCATAGGTGCCGCCGGAAAAACGCCCGTCGGTGATCAGACCTACGGAATCTCCCAAACCGGCGCCGATAATAGCGGACGTCGGCGCTAGCATTTCCCGCATTCCGGGGCCGCCCTTGGGGCCTTCGTAGCGAACGACTACCACATCGCCGGGTTGAATTTTCCCCGCTAGGATGGCGTCCAGACAATCTTCTTCCGATTCAAAGACTCGGGCTGGGCCGGTGATTTGGGGATTTTTGACGCCGCTGATTTTGGCCACGGCGCCTTCGCTAGCGAGATTACCCTTGAGAATGGCTAAATGCCCTTCCCGATAAACCGGATTGGACCAGGGACGGATCACATTTTGACCCGCCGGGGGAGTGTCCGGCACCTCCGCTAAAACCTCCGCCAGAGTTTGCCCGGTAATCGTCAGCGCCTCGCCGTGGAGTAGGCCGTTAACCAGGAGCATTTTCATCACCTGGGGAATGCCCCCCGCCTCGTGGAGATTCGTGATGACGTACTGCCCGGAGGGTTTGAGGTCGCAGAGGACGGGGACTTTTTGGCGGATGGCTTCAAAGTCGTCTAGGGTTAACTCCACTCCGATGGTCTGGGCAATAGCCAGTAAATGGAGCACGGCGTTGGTGGAGCCGCCCACGGCCATAATGACGGCGATGGCGTTTTCAAAGGCCTGACGGGTCAAAAGTTGTCGCGGCAGGATTTGTTTTTGGATAGCTTGAACGAGAACTTTGGCGGACTCCTCGGCGCTTTGGGCTTTTTCCGCGTCCTCGGCGCTCATGGTGGAGGAGTAGGGCAGGCTCATGCCCATGACTTCAAAGGCGGAGGACATGGTGTTGGCCGTAAACATACCGCCGCAGGACCCGGCGCCGGGACAGGCGCGGCGCTCAATCCCCAGCAGTTTCTCTTCGTCGATTTTGCCGGCGCTGTATTGTCCCACCGCTTCAAAGGCGCTCACTACGGTTAAATCTTGACCTTCGTAGTGGCCGGGTTTAATCGTGCCGCCATAGACAAAAATCGCCGGGATATTGAGGCGAGCCATGGCGATCATGGCGCCGGGCATATTTTTATCGCAACCGCCGATGGCTAAAACCCCGTCCATACTTTGGCCGTTACAGACCGTTTCGATGGAGTCGGCGATCACCTCCCGAGACACTAGGGAGTATTTCATCCCCTCCGTTCCCATGGAAATGCCGTCGCTGATGGTGATGGTGCCAAAAATTTGGGGCATAGCGCCGGCGGACTTACAACCGACTTCCGCCCGGAGCGCCAGATCGTTAATGCCCATATTGCAGGGGGTAATGGTGCTATAGGCGCTGGCGATACCCACGATGGGCTTGGTAAAATCTCCGTCCCCGAACCCCACCGCCCGGAGCATAGCCCGGTTGGGACTACGTTGGGTTCCCTGGGTGACGACTTGACTGCGATAGTTGTCTGGCATGCTCAATTCTCCTTGCGGCGCTGGCGTTTTTATTCTATTCTCTCACCGAGTCAGGGCGACGATTCAACTCCCCGGTCGGGTTTAGTGACGACAATAGACCCATTCGGCGCCGCCGTCTTGGTAATGCTCCTTTTTCCAGATGGGCAAGCGCCGTTTTAGTTCGTCGATGATATACTCGGCGCCGTCAAAGGCGGCTTGGCGATGACTAGCGGTCGCTCCGACCCAGACCGCCGCCTCTCCAATCTGTAAATGTCCCCAACGGTGAACGGCTAGAGCTTGACGGAGTTCAAAACGTTCTTGGGCTTCAAGGATAATTTTCTTACCTTCGAGAAGAGCCAACTCAGGATAGACCTGGTATTCTAAGGACAACACCTCTCGTCCGTGATTATGGTTCCTGACCCAGCCCTCGAAGGTGGCTAGAGCGCCGACTTGGGGATCTCGCAGAACTTCGATTAAAGGGGGGACGATAATGGGACGCTCGGTCAAGCTAAACATGGCGACAGAGAATGAGGGATGAGCTAGGGAAGCGAAAGAGGGAGGGCCCGGAGAAATCTCTCCCTGTTTGGTCAAAACCGCTACCGTAGAATTAAAATCCATTTTCCTTGACTTTAATCCGCTATGACTGTCCTCAGCCTAACGACCCGTAAAATCGCTCAACTGGAAGGCGACAGCGAGATCGCCTACTTTAACTACACCGTCACCCGTACCGGCCCCGCCGACTCCGCCGCCGCCGTTCAATGGCGAGTCCGACCTAGGGGCGCCAACCCTGTGGACGGGGAGGATTTTGTCGGCGGAGTCTTGCCCGAGGGGACGCTGACCTTCGCGCCCAACCAAACCAGTCGGACGATTCAAATCCGGGTTCAGGGGGATTCGACTTGGGAGCCAGACGAAACCTTCCGCCTCGATCTCTTTAATCCCTCCGCCGGCGCCGTATTGGATAGCAAAAAAGCGAGCGCCACTGGGACGATTCAAAATGATGACTCTTCTGCTCCGGCGCTGCCGCCTAATATTCTGGGAACCAATTTATCTTCTTTTCGACCCTATAATCCGGCTCTGCCCCTAGTGGACGCCTTTAAGTCCGCCCGGGTCTGGACAACCCACACCGCCGATATATGGAATACCAAAGAACCCTTAAATTTGGACGCCAATGGTTGGGTGACTTCAATCCCGGAGACTGGCGCGACCTACGACCGGGTGACGGCGGAAATGTATCGAAGTTTGGAAGGACGATATCCGGGGGGGCAGTACGTTGTTCTCTACGAAGGACAGGGGACTATTGAATACGGCGGCGACGCCGTTAAAAATGTCGGCGCTTCAACGCCGGGTCGAGATGTGCTCACCGTCGCTCCTTCCGATCAAGGCATTTTTCTGACCATTACAGACACCAATCCCCAAAATTACCTGCGGAATATCCGCGTCGTTCCCCTCGGCGCCGAACCCACCTATCAAGCCCAGCCCTTCAATCCCGACTCCCTCGAAAAATTAGCGCCGTTTTCGACCCTGCGGTTTATGGATTGGATGGAGACCAACAACTCCGCCCAGCAAACTTGGGCCGACCGACCGACCTTGACCACCGCCTCCTGGATGCACAAGGGAGCGCCGGTGGAGATCATGGTGCAATTGGCTAACACAACCCAGTCTCACCCCTGGTTTACTATGCCCCATCAGGCCGACGACGACTATGTGCGTAACTTCGCCGCCTATGTGCGGGATAATCTTGACCCAAATCTGACGGTGTATGTGGAATATTCCAACGAAGTTTGGAACGGAATGTTTGGACAATACCGCTGGGTGCGGGATCAGGCCCGGGCGGAATGGGCCGGCTCCGGCCTCAATGATTTCGCCCTAGTGACGGATTGGTATAGTCGTCGAACAACCCAGATCGCTCAGATTTGGGACGACGTTTTCGGCGCCGAAAAAGAGCGAGTCATTGGGGTCATGGCGGGGCAAGCGGCGAATATTAAGGTGTTAAACCGCGCTCTGAGCTACGCTTGGACCGATAACCCGTTAAGTCACCAGGACTATGGCATTGACGCTATCGCCATCGCGCCCTACATGGGCAATTATCTCGGCAACAAAAAAAACGAGGCGATCATCAAAAGTTGGAAGTCTTTGCCCGATAAGGGGTTAACCAAACTCTTTGACGAGTTGACCCAGGGCGGCCAAGTGTCCAATAGCCCCCCTGGCGGCGCTCTAGCCCAGGCGACCGCCAATATCGTCAATCACGCGGCGCTGGCTAACGCCCAGGGGCTAGAGCTTTTAGCCTATGAAGGGGGACAACATTTGGTGGGTTTTAACCCGGCTTCGACTCAGCTCTTCCGGGCGGCTAATCGCGATCCTCGTATGGGGCAACTTTACGAAGAATATCTCCAAAACTGGCGGGACGCAGGCGGAGGCTTGTTTGTAAACTTTACCAATGTCAGCACATATGGCATCTATGGCAGTTGGGGCGCTTTAGAGCATGTTAACGATCCGAGTTCCCCTAAATACGAGGCTCTGCTCAATTATCGGGCCCAATTCGGGTCTTAAATCGGCTTAGAGGGGGGTTTCTCCCCCTAAGATCTTGAGAAACGCTTGCGCTTCCAGCGCCGTCAGTTCATAGCGAGAGGATTTATTAAACTGTTCCTGAAGATACCGGCGCCCCTGGTCTTGATCCCAGCCCGCCCGCTCTAGGGCTGTCTGAATCTGCTCAATTTCTGGTAAAAGCTCGATCACTCCTGCAATTAAACGATAACAGCGACTTTCCATCCCAGGCTCAGCCTGCCAAGGTTGTCCCAAACTCATACAGAGCAAACAATGACGGCTAACGGGCTGATTTTGAGCTAATTTTTCTCGAAAAAAAGGGTCAGTAATACTTAACTCACACTTCTCTAGTCCATAACGGTTATCTTTGATTTTTCCTCGATACTTACCCCAGGGAGTACGGTAAGCGTAAAAAGATTTAACTTCAATCAGTTGGAGAGTTTTAATTTTATCATTCCGCAGTTTTTGCGCTTTCAGATCTGCAAAGGGAATAAAGCAGTCAAATTGAGGATAAAGAAGTTGGTGGTCTCGATATTTTAAAAGTGCTGTTATCTTAGCCTTGCCTAAAACTTGCCAAGAGGCGGGATAATAGCCTTGGTTTTCTTCCTCGTAGCCTCTGATGTTCTGGGAATTGAGAGGAATGTCCACTAAATCAAGCAATTCAATGTGATCAACCTTAATTAAGGGATCATCTAAAGGAATCGTACCGTCCGGGGAAGGAGAAAAGGGGCGAACCCACCGTCCTGATTGGGGATCAATGCCAGCGAGACAACGCCCCTGATGTTTGTAAGAATTGGCTAAACAGATGAGAATCATAGGAGAAAACCATCCACTGAATGAAGTCAAAAGATTTAGTTTTGAGCAATCATATTTTTAGCTTTTTATAATGATTTAAGATTTAACTGGATCTATAAATGTAAAATAGTGAGCGTTTCAAAATAGTTTTTTAGGTACTCGGCGGCGAGACGACGGTGGCAAAAATGGGGTTGATCTTCGCTACATAAAAAACAAGCGTTTTCTAAATTTTCTTCCGTTAATTGGGTCTCAATTTGCCGTTCCTTGAGCAGAGCTAGATACTGTTCTGAATACTCCTCCCAGGACATCTTTTTTTTCTTGTAGGCGTCTAAAATATCCTGAGTCGGCGCTAAGGATAGTTCGTGTTTATAGTTGATCCCGCCGATTTCCCGCAGGAAAAATCGCAGGTCGTCCTGTTTAGCGAAGCCCGCAAGCTGAGACTTATTATTGAGACGAGTGTCAATCACGGTGTCAACGCCCGCCTGACGCAGTCGCGTAAAAAAGTCGGCGGCGGACTTGCGAGTAAAACCAATGGTAAAAAGATTAGTCATGATCTTTCTCGACGTAGGCAATTTTATCACCCTGGAGTTGATAGGCTTTTTGAAGACGGGTTTCTCGGTCGTCCAACGGCGCCGTTTCCGCGGGAAAGAGGGACAACTGTCCGCCCGCTGGCGGATCTTGCAGGTGGTGGAGTCCAAGCAGGCGCTCTTCTAGGTCTTCATGATATTCTAGCTCGCCATTACTGTGAATATGAGCGATTTCTAGGTTAAACGGCGCTAAGTGTTGACAGACCAAAATAGCCCGGTGGCAGGTAATGGGATCTTTTTCGGCGCACATGAGGGCAATGCGGTGATCCTGAGCGCCGTTGAGGAGACGCTTTAGCCCCTGGGCGAAGGCGGGTAGGGCGGAGATCCGCTCGTACAAGGCTTTGCCCTCTTGATAACAGGCGGGTTCCGAGGGGCGAGCGCCCAGTTCGGCGCCGAGGAAAACATAGCGGATCTCGGCTTGGGCGAGCAATGGTTTCAGGGCTTGTTGATTGAAATGGGGTAAATAGCGGCTGTAGGGAGCCGAGCGCACGTCCGCTAGGGCGGTAACCCCCTGACTCTGAAGGAGATCCAGAAACTTTTCCGGGCTGTGGTTGGAGTGCCCCAGGGTAAAAAGCGGTTGCATAGCGCCGAAGCGGGGGGAACTGGACGTGATTCTTCGTATTTTATCGGGCTGAAGGGCGGGGTGGGTTAACCTTTCAACCAGCGCCGTTGAGGAGTTGTAAAGCTTGTCGATGTAAAGTCCCATTAGACGCCGCCAAAATTTCGGTGGAGGCAGAGGTTAAAGGCTCCCCCGACCAATCCGTGATGACGGCGCCGGCGCCTTCGACAATGGGAATCAGGGCGCAGAAATCATAAAACTGTAAATCGGCTTCTAAGATAACCAGGGGAAGCGCCGACCAGCCGGAGGCGAGAGCTAAATAATTAAAGCAGTCTCCCCCAAAGGCGGAGCGACGACACCGGCGCTGAAAGGTCTCGGCGATTTGTCTCTGTCGGGGAGTGGTAAACATCAAGGGAGTCGTGCTACAGAGACAAGCCTCTTCTAAGCGCTCTTGGGTTTCTCCGACGTAGGGATTGACAATCGGCTCCCCTTGTAAACGGCTGACTTCCCCCCGGACTCCCTGCCAGCGCTCGCCGGTAATGGGTTGATCCGCGACGCCCAACAGGGGTTGATTCTCGGCTCCGATTAAGCCGATTAAAACGCCGAAGAGGGGAAAGCCCCGCGCAAAGGAAGAGGTGCCATCCAAGGGATCAATGACCCAGGTATAACCGCTTTGGGAAGGGAGATTTTCTCCCTCTTCCCGAATGACGCCGTCTTCGGGAAACGTTTGAGTTAATCGTTGAATCATCGCCTCCTCCGCCTCTAGATCCGCCGCCGTCACTAGCGCCGAAACTTGGTCAGACTTAGTTTGGGCAAACAAATGGGAGCGCCGAAACTGAGCGCGAATGACGGTTCCTGCGACGTTCGCGAGTTGGTGGGCTAGGTCTAAACGGCGCTTTAAATCATCCATAGAAGGGGATTACAAAATGCGAAAACGCTTTCCCAGAGACCTGAGAATTATCCTTCGATTGTGCCATGGACGGCGCCGGCGGAAATTCTCGCCTATACTAAGGGCGTCCAAAATCTTGCCAGCCGGGTTATGACCTCTAAGCCTCTTTGGGAAACGCTTCTGCAACCCTTTTTCCAAACCTTTCTCATTGATCAAGAGGAAATCGGCATTCTCAAGGCCGAGATCGATTGGCCAGGGGGACTGGCGGACTTCGGCGCCGGGGAGAACCAGTACCCCGATTACTACAGCGGCTCTAATTTCCACGGTATCGAAGGGGGTTATCTCACCCAATCCGCCGCCCTGACCTACGATCCGATTACTCGCTACGTCCTCCCGCCCAACGAAGATTGGGTTAGACAAGGGTTAATCGATCGGATCGGCGGCGCTCCCCGACGGATTTTAGATCTGGGGTGTGGCACCGGCACCCAGACCCGAATGCTGAAAAGGGCTTTTCCTCAAGCGGAAGTGACGGGGTTAGATCTGTCCCCCTATATGCTCACCTTCGCTCGCCATCAGGCCCGTCGGCAGGGCTTAAGCCTTCAGTGGCGTCAGGGCCGGGCGGAAAAAACGCCCTTCGGCGCCGAATCCTTCGATTTAATTACAGCGGCGCTTCTTTTCCACGAAACGCCTCCTCCCATTACCGAGGCGATTTTAAAGGAAGCCTTTCGTTTACTCAAGCCGGGGGGGCAAATCCTGATTCTCGACGGCAACCAACAAACCCTGCGCCGGAGCGCCTGGCTGACGCGAATTTTTGAGGAACCCTACATCCAAGATTACGCCCAGGGGGATTTGCTCTGTTGGCTCCGTAACGCTCGCTTTGAGGCGGCCGCCACCCATAACCATTGGCAAATTCATCAAGTGACAGAAGCCCGTAAACCTTCGCCGATTGTTTCTACCTTGGAATTTAGCCCAGACGTCTCTTGGGCCGGCTCATCTCTAGGCGCGTAGCGGTCGAGGAACGGCGCTGGGGGGTCTCGGTAGAGTAATCTGTAGAGAAAGAAAGCGCCGTTGCCACTGAATTTGTTTAATGCTTAGCCAATTTCGTTCCCGTTATCCTCAAGGCAGTTTGACCAGCGATCTCCTCCAAATTGATCGCGGTTTGTACCTCGTTAAAGCCACCGTTCAAGTAGAAGGAATCATTCTCGCCACCGGGCTGGCCGCCCAGCCAAGTTTAGAACAAGCGGAAGATTTGGCTCGCTCTCGGGCGCTGATGACCCTAAATTTAGAGATTACCCCGGAAATCCCCGCCAATCCGCTCCCCGAGCCGCCAACTTTAACGGCGCCGACGGTGGAAGAGCCTTCTTTGCCCCAGGCGGCGCCGGCAGTTGTCTCTCCGCCGCCGGAACCCGAGACAGAGCCGTCGTCTCCGTTCCTAGAAACAACGCTCCCCGAAGTCGCGCCTCTCCCCCCCGAACCGGAAACCGCGCCCTTAGTCGCCGAAGAGTCCCCTCTACCGCTCCCGGAACCCCAGCCCAAAACGAAAACCAAGAAAAAAGAAGCTCCCCCGGAAGTTTTGCCCGAGCCGGAACCCATCCTTGAACTCAGTCCGCCCCCAGAGGAAAGCAACGGCGGCAACGGCCACAGCGCCGAGGCAGACGCCCCTTTGCCCCTGATGACCTGGACGGCGCCGGAGCCGGAAATCGGTCTAGAGACGCCGGAGATCATGCCAGAAGCGCCGGAAGTCGGGGAAACCTTGGATTTTGCCGACATTATCGCCCGCAGTAACATCGAGTTGAAGCGTTTGGGCTGGACTAGCGAGCAGGGACGCAATTACCTCTTGCAAACCTACGGTAAGCGCTCTCGCCAACTCCTTTCCGACGAGGAACTGTTGGAGTTTGTCCAATACCTAGAAAGTCTCCCCAACCCCTAGACAGATGACAGAGATCAGACGACGGAGATCCGCTAACGCCTCACTGATATCTGATATCTGAGACTAAGCGTCTAAATCTTGAAACAAGGCCGTGCTCAGATAGCGCTCCCCAAAACTGGGTTGAATCATGACAATTAACTTGTCTTTATTTTGCGGGCGCCGGGCCACTTGAATGGCCGCGCAGAGCGCCGCTCCGCTGGAGATCCCGGAGAGCAGACCTTCCTGACGAGCGAGACGGCGCCCGTAATCCATGGCTTGGTCGTCGGAGACGGTAATCACTTCGTCGATGAGACTCGCGTCCAAGACTTCCGGCACAAAACCGGCGCCGATGCCCTGAATTTTATGGGGCCCCGGAGCGCCGCCGGAGAGAACGGGACTGTTTTGGGGTTCCACGGCGACGACTTGAAAACTGGGCTTGCGGGCCTTGAGCACCGAGGCGACGCCGGTCAGGGTACCGCCGGTGCCGACGCCGGAGATCAGGATATCGACGGCGCCGTCGGTGTCTTCCCAAATTTCCTCGGCGGTGGTCAGGCGATGAATTTCCGGGTTGGCGGGGTTTTTAAATTGCTGGAGCATATAGGCGTTGGGCAGGGAGTCGGCCAGCTCCTGGGCCCGACGGATACAGCCCCCCATGCCCTCGGCGCCGGGGGTCAGTTCCAGTTTGGCGCCGTAGGCCCGGAGCATGGCCCGGCGCTCCTGGCTCATGGTTTCCGGCATGGTTAGGATTAACTGATAACCTTTAGCGGCGGCCACCATGGCGAGGGCGATGCCGGTGTTGCCGGAGGTGGGTTCTACTAACAGGGTTTCCCCAGGGGTAATTAAACCGTCCCGCTCGGCTTGGTTAATCATATTCGCCCCGATGCGGTCTTTAACCGAGGCGGCTGGGTTCATGCCTTCTAGTTTGACGACAATGCGGGCTAGGCAATTTTCCGCCTGGGGAATGCGGTTCAATTCCACCAGGGGAGTGCGGCCAATCAGTTCGGTGACGTTGCGGGCGATTTTCATGGATTCGGGAAATAGGGAGGCTAACTTTTGCATCTTACAAAGAAAAACCCCGCCGGAATCGACGGGGTTTAGGAAACTTAAGATTCTAAGTTAGGCAAGGGCTTGGCCTAGAAGGTGAAAGTGCCCCGCAGGGTGCCGATGACGGCGTCCTTGGCGTTGGTGGTCTGCTCCGGTTTGGAGATCCAGATGACGCCGGGGGTCAGGGAGAGGTTGTCGGTGACTTGGTACTTGTAGAAGAGTTCCACTTGCACCGGGTTGGTGGCGGGTAGGTTGTAAACGCCGCCGAGGGTGTTGCTCAGACCGCTGATGTAGGGTTGCACACCGGCGAAGATCCCGAGAATGTTCCCTTCTTTCCCGAAGTCGGGGAGCGCGATACCGCCGCCGTAGGTCCAGATGTCGCCGTTGTCTTTACCGATCAAGGTGACGTTGGTGTAGCTCCCGTAGGCGCTGAAGCTAATCCAGTCCGCGGGACGAATGGCGGCTTGGATACCGTAGCTGTTGGTTTGTTTGCCGCCAAAGTCAAAGGGGTTGACTTGGTTGCCGAAGCTACCGTCGGCGGTGTTGGCGACGGCGTTGTTGTTAAAGGTCTCAGCGCCCACAGGAGGAGCGCCGATACCGGCGCCGCCCGCCAAGGATTGGTTGAGGATGGTGCGGTTTAAGTTAGCCGCGGTGGTGCCCACAACCCCGTTGAAGCCGCCTTTCCCGAAGATGGATTGATCGGGAGTGGTGTAGGCGTTGACGTAGGTGAAGCCCAGGTTGAGGAAATCAAACAGATTGGTGTTGATTTGGGCGAGGGCGCTGTAACCGCCGTTGAAGAGACCGTTGCCGCCCTGGCTGAAGGCGTAATCTTGTCCGGTCACCGGGTTGGTGGTGGAGACGTTGTTGTTGCTGTTGGGGTTGTTGGCGGTGCTAGCCAAGTAACCAAAGCTGATGGAGGTGGGGCCGAGGACGTTTTGCAGGAAGCCCAGTTGGAGGCTCGCCCCGGCGCCGGCGCCGCCGCCGATGTTGTAGATGGGGTTGCGCTCGGAGAATTCGCTTAGCGCGCCTTTACCGCCGGTGAAGTCGTCGAAGTAGGGGTTGAGGGTGGGAACGAAGTCTTCCCAGATCCCGCCCCAAGCGGCGATGTAGGTGTTGAAGCGGAGGTCTTTACCTAGTTCGATGGGAACGTAGTAAGCCAACCAGTCCACGGCCACGTTGTTGTCGCCGCCGGGAGACAGGTTTTGCACCTGGGTGAAGGTGGGGCTTTCGTAGTAGTCGCCCACGATGCCCAAGGGTTGACCCGTTTCGGGGTTAAGAACGTTTTGGGTGGGGTAGAAGGAGCGGAAGCGCTCGGCGTTGCCGGCGGCTAAACGGGTGACCAACAGGTCGTCGCCGCTGAAGCTGGTGTTGAACTGCAAACGAACCCGGTTTTGGAAGACGGCTTGGTTGTTGTCCGTTTCGTTGTTAAGGGTGTTTTTGGTGCCCCAGATGGCGCTAGGCGCGAAGATCACTTCCCCGGTCAGTTTGGTGGTGGTGGAGAATTGGTGGTCTTCGAGGAACGCGGTGCGGGCTTCGAGGTTGTCGATACGAGCGCCGAGGGCGGCCAGCTCGGACTCAAATTCCTGCATGAGGCGTTTGAGTTTGTCGATGTCTTCCCGGAGGACGGCGACGTTCTCTTGAATCAAACGCTCCATCACGTTCATGCAAGCGTTCAAACCGGCGGCGAATTCCCAGCGGCTCAGGGCGCGGTTGCCCCGGAAAGTCCGGTCGGGATAACCGACGATACAACCGTAACGTTCCACCAAGCTTTTCAAAGCTTCGTAGGCCCACTCGGTGGGTTGCACGTCGCGGAGTTCGCTGACGCTGGTGACCTGATCGACGTTAACGATCTCGCCTTCGTTGGCGTAGGTGTCCAGTTGATTTAAAACCGAGTTGCCGTCGCCTTCAGCGGGGGCCGCTTGGGCGGGAAGGCCGAGAGCCATGGCCGCGCCGACGAGCGCCGGGCTGACCACTAGAGATTTCCAGAACTTGTTAAGCATATGTAGCTTTTCCTCACACCTAAATTGACTATAGGGTTAACCTACATTCAGCCCCATTATACATGGCTTTTGCTGATTGTGACGATCGCGGTCTTTTTTTTTGGAGATTGGAGGCGAAGACCGGGACGGGGCGGGAGGTCTGGAGAAATGGTTCCTCAAACCTAGACGAGTCCCCGCGGGAACCAGCTTGCCAGGGGGTCAATACTCTTGGGGCTATTATAGCGGGGTCGTTTAAAATTGGCGTTACCTGTTCCCCCTAAAACTATCCGCTCCCCCCCGGTTAAGGAAGGGAGCGGTCTAGACGGGTCGAGCGCTACGGGCGCCGACTGCCGGATGAAACTTTAGCAAAGCTTAAGACGGTTCACCCCCACGCCTGTTGGGAGGATGCTTAAGTCTTGTGGGAAGTAAAAACCCAAGGGGGTTTAAAGAATAGCTCCGGCGCGCAGACGGACATTGCCCACTAGGCGACCCAAACGTTTACTACTCTCGCTCATGGACATCACCTCCTATCTTCCTTAGGGAATTGACTATAAGATTTGGACGGTTTCTAGTCTAGAGCAAGCTCTCGGAAAACGCAAGGGGACCTTGAAATTCGTTTCCCCAGTGGAAAGCTAGGGCGGGCGCGCATCTACCCATCAGCTTCCTTTTGCCCCCCAGCCCCCCAACTTTGGGGGGAGTTCGGCGCTTTTCTGAGTTCAAAGTCGGCCAGAATGGGGGGATTGTCCCACTGGACTCCACTGGGCTTGCCGAAGCGAGCCTGCCGAAGCGTAGGGGGCGAGATAATGACGAAACCCAAGGCTTTGTGTGTATCCCGTAGGTCATCCCTGGGGGCCGCCGACCCTTTGGTAGCGCATTCCCGGTAGTTGGGCGACCAGCCCCAGAAGTTCTAGCTGTAAGAGTTCCCCCGACACTGTCCCCGTGTCTAAGCCGCACCGTTGAACGACGCTATCGAAACTCAGGGGTTCGAGGGAAACAGCGCCGTAAACCTGGAGCGTCAAGGGGGCTAAGTCCGGCGCCGGGGGCAGGAGGGAAAGTTGTTGTCCCTGGGGAGCGTCCAATGGCGGGAGAACGCCTAAATTACTCAGTAATTCGTCTAAATCCACAATCACTTCGGCGCCGTTGTGGATCAGGCGCAGACAACCCCGGGCCTCCTCTACTTCCGGGGAGTTGGGCAAGGTGTAGACGTCCCGGTTAAACTCCGTCGCGTAACGGGCCGTAATCAGGGAGCCGGATTTAGTCGGCGCTTCCAAGACCAGAATTCCCCGACAGAGGCCGGCGATAATACGATTGCGGGCGGGAAAGTTGCCCCGGTCGGGTTTGGTTCCCCGGGGGTATTCGCTGAGAATTAACCCCTTTTGGGTTATTTCTTGAAACAGATCCCGGTGTTGGGGCGGGTAAATTAAATCTAAGCCGGTGCCCAGGACGCCCCAGGTGCGGCCCCCGGCGTCCAGACAACTGCGGTGGGCTTCGCCGTCAATGCCCGCGGCTAAACCGGAGACCACCACAAAACCGTGTTGGGCCAAACCGCGGCTAATTTTGATTGTCCAGCGCCGGCCGTGCTCCGTGGGAAAGCGAGTGCCGACCAGGGCGATGGCGGGAACGGCGCCTTGATTTTCCAAGGGATTGACAAGGCCTTGATAGTACAGAACAGGGGGCGGACTGGGGGTTTCCCAAAGGAGGCGGGGATAGTCCGGGTCCGCGGGCGTCCAGAACAGAGGGTTTTGGGCCAGGTGACGGGCGTAAAACTCGGCGGGATCTAAAGTTTGGCGGGCCTGAAGAATTTGGGTCACCAGTTTTTCCCCCAGACCGTGCACCGTTCCCAGGGCCCTGGGGGTGGCTTTCCAAGCGTTTTCCAGGGTTTCAAAATGCTGGCAAACCCGTTTGAGGAGAACCGGCCCCAATCCGGGGATCTGGGACCAAGCCAACCAATAAAGACGGTCGTGTTCCACCCGCCACCTCTAACGCTCAAAATCCAATTCGGCGGGGAGAATATCCAATCCAAGCAAAACTCTTTGGGTGTTGGACATATCGCCGATGATCCGCTGGAGGGGCGGCGGCAGTTGTTTAATCAACGTCGGGGTCACCATCACCTTTTCCTGCTCGGCCCGGTGGGGTTGTTCCAACACGTCGATAATTTCCACGGCGTACTGATTATTCAACTCCTCCCGACAGATGCGGTAAATATTGGCAATGGCCTGCTGGGAGCGGAGGGAATTACCGGTGATATAGAGCCGGAGTAGGTATTGATCCATGAAGCTTAGGGCAAATTCCCGGGGGGATTGGGCGCCGATAAATTAAGGGTGCTCAAGCCAATATAATACTTACGATAAAAGGAGGTGAGATAGCCCATCAGTTCTAAAACGAGTAAGCGCCCTTCGTTGACATAGCCCTGGGCTTTAGCGAGGGGAACATCCCGACTTTTCTGTTTGAGGGTCTGGGTATGGAGTTCGATCACGTCCCGAGGGCTGGCTTTCAGGAAACCCATCTTATCCGCCAACGCCCGGAGACGATCCGACAGTTGGTGCTCGACTCGAAACATTCTCTGCTCCAAGGCTAAATCTAACAGTTGTCCGTAACTCTGGCTCAATTCCTGAAATAACTCCGGCAGGGACTCCCGGATGGTTTCCACCCCGAACATGCGGGCGGTAATGGGGGCGCTGGACTGGGCTAAGGACTCCAGTTGGGCGAATTCTTGTCTCTGCTGAGCCAGGCGTTGCCGTTGGGCCAGATCGTTGCGGTATTGTTGGCGCTCCCTCGCGGCCAAAACCTCGTAAATTAACAGACTACTATCCAAGTGTTTGAGGCGCAGATAGCCGTCGGCGCCGTGTTGGAAGGCCTGAATAACGAGGGTTTCGTCCTCTTCTTCGGTAAAAGCGATAATGGCGGTGTTCTCCCAACGGTTCCGTAGATCCGCGAGGATATCCGGCGCCTGACCCCCGGCCAGTTGCAGATCCAATAAAACGACGTCCGCGGGAAAAGCGGGGGCGGTCTCGGCGGATTCCGGCGGCGCCGAAAGTTGAGTGACTTGAAAGTCCAGAGCTTGGGCGGTTTTCAGCACATCCTCGGCTTGCAATAACGCCTGAATTCGCTCCGCGACGGCCGGTTCATCCTCAATCAATAGCACTTGGCAAGACTGCTGACTCATTCTCAAAGGGGGGGGGCGGCGCCGGAAGTTGCTACCTTTAAAGCTTAAGCTGATTTTTCCGTCGGGGTTTCTTTTGCGATAAATCTTAAGATTTCCCCGTTAAACTGCCTCTAACCCTACAATTCTCCCCCTGTGAAAGCGATGACCCAACCCAAAATCGGCATTATCGGCGGTAGCGGCCTCTACCAAATGGAAGCGCTGCAGAATCTCCGGGAGGTAAAGCTAGAAACGCCCTTCGGCGCCCCCTCCGACGCCTATCTATTGGGGGAACTCGCCGGGACGCCGGTGGCCTTTTTAGCCCGCCACGGTCGGGGACATCGTTTCCTCCCCAGCGAAATTCCCTTCCGGGCGAATATCCACGGTTTTAAACAGTTGGGCGTCGAGTATTTGATCTCGGTGTCCGCAGTCGGCTCCTTAACGGCCAGTATTAAGCCCCTAGATCTCGTCCTGCCGGATCAGTTTATCGACCGCACCCGGGGCCGCGTCTCCACCTTTTTTGGGGAAGGCGTCGTCGCCCACATCGGCTTTGGCAAGCCCGTTTGCTCCCGCTTGGCGGCGGTGATGGGGGACGCGATTGAGAGTTTAAATCTGCCGGAGGCGACTCTCCACCGGGAAGGAACCTATGTCTGCATGGAGGGGCCGGCCTTTTCCACCCTCGCGGAGTCGGAACTCTACCGGAGTTGGGGGGGAAGCGTCATCGGCATGACCAACCTACCGGAGGCGAAACTGGCTCGGGAAGCGGAACTGGCCTACGCCACCCTGGCGCTGGTGACGGATTACGACTGCTGGCACCCGGAACACGCCCAGGTGACGGTGGAGATGATTCTGGACAACCTACAGCGCAATGTCAGCAACGCCCAGGCCGCGATCCTCGAAACCGTCCGGCGCCTCGGGGAAAATCCGCCGCCTTCCTCGGCCCATTCGGCGCTGAAACACGCTATCTATACCCGATTAGACCAGGCGCCGCCGGAGACCCTAGAGAAACTGCGCCTCCTCCTAGGGAAATACTTGCCCTAAGTTGGTTCGCCTCCGCCAGAGCGGGCTACAATAGCGAGGTCGCTAAGTAAAAATACCAGAGGATCATTACCTATGTTGGCGGGACAGTTTCCGGCGTCCCTCTCGGAGCGCGAGCTTGAAATTTTGGATCTGGTGGCGAGGGGGCTAACCAATTTAGAAATCGCCCAGCGCCTAGAAATCAGCAAGCGCACGGTGGATAATCACATCAGTAATATTCTCACCAAAACCCGCACTGAAAATAGGGTAGAACTGACGCGCTGGGCCCTGCAATGGGGCAAGGTTTGTCTCGACGACGTCAACTGTTGTCCCTTACCGGGCCCCTCGGCGCCGTCTTGAGGGTCTTCGCGCCTATCCCCGGCGCGATAGGCGCAATCGGGTAACTGGTATGATGGGAAAAATTTACCGCCGGGGCCGCCATGAGCAACGACACGATTTTTGGCAAAATCATCCGCCGAGAGGTTCCCGCCGATATCCTCTATGAAGACGAGCGCTGTCTGGCCTTTCGGGACGTCAACCCCCAAGCGCCGATTCATGTGTTGATTATTCCTAAAAAGGCGATTCCCCAAATTTCCGCGGCGACGCCGGAAGACCAGGCGCTGTTGGGGCATTTGTTATTAACGGCTCAACAGGTAGCCCGAGACTTGGGTCTAGAGCGGGGCTATCGATTGGTGATTAACGACGGCGCCGAAGGGGGCCAGACCGTTTACCATCTTCATCTCCATCTGCTGGGGGGACGCTCCCTCGGTTGGCCGCCGGGCTAGGACTCGTTAGCTGAACCTTAACCGCCGGAGTTTCTCTCGCACCTGGGGGTCTAGACTCCGGGCCAAGGAGCCGGAAGGGCGCCGGTTTTGTTTGTTAGGCATTTTCCTGACTTGGCGCCGACTCGTTTCGATAGCCTTGACTAGGGTCGGCGCGGACATCCACTCGGCGCCGTAGCCCAGAACCGTCAACTGCTGAGCGCGGTCCGAGGTGGCGACGATCAACCGAGAGGAGCGGGAACCGCCCTGGCGGAAAAAACGAGCGCAGTATTTTTCAATGTAAGTGTCCGCCGTTTGGCTCCAGTCGGTAAAATGAACCGTCAGGTGGGCGCTAGGGGTTTCTTGGGCGGCGGGTTGCCGTTGGAGTTGAGCGTCAAAGACCACCCGAGTTTGGTAACCCTGATGACTGCTGTAGTTAATTAAGGCTTCCACCAACTCCTGACGGGCCAGTTCTAGCCCGAATTGGTCTCGGGCCCGTTGCAGATCGGTCCAATGACCGATGATATTGTAGCCATCGACCAGGAGGAGAGGTAAAGAAGCGGCGGTTTTCATGGCGGCGGAAGAGGGTCATAGGGGGGGGATAAAGGCGGGAAACTGAATTAAGCGCCCTAAAAGGGGAAGAGTCGCAGTCGTTTTTATCGCCCATCGCGAGAGAGGCGAGTTGTAAAAACGGCTACTATGACAAAACGGGCGGATGGATGGCGCGTTACCCTTGTGGTCAAAAACGCGTCTGTTCCTGATGTTACGCTAAAAGTCTTGCCGGCGCTGGCTGGTCAGGCCGTTGACAGTGTGGCGGTCAGCGTCAAGAACATTGGAAAATAGAGGAAACTGTCCAGCGCCGTTTTTATGGTTTTTTCTCCCGCCGCCAAACCCCTTGCCCTTAGCCCCCAGTCCTACCGGGAGACGCGTCAGTTCAGCGAACTCCTCTGCCGCCCCCTAGCGGTTGAAGATTACGTTATCCAAAGTATGGCGGACGTCAGTCCTCCTAAATGGCATCTGGCCCATACTACTTGGTTTTTTGAAACTTTTTTACTGATTCCCCATCTGGCAGGCTACGAGGTTTTCCATCCTCAGTACGGCTACCTCTTTAACTCCTATTACGAAGCCCAGGGAGAGCGCCACCCCCGGCCCCAAAGGGGTCTTTTGTCCCGCCCGACGGTGGCGGAGATTTATCAATATCGGGCCTATGTGGATCAGGCCATGATTAAGTTATTGCCCCGACCCGAATTAGGGGAACTGATTACCTTGGGACTCCACCACGAGCAACAGCATCAAGAATTGCTCTTGATGGACATTAAGCATATTTTGGCCGTCAATCCTCTGCGCCCGGCCTATCGGAGCGATCTGCCCCCGGCGCCGTCTTTGCAGTCAGAGCCTCTAGAGTGGCGGACTTACCCCGGCGGACTCTACGAGATTGGCCACTCCGGCGCCGACTTTGCCTTTGACAACGAAACGCCCCGCCATCGTCTTTATCTTCAGGATTTCCAACTGGCGTCTCGGTTAGTCGTAAACGGCGAGTATTTAGAATTTATTGAGGCCGGGGGCTACCAAAACCCGGAATATTGGCTTGCGGAAGGCTGGCAGACGGTTAACGCCCAGGGCTGGCAAGCGCCGCTTTACTGGGAAAAAATCGGCCCGGATTGGGCGGTCATGACCCTAGGGGGCTTAAAGGTTGTCAACCTCGACGAGCCGGTCTGCCACGTCAGTTTCTACGAAGCCGACGCCTACGCTCGCTTTCGGGGCCGGCGCTTGCCCACAGAGGCGGAATGGGAACTCGCGGCGAGGAACGAGCGCGCCGAGGGCAATTTTTGCGAGTCGGGCTACCTCCACCCCGTCCCCGGCAACGGGCAATTTTACGGCGACGTCTGGGAGTGGACCCAAAGCGGTTACGCCCCCTATCCCGGATTCCGTCCCCTCCAGGGCGCCCTAGGGGAATATAACGGCAAGTTTATGTGCAATCAAATGGTTCTCCGGGGCGGCGCTTGCGTCACGTCCCAGAGCCATATCCGCCCCACCTATCGCAACTTTTTTCCCCCCGCTTCCCGCTGGCAATTTAGCGGTATTCGCCTAGGAGACGACGCATGACCCTGCGCTTTTACGACTTTCACCCCTCTCTAGGGGATATGCGGACGGAAATTCTCCAGGGTTTAAGACAACCCCAAAAGGCCATTGCCCCCAAATTTCTCTACGATAAAACCGGCGCCGAACTCTTTAACGCCGTCTGCGAATTGCCGGAATACTATCTCACCCGAGCGGAAATGGCTATTCTCCAGAGCCGGGGAGAAGAAATCGCCCGGTTAATCGGGGACGGCGCGCTGGTGGAATTTGGGAGCGGCAGTTGCCAAAAAGTGCAAATTCTCCTAGACGCCCAGCGCCGCCTGAATAACGGCGCATTGTCGGCCTATGTCTCCCTTGATATTTCCAAGGAGCACTTGCTGGAATCCTGCCAAAAACTAGCGGCGCTGTACCCGGAGTTAGAAACCGACGCCATCTGCGCCGACTACACCCAACCGTTGGTTTGGCCGGAAGAGTTGGCTCGGCGCCGGAAGGTGGGCTTTTTCCCCGGCTCTTCCATTGGTAACTTGGAACCCCAAGAAGCCCTGACATTTTTGGCCGATAGCCGGCGCCTGTTGGGCCCGGAGGGCGGGCTTTTGATCGGCGTCGATCTGCAAAAAAGCGCCGCTATCCTCGAACCCGCCTACGCCGACGCCCAGGGGATTTCCGCCGCCTTCGCCCTGAATCTGCTCCGGCGCTTGAATCGGGAACTGGGCGCCGATTTTGACCTTGAGCGATTTACCTATCGGGCCTTTTACAATCCCCTGGGACGAATTGAAATGTCTCTAGTCAGTTTACGGGAGCAAACGGTGCGGGTGGCCGGGGAGGTCGTGGTCTTCCGCGCCGGGGAAAGCCTGCTGACGGAATATTCCTACAAATACTCGGTGGACGGCTTTCAGGCGCTGGCCCGCAAAGCCGGTTATCAACCGAAACAGGTCTGGCTAGACGAGGATCGGCTTTTTAGCGTCCATTATCTTCAGGTTTAACCGATGACTTCTAACATGGCTCCCCACTCTCTCCCGCCGACGGCGCTGGCCCGCCTCCTGGACGCCAACCTGAACCGGGCCCGGGAAGGACTGCGGGTGATTGAGGATTGGTGCCGTTTTGGTCTGGACAATACGGCGCTAACAGAGCGTTGTAAGCAAATTCGGCAGGAATTGGCCCCTTGGCACCGGGAAGATCTGCGTCAGGGCAGGGATACGGCCGGGGATGTGGGAACAGCGCTTTCCCACCCCCAGGAAGAGCGCCGTCAGGATCTCCGGGCCGTTCTCTTGGCCAACCTCTGTCGCGTGCAGGAATCTCTCCGGGTTTTAGAAGAGTACGGCAAACTGCGAGACCCGGAGATGGGCAAGGTCTGCAAGCGCCTGCGGTATCAGGTTTACATCCTCGAAACAGAGCTTTTTCGCCCCCGACAACATCGGCTAGAGCGCCTGAAGGCGGCGCGGTTATACCTCGTCACCTCTCCCCAGCCCAATTTACCGGCCATCGTGGAAGCGGCGCTGGCGGGGGGCTTAACCCTGGTGCAGTACCGGGATAAAACCGCGGAGGACAATCAGCGTTATGCCCTCGCGTTAGAACTGGCTCGACTCTGCCGCCAGTACGGCGCCCTGTTTTTAGTCAACGACCGCCCGGATCTGGCCCTGGCCGTCGGCGCCGACGGGGTTCACCTGGGGCAACAGGATCTTCCCATCGCCGTCGCCCGGAATCTGCTGGGGCCGGATTTAATCATTGGGCGCTCCACCACCAATCCCGAGGAAATGGCCCGGGCCCTGGAGGAAGGCGCCGATTATATTGGCGTGGGGCCGATTTATCCGACTCCCACCAAGGCCGGGAAAGCCGCGGCGGGTTTAGACTACGCCCAATACGCTCGGGATCATGCTTCTATTCCTTGGTTCGCCATCGGCGGCATTGATAACGACAATTTAGAAGTTGTTCTTCAGGCCGGCGCTAAACAGGTGGCGGTTGTCCGGGCCATTATGGAAGCGCCGGATCCCCGCCAGGCGACCCAGGATTTACTCCAGAAATTAAGCGCAGTTAGGGAGGGCGTTTAAAACGGGTCAATGACGCCGATGAACAATTGCGAGAATTTGGTGAACTTCCCAAGAATAAGTGAAAACTTGTCGAAGCTTGGATTGCTATTCACCAAGAAGAATTAATCGCAGATTGGACGTTAGCGGTTGATGGTCAAGAACCTTTCAGAATCGATCCTTTAAAATAATGGAAAATTAATATGAATCCTTATGTTAAAAAAGTTGAACCACTAGATAACTATCATTTAAAACTCTGGTTTGAAAATGGAGAAAAAAAGATTTTTGACTTAACACCCTATCTCAACAAAGACATATTTAAACAATTACAAAATATCTCTTTATTTACCTCAGCGCAAGTCATTGCCGGTTCGGTCGAATGGCCAAACGGACTTGACCTGAGTTATGACACTCTCTATTTGGAAGGGGAAACGGGGGAATGAAAGGTTGCGGTGTGGGGGGAAATTTAGATAATATTCAGATATATAGCATTTACGGATGAGTCGTGAAGGCAATCCCATGATGATCCCCCCCAACCCCCCTTGCCAAGGGGGGCACTAGTCGGAGTCTGTTCATGATTCATTTAAATTTGCTATAGTGTCATTCCCTTGACCATAAGCCAGTCACAATGGCTGAAACCCGATATTCTCCCGTTGAGCGCCGACGGCTGTAAAATTCATTAGTTGAGTCGCCATGATCAAAGACCCCAAAAACTAGATTCTCTAAATTGCCCCTTCCCCAATTCCCATGAACATCGAAACCTTTTTGCCCTATATTAAATACCTTGGTATCGCAGGAATCTCTATTCTTGGCATCGTTTTATTGCTATGGTTAGGATTAGCAATTACAATCATGACGAGAACCCAAGGAGTTCCTAAAGCCCTTAATCATTTTTTCTATCACATTGGCCAAGACCAAATTAATCAGGCTTATCAACTAACAACTGCTGATTATCAAAGAAAAATAAGCAAACAACAATTTATTAAATTTATTAAAACCCATGATCTTAAAACAAACAAAAGGATTCTGATTGGCATTCAAATGAGTAGTAATGGGATGAAAGATATTCCTGTGAAAGTTGTCCTCAAATCTGGCAAAGAAATTCCCACGGTTATTGATATCGTTAAACAAGACAAAACCTTGCTCATTGATCGCTTGGATTTGGACTTATCATCAGATTCTTAGCCTTTTATAACAGGCCTAAATGGGTGGTAAACGCAATCCACTGGTTATCCCCACCTAGCCCCCCTTTGAATGAAAGGGGGGAACCGGCTTTTAAAGTCCCCCTTACAAAGGGGGATTTAGGGGGATCAAACCCAAAACTGAGTCTTTAGCCGAGATCTGTATACACCGAAGGGGGAGCAAACCGGAGTCTGTTCATAATTAACTTAGACTTGCTATATAATCAAACTCTTGCCAGTTTAGTCACCACGATCAAAGACCCCAAAAACTGGATTCGCTAAATTGCCTTAGTCTCCCCCAAAACAAAAGACTTGCGTACTCCATGCTTCAGGCAGGGCATCGCAGGTTCGGGCCGGCGCCGGTAGCCAGAATCGCCCCCTTGGGCTAGAATTATTACGATTTGTTACCATTCTCGCTCCCTCCCGCCAGTAAAATTTATAGCTTATATGTCCCTGCCTATTCGTAACGTCGCCATCATCGCCCACGTTGACCACGGGAAAACCACCCTGGTGGACGCGCTTCTCCGTCAGTCCGGCATCTTCCGGGAGGGGGAAGAGGTTCCCGACTGCGTGATGGATTCCAATGATTTGGAGCGGGAGCGGGGCATTACCATTTTGTCGAAAAACACCGCCGTTCGTTATCAAGAGACCTTAATTAATATCGTCGACACCCCTGGTCACGCCGACTTTGGCGGGGAAGTGGAACGGGTTTTAGGAATGGTGGACGGCTGTATTTTAATCGTGGACGCCAACGAAGGCCCCATGCCCCAGACCCGCTTTGTCCTCAAAAAGGCGCTGGAAAAGGGTCTCCGGCCCATTGTGGTGGTCAATAAGATCGACCGTCCCCGGGCCGACCCCAACACCGCCGTGGATAAAGTTTTTGATCTGTTTGTGGAACTCGGCGCCGACGACGACCAGTGCGATTTCACCACCTTGTTCGCCTCCGGTCTAGCGGGCTTTGCCAAGGAAAGTCTCGAAGACGAATCGGAAGACATGAAACCCCTCTTTGAGGCTATCCTCCACCATGTGCCGCCTCCGGCGGGAGACCCGACTAAACCCCTCCAGTTGCAGGTCACGACCCTGGGTTACGACAATTACCTTGGGCGGATGATCATCGGTCGCATCCACAACGGCACGATCCAAGCCAACCAACAGGTGGCGCTGATTAAGGACACCGGCGACATTGTGAAGGGCAAAGTCGCTAAACTCTTCGGTTTTGAAGGCCTGCGTCAGGTGGAACTCCAGGAAGCCGGCGCCGGTTATATTGTGGCGGTGGCGGGCTTTGCCGACGCCAATATCGGGGAAACCCTGACCTGTCCCGATAATCCCCAGGCTCTGCCCCTGATCAAAGTGGACGAACCCACTCTACAAATGACCTTTAGCGTCAACGATTCCCCCTTCGCCGGTCAGGAGGGCAAATTCGTCACCTCCCGGCAGTTGCGGGATCGTCTGCAACGGGAATTGGAAACTAACGTCGCTCTGCGGGTGGAGGACGGCGACAGCGCCGAGAAATTCCTCGTTTCCGGCCGGGGGGAACTGCACCTGGGCATTTTGATTGAAACCATGCGCCGGGAGGGCTACGAGTTCCAGGTCTCCCAACCCCAGGTGATTTACCGAGAAATTAAGGGCCAGCCCTGCGAACCCTACGAATATCTGGTTCTGGACGTGCCGGAAAGCGCCGTGGGGGCCTCCATCGAGCGTCTGGGGCAACGGAAGGGGGAAATGCAGGATATGCAGACCGGAGCTAATGGACGCACCCAACTGGAGTTTGTGATTCCGGCCCGGGGTTTAATCGGCTTTCGGGGCGAGTTTATCCGCCTCACCCGGGGGGAAGGGATCATGAACCATAGCTTTTTAGAGTACCGTCCCCTCTGCGGCGATCTGGAAACCCGCTACAACGGCGTGATTATCGCCTTTGAGGAAGGGGTGTCCACCTTCTACGCCATGAAAAACGCCGAAGACCGGGGCGTCTTCTTCATTACCCCTGGCACCAAGGTCTATAAAGGCATGATCGTGGGGGAACACAACCGACCCCAGGATTTAGAACTGAATGTCTGTAAAACCAAACAGTTGACTAACCACCGCTCCGCTACTGGGGACGAACTGGTGCAACTGCAAACCCCGGTGGATATGAGTCTAGAGCGGGCGCTGGAATATATCGGCGCCGACGAGTTGGTGGAAATCACGCCCCAATCCATCCGTCTGCGGAAACTGAAAACCGCCAAACTCGCCAAACGGTAGATGGATGGACTCTCTGCCCCCCTCGATTTCCCCCATCGCTCCTTGTATCGAGCCAATTTAATGGGGGCGGATCTGCGGGGAACAATCCTTACCGGCGCCGATCTGCGGGAAGCGAACCTGATCGCCGCCTGCTTACGCCAGGGCAATCTCCGGCGCGCTAATTTATCTCGGGCTTTGCTCCGGCGCTGTAACCTGAGCGAGGCGGATCTGCGGGACGTCCAGGCTAACGAGACCGATTTAAGCGCCGCCGCCTTAACGGATAGCGAAGCCCAGGGAATCTGCCTCTACCGAGCCAATTTAACCGGCGCCGTTTTAATACGGGGGCATTTTGCCCAGACCTACGGCCCGGAGGCGAATTGCCAAGACCTTTGGGGAGACTATCTGGATTTACGCTGGTCTAACCTGCGAAACGCCTCTTTTAGCGGCGCTCGCCTCCGTTACGCCCGTCTGGACGGCGCCGATCTCCGGGGAGCGGATTTTGCCGGCGCCGATCTAGAAGGAGCCAGTCTCATTGGCGCTCGACTGGAAGGCGCTCATTTTACGGGAGCCAATTTAAGCGCCGTTCATTTTGATCCCGCCGCTCTGGGCTGAGCGGTCTTAACGTCCTGAGTTCGGGGTGACCTAGGGCGGTTGGGCCGTCAGCTCAAAAAAAAGTTGCCAAAACGGCGCCAAGTGTTATATGCTAAGTAAACACATCGCGGGATAGAGCAGTCTGGTAGCTCGTCGGGCTCATAACCCGAAGGTCGGTGGTTCAAATCCGCCTCCCGCCATTTCTCAAAATCTGGCTTCGGCTACGCTCAGCCAGCTTGGTTAGCCTAGTTTATAGCGCTACGCTCAGCCAGCTTGGTTGGACTAGAAGGTTATCTTGCCCTCAGCTAGCGCCTCGCTTCTTAGTTCTAGACCTCGGCTATCGGCCCCGGCGCCTCTAGAATCTGATCACTGTCATCTGATATCTGACATCTGTTATGAGCGCCGACCGTCTCCCGGAACTGCGGCGGCAACTTCAGGCCGCCAGCTACGCCTACTATGTCCTAGACGCGCCGATTCTAGAAGACGGCGTCTACGACCGGCTCTATCGGGAACTACAAACCCTAGAGGCCCAGTATCCCCACCTGATTACCCCCGATAGCCCCACCCAACGGGTGGGGGAGCGCCCCGCCAGTCAGTTTGTCTCCGTCGCCCACGCCATCCCCCTTTATAGCCTCGAAAACGCTTTTAATCGGGAAGAACTGGAGCAATGGCGGGGCCGTTGGCGCCGCTTAGCGCCGGAGGCGGAAGTTGAGGAGTATGTCTGCGAGTTAAAAATCGACGGCGCCGCCTTAGCGTTAACCTATCGAGACGGGATTCTAACCCAGGGCGCAACTCGGGGGGACGGGACGACGGGGGAGGAGATTACCCAAAATGTGAAAACCATTCGCTCGATTCCCCTACGGTTAACGTTGGATAATCCGCCCTCCTGGGTGGAAGTCAGGGGCGAAGCCTTCTTACCCGTTGAAGAATTTAACCGCCTCAACCAAGAGCGGCAGGAAAAGGGCGAGAATTTGTTCGCCAATCCCCGTAACGCCGCGGCCGGCGCTCTTCGGCAACTGGATTCCAAAATTGTCCGTCAGCGCCGTCTCCAGTTTTTCGCCTACACCCTCCATTTACCCGGCGCCGAGGAGGAGATTGGGAACCAATGGCAAGCCCTAGATTTACTGAAACAAATGGGTTTTCTGGTCAATCCCCACCGCCGACTCTGCCCAGACTGGGAGAGTGTGACGGATTATTACCAAACCTGGGAAACCCGGCGCCACAGTTTGCCCTACCTAACGGACGGGGTGGTGGTCAAACTCAACGATTACGGCCTCCAACAAGAACTGGGCTTTACCCAAAAATTCCCCCGCTGGGCCGTCGCCCTCAAATACCCCGCCGAAGAAGCGCCGACGGTGGTTAAAGCCATTGAAGTCAACGTGGGACGAACCGGCGCGGTCACCCCCCTAGCGGTGATGGAGCCGGTACAGTTGGCGGGCACCACGGTGCAGAGGGCGACGTTACACAATCAAGACCGGATTAACGAGTTGGATCTCCGTCTGGGGGACACGGTAATTATCCGCAAAGCGGGGGAAATCATTCCCGAAGTGGTGCGGGTTCTGCCGGAACTGCGTCCCCCCGGCGCTCGGCCCTACCAAATGCCGAGTCATTGTCCCGAGTGCGATTCTCTCTTAGTTCGCGCTCAGGAGGAAGCGGCGCTCCGTTGCCTGAATCCCCTCTGCCCGGCCATTGTCAGAGAAAGTTTAATCCATTGGGCTTCCCGGAACGCCTTAGATATTCAGGGTTTGGGGGAAAAAATGGTGGTTCTCTTGATGGGGAAGGGTTTAGTCCAATCCATCGACGATTTTTATCGTTTGTCCTGGCAAGACCTCGCTCCCCTAGAGCGCCTGGGGGAAAAGTCGGCCCAGAATTTAGTCCAAGCTATTGAGGAGAGTAAACAACAGCCCTGGTTCCGGGTTCTCTACGGTTTGGGCATTCGCCATGTGGGCGTCGTCAACGCCAAGGCGCTCAGCCGGCGTTTTCCCAGCGCCGAGGCCCTAGGGGCCGCCAGTCTAGGAGATTTGTTGGGCGTTTACGGTATTGGGGAAGAAATCGCCGAGTCGGTTCAGGAGTGGTTTCGAGACCCTGACCATCAGGCGCTTCTGGCCCGCTTAGAGGCCTTGGGGTTAACCCTCGCCCAGGCGCCGGAAGGGAACAACAGCCAAGCGAAACCCCTAGCGGGAAAAACTTTTGTGTTAACCGGAACCCTCCCCACCCTCAAGCGCCAACAGGCCCAGGCGTTAATTGAGGAGGCCGGGGGACGGGTCAGTAGTTCCGTCAGCGCCAAAACGGACTATCTGCTAGCGGGGGAGTCGCCGGGGAGCAAACTGGAAAAGGCGGAGAAATTAAAGGTTCCAGTCTTGGGGGAAGAAGCGTTCTTGGCGCTTCTCAAGACCGAAAGCGCCGCGCCCTAAACGGACGTCGCGCTCGGCGCCAGATAGTTCTGAGCCACCTGGGCCAACTCCTGTAGGAGAAAGCGCCGGTTAATGTGACCGGAGACCTGGGATAACTTGCCCTGCACCTTTTCCGCCAACCCCACCTGGGGCGACATCAACACAATCGGCGTTTTCCGGGCGCTGGGAGAGCGCCGCAGAAGCCGGCACAACTCGTAGCCGTTGAGTTGGGGAATTTCGGCGTCGATGAGAATTAAGCTCGGTTTTTGGCTCATGGCGGCGGCTAAGACCTGACAGGGATCGTCGAGGCAGAGGGTTTTAGCGCCTTTTTGCTCAAAGGCGCTTTGGACGACCTTTTGCACCGAGGGATGTTGGTTAACGGAAATAACAAGAGGACGACTCTCGGCCTGCCATTCCTGGTAGGAAAGCATTTTCACTTCCCCCCGTTTAATCTGGGGGCGCAACAGCAGGGCCACTTCTAAAACGCTGGTATGGGTGGCCCGGGCGATTTCGTAGAGACAGGAGAGGTCTTTAAGCGCCTGGGCGAATTGCCCTAACCAGACGCTATCATTTTGTTTTTTCGGAGGTAGGCCGGTTTGAAACTGTTGCCAATCTTCAATCAAGGGGCGCTGGAAAGGAGAGCTAATATAAGAATGGAGCGCCCACCAGTATTTAATTTTGTGTTGAACCGGAGTGACAGTTTTATTTAACTCTAGGTTTAAAAAAAGGTGTTTTAAACTGCCTTGGTCGTCAAAAGTGCAAGTCGTTTTCGGCAGAGAGAGAACTTGCACCAGAGCTTCCTGGGTAAATTGGGTTAAGACGGAGCGAGTTTGTTGAAAAGAAAAAACGCCGGTCTTCCAGAGTTGGCTCAAATATTGATAATCATCGGCTAACTGTTGGGGCGGTTGGATCTGTCGTTGGCGCAGATAGTTACCCAGTAAATACTTCAGGCGCTCGGCGCCGCCCGCGCCGCTGTTGGCAAAATGAATTTTTCCTTTACCCAGATAGACTTGCCAAGTGACAAATTCGTCTAGAGGATTTTGAACAATCAGCTTGCCGGTGGCTTCCCGATTAACGAGATGAGCCAGAAAATCGGCGGGAATCTGACTCTGAGACCAAGTTAAAGTTGTCATTTGTTTACTCCTAGAATTACGGCGGGCGTTAAGATGAATTATCTTGAAGAGGAGAGTCTTGCGCAGCGTTTGCTAACTGATATCTGTCATCTGATATCTGTTATCTGAACTTAGGCCGCGAGGGCGTAGGAACGGCGCCGGAGAAATTGAGTGATTCCCTCTAAAGGAAGGGGGCGACTAATGAGATAACCTTGGATTACATCGCAGTGGAAACTCTTGAGCAGGTGAAACTGCTCCCAGGTTTCCACCCCTTCCGCCACGACCTTGAGTTTTAGACGGCGCCCCAGATCAATCATCCCCTGAAGCAGAATGCGATTTTTAGGAGAGCGATCGAGGTCTTTCAGGAATGATTTATCCAACTTTAAGGACTGAACAGGCAAATCCTTGAGACAAAAGAGGGAAGAATAACCGACGCCAAAATCGTCAATGGCGACTCGAACCCCTAGCTTTTGCAACCGTTCCAGCGCCGTCCGGGCTTGCGCTAAATTTTTGACCAAACAACTTTCGGTAATTTCCAACTCCAAGCAGTCCGGCGACATTTGGGTCTGGGCTAAAACCCGCTCCACGCCCTCGGCCCAACCCGGCGCCGTCAGTTGCAGAGCCGAGAGATTGACCGAGAGTTTCGGGGGCGCGATATTCGCTCGGCTCCAGCGCCGGTATTGACGACAGGCTTCTTCTAAAACCCAATGCCCGAGGACGTGAATAAAACCGGTAGTTTCCGCGAGGGGGATAAAAACGTCGGGAGAAATGGCGCCCCGTCGGGGATCTGTCCAGCGTAGAAGAACCTCTAGCCCTTCTAAGGCGCCGCCGTTGGCCGCCGTTTGGGGTTGATAGTGGAGGGAGAACTCCCCGCGCGCTAGGGCCCGCCGGAGATGGCGGGCTTGCGGTTCCGAATCCTGAGAAAGCGGGTCGGAGGAGAGAAACCCTAAATTGGGAAGCGCGAGGGCTTGGGGGCGCCGGGATAAAACAGCGGAGGACATAGGGAGCCAAGAAAGGGTTAAAAGCGGCGGGTCGGTTGGGAGCCTCGACCTCATAGCCTCATCCTAGGGAAATCGCCCCGTCCTGTCTTGAGCGATTTTTGACAAACTAGCCGATTTTTGACCTGGCTTTCGCTTTGCTACACTCTGATCACCGATCTTTACCCATTCGTTTAACCATGCCCGCTCCCGCTCGCCTCAGCCACTCCGATCTGCAAAGCGCCCTCAAGACCCTCTGCGGTTGGAGTCTTCAGGCCGATAAGCTCCACCGCCAATTCCAGTTTCAGGATTTTAACCAAGCCTTTGGCTTTATGACCCGGTTGGCGCTGGTGGCGGAAACTCTGGGACACCATCCCGAATGGTTCAATGTTTATAACCGGGTCACTATCGATCTGACGACCCACGACGCCGGGGGCGTCACGGCGCTGGACGTGCAGTTTGCTCAGAAGGCCAACGAGTTCGCCGGTTTTTAGCGGTTGTTTAAGCGCCTAAGCTTCGAGCCAGCCCCGCAGAAGCGCCGACTGTCGCGGGGAGGGATGGGGCATGGGAGCCACCTCGTAGCGACTGGGCTGGGGCGCCTGGAGTTGGGCGGCAACGGTTTGTAGGCGGTCTTGATGAAAGTAGGTAATCTTAACCCACTCCTGAGGTTGAAAATCCTGAAGCCGCTGGTTAAAGGTCTCGGCGCCGATTTTAAAACCATTGAGCGCCAAGAGTTCGTCTTCGCAACTAAGACCCGCTTGCTCCGCGGGGGAGCCGACGGCCACAAATTTAACCTTGACCCGTCCTCCTTCCGGTTGCAATTTAGCGCCGAAGTAGGGGGCGGGGTCGTCGTACTGAGGAGTGAGAACCAGACCAAAGGGTTCGAGGTAATCTTCTAGGGGCAGTTCCGTTAATCCGTAGAGATACTCTTGCCAGAAGTCCGCTAAATCGGCGCCGGCGACTTCGCGAATAACAGCCTCTAGTTCCGCTTCTCGAAAACCCTTTTCCGGCTGTCCAAAGCGCCGCCAGAGTTCCCGGAGAACGTCGTCGAAACTGCGTTGATTGTCGTGGCGCCGACGGATCAGGAGATCCAGCATTAAGGTGAGCAATTCCCCCTTGAGGTAGTAGGACATTTGGCAATTATCGCTATGGCTTTCCCGGCGGTAGAGCTTAATCCAAGCGTCGAAACTGGACTCCGCTAGGGGCTGAACTAAACGGCCGGGGGTCAGACGGTAACGGGTGATTTCCTTACTTAAATTTTTTAAAAAAGTTGAGACATCATAGCGCCCAGCCCGGAGGGGAATGAGCAGATCGTAATAACTGGTGACGCCTTCGGAAAACCAGAGGCTAGGGGTGTAGTTTTCTTGATAATAATCAAAGGTTTCTAGGGCGATAGGCCGCAGGCGCTTGATATTCCAGAGATGAAAAAACTCGTGGGCCGCTAATTGCAGAAAGCGCTGATACTTTTCCGGCTCCCGAAAACCAAAACGGTTGTAATTAAGACTGCAACTCTCGCGATGCTCTAGACCGCCGTAGCCTTGGGAGGAGAGGTGGAGGATGAATAAATAACGCTCGTAGGGCAAGTCTCCCCAAATTTCCGCTTCCGTTTCAATAATCCGCTCTAAATCCGGGATCAGGCGCTCTGGATCTAAATTCCCCTCTCCCCAAACCGCTAATTGATGGGCTTTACCCCGGACGGCAAACTCGTAAACGGCTTGGGTTCCCATTTCCACCGGGCTGTCCACCAGGGTATCGAAATTCGGAACGTTGTAGATAAACGGATCCGTTTTTTCCGGTTCCAAAGCGACGCTCACCGTCCACTGGGAATAGGGGGGAATAATTTCTAGGGTTAAGGGATGGTCTTCGTAGCCCGCCGCGGCTAAAAACAAAGCGGCGCCGTTAAAGTAGCCGTGGCTCCCGTCGAGGTGGTTGGTGCGCACCGAAAGCTCGTCGGCGTAAACCCGGTAGCTGATTTTGATCTCCGTCGCCCCGGCGCTGTCGATTCGCCAGTGATTTTTAGCCAGTTTAACCACCGGTCGCGCCTTGCCGTTCCCGTCTTCCGCCCGCAGATCCTGAAGATGGCGACTATATTCCCGAATCAGGTAAGACCCCGGCGTCCAAACCGGCATTTTCAACTCCAACTCCGGCGCCGACCAGTTCCGAACCGTGAGACAAACGCAAAAGTAGTGATTTTCGGGCTGGGGACAGGAAACTTGATACCAAAATTGGGGGGAGGGCATGGCGACGAGGACGAAATCTAATCCCGTTTTTCGGAGGAGCTTTAGAATAGCATAGCTGAATCACCGTCAGGAAAACCGCGACCGTCCCCCGGCGCCGGACTTGTCGATTCGGCGGCGAGGATGTCAAATTAAGCTAAAGATCATTCTCTGGATTTTTATGGACTACGCCGTTGTCATTCAAGGGCTACAAAAACGCTACGGCGCCGTTACAGCTCTGCGAGACATTACCCTAGCGGCGCCGCGGGGAGAAATTTACGGGCTATTGGGGCCCAACGGCGCCGGTAAAACCACGACGATTCGCTGTCTCTGCACCCTCTCCAAACCCGACGGCGGCCGCCTAGAGGTGGACGGCATCTCCGCCATCGACCAACCGAGGGAAGCCCGGCGCCGGTTGGGTTACGTGGCCCAGGAGGTGGCGCTGGATAAAATCCTCACCGGGCGGGAACTCCTGCGGCTCCAGGCGGCGCTGTACCATCTGCCCCGGCCCCTGGCTCAAGAACGGATTGAAACCCTATTAACACAACTGGGACTTCAGGACTACGCCAACCAAAAAATCGGCGCCTATTCCGGCGGTCTGCGGAAACGGTTAGATTTAGCCGCCGGGCTACTCCATCAGCCCTCGGTTTTAGTTTTAGACGAACCCTCCGTGGGGCTGGACATTGAAAGCCGTTTTATTCTCTGGGCGTTTTTACGCCAACTGCGCCAGAACGGAACCACGGTCTTAATTACTAGCCATTACCTCGAAGAAATCGACGCCCTGGCGGATCGCTTGGCCATTATCGACAAAGGTCGGGTCATCGCCGAGGGAACGCCCCAGGAGCTTAAAAATCGGGTGGGGGGCGACCGGGTGGCGCTGAAAATTCGGGAATTTACCCCCCTGGAGGAGGCCCAAAAGGCGGAGGTGCTGTTAAAGTCCCTGCCCTTTGTGGAAGAAATCATTATTAACGGCGCTCAGGGCAATACCTTGAATTTAATTGTCAGAGCCAAGAGCAACGGCCTGAGCCAAATTGAGCAGACCCTTTTAAATCAGGGCTTACCCCTCTTTAGCCTGGCTCAGTCCCGCCCCAGCCTCGACGACGTTTACCTGGCCGCCACCGGCCAAACCCTGCTGGACGCCGAATTAGCCGGCGCCGCTCAACGGGATCTCAAAGCCGAGAAAAAACAAGCCATGACGGCTTAGAGACGTTGATCCCCCCTAGCCCCCCTTGGAAAGGCTACCGCGTAAACATATCTACCCATCAGCCTCGTTTTGCCCCTCCAGCCCCCCCATTTTGGGGGAGTTCGGAGCTTTTCTGAGTTCAAAGTCCCCCTTACCAAGGGTGATTTAGGGGAATCTACAGAGAGACCTAGAGACTTGCCAAATATCCTTTTAAACTTAAGAATAGCCGGCTTAACCCTGCGCCCATGACAGACGTCTCCCCTGATAAACGCTTTTAACCCTGTGAGTATGACCGGCGCCCTCCGTCGCGACCCCAAAGCCCTCGAAGCCCGTTTGCGGGAAATTCCCCCGGAGCCGGGAGTGTATCTCATGCGGGACGCCCAGGGCGATATCCTTTACATCGGCAAAGCTAAAAAACTACGGACGCGGGTGCGCTCCTATTTCCGAGAGTCCCAACCCCACGCGCCTCGTATCGCCTTGATGATCCAACAGGTGAATGAGATTGAATTTATTGTCACCGATACGGAGAGCGAGGCTCTGGCGCTGGAAGCCAATTTAATTAAACAACACCAGCCCCATTTTAATATTCTCCTCAAGGACGACAAAAGATATCCCTATGTTTGTATCACTTGGTCGGAAACTTATCCCCGTCTGTTCATCACCCGTCGGCGCCGACCCCAGAGCGCCCAGGATCGTTACTACGGCCCCTATGTGGATAGCCAAAGTCTAAGACGAACGCTACAACTGATTAAACGAATTTTTCCCCTACGACAACGACCCCAACCCCTCTTTAAAAATCGTCCCTGTTTGAACTACGACCTAGGGCGCTGTCCGGGGGTCTGCCAAGGCTTGATTACCCCGGAGGAGTATCGGCAAACCCTCGCTCAGGTGGCCATGATTTTCCAGGGACGAAGCCAAGAACTAAGCCAAAGGCTAGAGCGGGAGATGACGGCGGCGGCGGCGAATCTGGAATTTGAGCGCGCGGCCCGTCTGCGGGATCAACTTCAGGCGCTACAAAGTCTCCACCGGGATCAAAAGGTCAGTTTGCCCAAGGACACGGTTTCCCAAGATGTTGTCGCCCTGGCTCGGGACGAGGAGCGCTGCGCGATTCAACTCTTCCAAATTCGGGCCGGTCGTCTGGTGGGGCGCCTGGGCTACTTCAGCGCCAGCTTGGGGGCGGAAACCGGGGCTATTTTGCAACGGGTGTTGGAAGCGCATTACCAGCAGGTGGAGGATCTGGAAATTCCGGCGGAAATCCTCGCGCAGGCGCCGCTCCCGGAGGGGGACTGGCTGGCGGACTGGTTAAGCGGGCGTCGGGGCCGCAAGGTGACGATGACGACGCCGCAACGGGCCGGGAAATTGGAGTTAGTGGAAATGGCGGAGCGCAACGCTCGCTATGAATTAGAGCGGGCGCGGCGTCAGACGGAGCGTCAGGAGCGGGATTTGGAAGATTTGGCGGGGCTGTTGGGGATGGAGACTTGGCCGAAACGGATCGAAGGCTACGATATTTCCCACTTCCAAGGCGCCGAGGCCGTGGCCTCCCAGGTGGTCTTTATCGACGGAGCGCCGGCGAAGCAACATTACCGGCGCTATAAAATCAAAACCCCCGCCGTTCGTCCCGGCCATTCCGACGATTTCGCCAGTTTGGCGGAGGTGATGGAGCGCCGCTTTCGGGAGGGGAAAGGGGGGGAAAATTCCGAGGATTTTCCCGATTTGTTAATGATCGACGGCGGCAAGGGGCAACTCTCGGCGGTGGTCAAAGTTTTAGAGGCGCTAGACCTACTGGACAGTTTAACGGTGGTTAGCCTGGCCAAACAACGGGAAGAAATCTTCCGCCCCGGAGCGAAGGAACCTCTCGCCGCCGACCCGGAGCAACCCGCAGTCCAACTCCTCCGCCGCGTCCGGGACGAGGCCCACCGTTTCGCCCTCGGTTTTCATCGTCAACGGCGCTTAAATCAAAGTCGGCGCTCTCGTTTAGAAGAAATTCCGGGGTTGGGCTTCGAGCGCCAGAAAAAACTGCTGGCCCATTTTCATTCCCTGGACTACATCGGCGCCGCTAGTCTAGAGCAACTGCAAGCGGTGGAAGGTATCGGCCCCCAACTGGCGGCGGCCATTTATCGCTATTTTCATCCCTGAGGCGGCGGCCTCTCGACCCTTCCGCTAGGCGGACAGAGCCAGCGCCCGGAAGGGGCGCGCTTCATTTGGGAGTCGGCGAGTTTTTTCGCCAAAGATCCCGGCGGGTCACCGTCCCGTTCGGCGCCGTAATTTGGGGAGGAAGCGCCGTCAGATCGACAGGTTTGAGCGTTTTGAGGTCATAGGTGGTATCTCGTATTTCCAGAGGATTGAAATCGACGTCTAACAGAGTTAATGTCTTCCGGGGCGGTAGGGCGCTTTGCAGGAGTTGACGGGGCCCGCCCCCCAGCGCCCCGGCGTGGAGCAGTTCTAGTTTCCCCTTAGCGCCGGGATAATAGGCGTGGTGATGACCGCTAACGTAAGTGTGAACTTGATAAGTTTCCAACAACCGCCGGAGAGCGTCGGCGTTATTGAGGTAATTCCCGGCGCTGTCCCGACCCTTCGCCACGGCGTAGAGGGGCAGATGCCCGATAGCGATCTTGAGCTTGGCCTGTTGAGCCGCGGCGCTTTGCAGACTGGTTTCCGTCCAGCGGAGGACTTCCGGGGGAATCTGGGCCGCGGAGGCGTCCCAAACCAGGAAGAAAATATCCTTGAGGGTAAAGCTGTAATAAAAGGGGAAATGAGCTTGATCCAGAAAATCCAGACCTGGGGCGTGACGGGGGTTTTGCCAGTGGGCCTGGGCTAAACGGCGCTCCTGGGCAAAGGTTAAATCGCCTTGAAAAACGGCGCCGGAGCCGTCGTGGTTGCCGATGGTGAAACCGAGGGGAATTTGGGCCGCCCGCAGAGGAGCGCCGATGTGATGGTCAAAGGCGGCCCACATGGCTTGAATTTGGGCGACGGTGAGGGAGCGTTTTTGACCCGCGATCATATCGCCGCCGCAGAGAACCAGATCCGGTTTCCATTGGGGAATCAGCTTAATGGCCCGCTCTACCTCCGGTTCATAGGTCGTGGCGCCGTATTGACTGTTCAAATCGCTAATGACAATAATCCGGGCTTCCCCCTGGGGAACACCCGCCAAACCGGAGGGCGCCGGACTGGGGCGGGGCGTTACAACCGGCGCCGGGGCGGAAGTTGAAAGGCCTTGACGGCAGGCGCTTAGCCCCCAAAGACCAAGGGCGCCGCTGGCGAAGCAAATCAATTGACGACGATGGAGAGTCATAAAACAGTCTCAAGTCAACTCCTCCCTTACCAAGGCTACGGCGTATACAGATCTCGATTAAAAACCTGTTGGGGAGTTGGATCTCCCTACGCTTCGGCGTCGCTCACTTTGACAGGCTCAGTGGAGTCCAGCGGGGCAATCTTCCTTTGTAAGGGGGATTAACGATAGTTTCTCGGGGCGGAGTCTAATTCTCATCTTAAAACCAGAGTGGTATGCTAGAAAGACTATGGCTAAATCCGACGATACAAAGAAAGTTAAAATCCTCAGCGACAACCGCCAGGCCCGTCACCTCTACGAAATCCTCGAAACCTATGAGGCGGGCATCGAACTCAAGGGCACGGAAGTTAAGTCCCTGCGGGCGGGGAAGGCTAATTTAAGAGACGGCTACGCCTTGATTAAAAACGGCGAGGCCTGGCTTTTGAACGTCCACATTTCCCCCTACGAGGCCAGCGGTCAGTACTTTAACCACGACCCCCGGCGCTCTCGTAAGCTTTTACTGCATAACTGGGAGATCCGCAAATTGATTGGACAAGTGGAGCAAAAGGGCTTGACCCTAGTGCCGCTGAAACTCTACATGAAGGGCAGTTGGGTCAAAGTGACCCTGGGTTTGGGTCGCGGCAAAAAACTCCACGATAAACGGGAAACCCTCAAGCGCCGCCAAGATGAACGGGATATGTCTAGGGCGATGAAACAGTATTAGGGGTTTGATCCCCCCTTTAGAAAGCTAACGTGTGTACACAACTGTCAAAATCCCCCCTAACCCCCCTTGGAAAGGGGGGAACCCGCTTCAAAGTCCCCCTTGCAAAGGGGGATTTAGGGGGATAAAGCCCAAAACTGAGTCTTTAACCGAGATCTGTGTATACCGTAGCCTTAGAAAGGGGGGAACTCGATACCAACTCCAAGTCCCTACTTCGACAGGTGTTACAGTGAGCTTGGCCACTGAGCTTGTCGAAGTGTGTCGAATTGCTCAGTACAGCACCTTACAAAGGGGGATTGTTCCACTGGACTCCACTGAGCTTGTCGAAGTGAGTAACGCCGATAACGTTCCGGTAGAGAGACAGCAGATCGACCATAGCGATCAACACTCAACTATAGCAAATTTAAATGAATCATGAACAGGGTGCGATTTGCGCCCCCCTTTCTAAGGCTACCGTGTACACACATCTACCCATCAGCCTCGTTTTGCCCCCCCAGCCCCCCAATTTTGGGGGGAGTTCGGAGCTTTTCTGAATTCAAAGTCCCCCAGAATTGGGGGATTTAGGGGGCGAGATCAGGTTAATGGCAAAAC
>WGLZ01000055.1 GCA_016471375.1 Cyanobacteria bacterium RI_101
GCCGGTGTTGCTTCCCAATCCGCCTCCGAAATCTGGATTTCTCTGGCTTTCATCTCTATCGTCCTTGTTTGCCCTCTTACCATACACCATCTACTCCTCTCCCTGAAACCCCCATTTCTTCGTTCACCCTTGAAAGGTTACGGTTATTTAGCCCTCGTTTTTCTCGCTCTCGCCATTCTGGGAACTATCCTGACATTTTTCCAGCTTGGCATATTGATCATAACTTGGCTTTTTTTAGGGGCCTTATATTTGCTTTTAGTTTATCTCCTCCTTGGCGCCGTTTATTGGGGACTGAAATTCGTCATTGATTCTGACACTCGGCAAGCGCTTGGGTTTCGGTGGAGCTTAGATAAATTAGAAGTCATTTTCTCCCGTTACCCGTTGAAAATCGGGGAGAACGACCGCCTCCAACTCCGGCGCCGTCTTAAGGAAACGGTTTGGACGCGGTTGTGCAACTTGCGAGCCTTCCCTGAGCATAGCTGGGCGACGGTTACCCTCCTCTGCGTCGAAGAAGTGAAATATACGAAAGGAACCGATACTTTCACTGAACAGGCCGAAGCTTATTCTCAAGTCGTTTATTCCCATTCTTTGCCGGGGGGAGAGTCCTCGGTTAACGGTTATTTTGATCTGGAAATTCCCCCCAACCTCGGCGCTTCTTTTGAAGGCGAAAATAATCAAATTCGTTGGCTCCTGAAAATTGAGGAGCGCTATGGCAATTGGCTTAAGACGAAGGTTACTTATTTACCTTTCCTGGTGGATGTTTAGAGAAGCTCCAGCTTAGCTCAAGCCAGTCTTCTGCTTTGCTGGCGAGATGCCGGCGTCATAACAATTTACGTCAAAATCTCGACCAGGGGAGCGTCTTACTTTTGCGCAAAGTTACCTTGAGCGACGGTTTTCGTGCTAAGGGCGGGGGGATAGCTGTCCATCTAGACGATCTCGTCAGCAAACTCTGCGACGACTTTGAGTACACCGCGCGTCGCCCTAGGGAGTAATTTAAAATTTTAGAACTCGTAGCCCTGCGGCGGAGGAGGAGATGATCCTTGGGCCCCGGCCCCCAATGACCTTAGAATAATCTGAAAACACCGTTTTATTTTTTTTCCCTGTCCCGCCCCATAATCAAGGAGAACATTAATGCTCAAGAAACTGTTTGGGGGTAAAAAAGACGACTTTTTTATCCAACTGGACGAGTCCCAGGACGCCAAAACCCCGGCGCCGAAGGCTGAGCCGGCGCCGGCTCCCGTCGCCGTAGAAGAGCCTCCCGCGGAAGCGCCGAAACCGGAAGCGGCGCCGGCCAAGAGCAAGAAGACCTCCGTTAAAAAAGCCAAAGCCGAGCCGGTCAAAGAAGTCGCGCCCGCTCCCGTCGCCCCGGCGCCGAAACCCCAGCCGACTCAAGTGGAATTCGCCACCAAATACCTGATTACGGACAGTATGGCTCGGCGCCAACCCGGGCCGAGCTTGAATAAGTTCAAGGAAATGGCCCGGACGCTGAAAACCCGTTAACGGCGCCGACAAAGGGGGCGTTATCGCCTACGCCCCTCCCGCCAAAGGCTCGCGAAACTCTTTACTGCCGGGGGGAATTGAGGCTTTGATAGCGGGCGATTTTTTGTAAAAACTCCTCCGTCAGTTTAACAAAGGCCTTAGAGCCTTGGGTCTGGGGCATGGCGCTGACCACGGGCATAAAACTATCCACCGCTTTAGCCACATTGACGTCCATGGGAATGGACTGGCTAAAGATTTGCTCCGGCTGAAAGTCGTTTTGGACTCGGCGCATGACTTGGTTATAGTAGCGACTTAGGAGATTGCCGCCGGAGAGGATAAAGACCACCCCTAGGAGATTAATATTTAATTCCCCCTCGGAAGCCCGGTGACTTTCCTTGAGTTTGATAATCCGGCGCTCTAGCAGTTGCATCCCCACCACCGAGAGGGGTTCCGGGCGAGCGGGCAGGAGGTAAAAATCGCTAGCCGCGATGGCGCTCCGGGTGAGGAGATTATAGCCCGGCGCGCAGTCAAGAATAATAAAATCATATTCGTCTTGCACTGGCTCTAAAATTTGCCGGATTAAGCGCCCTTCAAATTGGTTCCAGACCCGTTCAAATTCTAGAGAACCCGCGGCTTGGGCGTCCTGATGGAGTTTTTCGGAGACTAAGTACTCGTCGTAGAGTTCGATGTCTCCGGGTAGAAGTTCGAGTCCCTCAACGCCGCCAATGGCGGGGCAGATAATATCGGAGATATCCAACTTACTGTAGGGGTTGGGTTGGAGGGCGTTTTCCAAGAGGTAACTGAGGGTGCGGCGCTTCTTGCGGAGTTGCGCGAAATCTTGAGGCGCCATGAGGCTGAGGGTGGCGCTGATCTGAGCGTCGAGATCCAGCACGAGAACTCGTTTGCGCTGGTATTGGGCCAGGCAGGTGGCTAAATTAACCGTCAGGGTGGTTTTTCCCACGCCGCCCTTCATATTGACTGTGCTGATAATGCTGACCATGCCCGGCGCCGTAATTTTAATGATCGGTAAACGGTTGAGGTTAGGATACCAAATTCCGGGAAGGTTGTTGGAGTCTTCCTCTTACCCATCAGCGCCGGGAATCGCGCAATGGATTGAGAATGGGGAGGTATTTTAACGGGACTAGAATCAAGCGTTTTGGGCGACGGCGCCGGAGCAGTGGCGATTTTTTAACGTTCTCAAACGGACTGGGCCGGCTTAGGGATAAGTTCCGATATCTGAATCGAGGATATCGGAACTATCGAGTCTTTAGGCTTCCGCAGTAACTTCTGTCGGCGCCGTTTCCGGGGCCGCCTTGGGGGTTTCTAGCTTCAGGGTGAGGAAACGGAGCACCTCGTCGCTGAGGCGCATACTCCGCTCTAGGGGCGCGATTTGTTGGCCGGCGCCTTGGAAATGGAAGAGGGCGTAGATCCCGTCCACAAAACGGTTAATGGGATAGGCGAGACGGCGCTTGCCCCAGACTTTGACTTCGACGTCCTGGGCTTCCTGTTGGGCGAGAAAGTCTTTGTATTTGGTCACTTCCTGTTGAACCTGCTCCTCCGGGAGGTCGGGGCGCAGAATAACCATCATTTCGTACTGATTCATCGGTTTAGTTTCCTTATGGACAAGGGGGCCTTTCGGCGGATTGACGAGCAATCCCGTAAAAGCAAGGATCATTAATCATACTACGATGGGGTATGATCTGTCTCTCTCTCGCCTTTGACGTCCTCATAATGGGGGACGACGCCTAGGGGTTAAGTTGTGACTCATCCCCATTGAAAACCGCGGTTTAACTCCCCCTCTTGGGAGGGGGTTTGGGGGGTGGGTTCTCAACCGCGAGAACCAGCGCCAACCCACTCCTAACCCCCCAGCGCCGGTATTTAACGATGAGATTTTTGGAGGTTTTTTGATGACTCTCGCCCCGACGTCGAGCCGCTTTGCCCTGACCACGCCCCTCTACTACGTCAACGATATTCCCCACCTGGGCAGCGCCTACACCACCCTGGCCGCGGACGCCCTGGCTCGTTTTAAACGATTGCAAGGTTATCCCGTCTTATTCATCACCGGCGCCGACGAGCACGGGCAAAAAATTCAGCGCACCGCCGAAGCCCTAGGCCTTGATCCCCAAACCCACTGCGACCACATTGTGGAAAAATTCCAGACCCTCTGGACGGCGCTGGAGATTCGTTACGACCGCTTTAGCCGCACCACGGCGCCGCGACATCGGGCCATTGTGGAGGACTTTTTTAACCGGGTTTACGCCCGGGGGGACATTTATCAATCTCAACAACGGGGCTGGTATTGCGTGGCCTGCGAGGAGTTTAAGGAAGAGCGGGATTTGCTAGAGGGCGGTCATTGCCCCCTACACCCCAAAATCAAGGCGGAGTGGCGGGACGAGGAAAACTATTTCTTCCGTCTTTCCCGTTATCAGGAACAACTAGAGACCCTTTATCGAGAAAAGCCGGAATTTATCCAACCGGAGAGCCGCCGCAACGAGGTCTTGAAGTTTGTCGCCCAGGGACTTCAGGATTTTTCCATCTCCCGGGTGAATGTGGATTGGGGCTTTCCCCTCCCCTGCGACCCTAGCCATACGATTTATGTCTGGTTTGACGCCCTGCTGGGCTATATGACGGCGCTGTTGGAGCCGGAAGACGAGCCGACCCTAGAGAACGCTTTAGCCACCTGGTGGCCCATTAATCTCCACTTGATTGGCAAAGATATTCTGCGTTTCCACGCCGTTTACTGGCCCGCTATGTTAATGTCCGCGGGTCTTCCCCTGCCGGAGCGGGTCTTTGGCCACGGTTTCCTGACCAAGGACGGTCAGAAAATGAGCAAAAGCCAGGGCAACACCATCGATCCCCTCGATCTCGTCCATCGCTATGGCGCCGACGCGGTGCGTTACTACTTTTTGAAAGAGATTGAATTTGGGCGGGACGGGGATTTTAACGAAACCCGCTTTGTCCAAATTCTCAACGCCGATTTGGCTAACGATCTCGGCAACCTCCTGAACCGCGCCCTGGGGATGGTGAAAAAATATTGCCAAGGGCAAGGCCCCCAACTGACCGGCGCCGATATTGAGCCGGAACAGACCCTACGACGGCTGGGAGAAACCCTCGGGGAACGGGCGGTTCAAGCTTACGATCAACTAGCCTTCCATCAGGTCTGCGAGTTGGCCCTAGCCCTCGTCCGGGCCGGCAATAAACACATCGACGAGACGGCGCCCTGGAAACGCTTCAAAGCCGGAGAACAGGCCGAAGTGGAGCGCATTCTTTACGGCGTCCTCGAATCTCTGCGCCTAGCGGCCTATCTCCTCTCACCCATTATTCCTAACCTGAGCGAGCGGATCTACGCCCAACTGGGCTTTAACCTAATGACGGCGGACTTTGAGCGCCATAGTCAATGGGGCGTTCTTAGCGCCCAAGGGGAGTTGCCCGAGGGTCAACCGGTGTTTGCCCGGATTGAGTTACCCGCCAACGGCGCCGAATCGGAAAAGACCGTCTAGAATGGGGAGCGGTTCTCGAAAAAGTACTTTTTGACTAACTCATGGGCTTTATCCTTTCCCTTGGAGGCTGTTTAAAAAAGGATCAGTGCATTAGCTTGTTCTGCCCTAGCCCCCCTTTGAAAGGCTACCGTGTGTACACAACTGTCAAAATCCCCCCTAACCCCTACTTCGGCAGGCTCAGTACCTCGCCTTGGAAAGGGGGAACCGGCTTCAAAGTCCCCCTTGCAAAGGGGGATTTAGAGGGATTCACGGAGAGAGCGAGGAGGCTTATCAAACCACTTCGTAATTTCTTCCCGTTAATCTAACCGGTTTATGGTAGGATTGACGCTTTCAAAACCTTACTTTTTTCTCTTTCCTTTATTTTTAAAACGCTTTAATCTTTTTTTAAGACGCTACTTTATGTTTGAAGATTTTGAGAATGATCCCCTCTTCACTCCGGATCAGCTCCTCGAAAACCGCGGGCGAGTGGCGATTTTTATCGACGGCTCCAACCTCTTCTACGCGGCGCTCCAGTTGGGGATCGAGATTGACTATACCAAGTTATTGCACGCCCTCACGGGGGGGTCCCGCCTACTGCGGGCCTTTTTCTACACCGGGGTGGACCGCACCAACGAAAAACAACAGGGCTTTTTGCTCTGGATGCGGCGCAACGGCTACCGGGTCATCGCCAAGGATCTGGTGCAACTCCCCGACGGCTCTAAAAAAGCCAATTTGGACGTGGAAATCGCGGTGGATTTGATGTCCCTGGTGGGATTCTTCGACACCGCCGTCATCGTCAGCGGCGATGGGGATCTAGCCTACGCCGCCGACGCCGTCAGTTATCGCGGCGCCCGCATTGAGGTGGTGAGTTTGCGCTCCATGACTAGCGACAGCTTGATTAATGTCTCTGACCGCTACATTGACCTGGATCAAATCAAAGAGGAGATCCAAAAACAACCCAGAAGCAACCCCGCCTACCGGGGCGGATTAACCGGTCTCACCCTGCGGGAATCCGGCGCGTCCTAAACCCTATTTTTCCCAAACCCCCATGAGCGCCGCCCCCCCCGTCCGCGATCCCTGGAACGCCAGCCTCTACCAAAACCAACACGCCTTCGTTTGGGAGTATGGTCAAGACCTCCTTTCCCTCCTGCAAGTCAAGGCGGGAGAACGGATTTTAGACCTCGGTTGCGGCGCCGGACAACTGACGGAACTAATTCGCCGCCAAGGCGCGGAGGTGATTGGCCTCGACAGTTCCCCCCAGATGATCGCCCAGGCTCGGGACAATTTCCCGGCTTTAGATTTTCGCCTGGCGGACGCCACCGCCTTTACCCTAGAGGCTCCCGTGGACGGGGTTTTTTCCAACGCCGCCCTTCACTGGATTCAACAACCGGAAGCGGCTCTGGAACGGGTCTATCAAGCGCTGAAACCCGGCGGGCGCTTGGTGGCGGAGTTGGGGGGTAAGGGCAATATCCAGACGATTCGTCGCGCCTTGGCGGCGCTGTTGGCTAAACGGCATTATGATCTCCCTCATCCCTGGTACTTCCCCAGCCTAGGAGAATATACCTTCCTCCTGGAGCAAAAGGGCTTTCGGGTGACCTACGCCATTTTGTTTGAGCGCCCCACGCCCCTAGAGCAGGGAGAGCGGGGATTATTTAACTGGCTGACCCAGTTCGCGCCGGTTTGGCTGGCCCCCTTAACCCCGGCGGAACGGGAGCAACTCTATTGGCAAGCCACGGAAATTCTCCGCCCCCAACTCTACCGGGGCGGGATTTGGTGGGCCGACTATTGTCGTCTGCGGGTTTCGGCGCTGAAACCGGAGTCTGAGTCTTAAAACTTGTCTAGGGCGGCGCCGGAGCGATACCCTACATTCCAGTTCCTCCGGCCTCGGCGCCGGATTTCCCCTAATTTATGAAGCGTATTTTTATCACCGGCGTCAGCGGTTGTATTGGTCACTATCTCGCCGAAGCCTTGCTCCCCATTGCAGACTACGAACTCTTTTTACTGGCCCGTAATCCCCAAAAATTGCGCTTTAACCCCCGGGATTACCCCCGCGTTCATCTGATTCCCGGCGACTTGGCTCAGATTGAAGACCAGGCGGAGCTGTTAAAAACCATAGACTGCGCCGTCCTCATTGCCACCAGTTGGGGCGATCCCGAGGAAACCTTTCAAACCAATGTGGTCAAAACGCTGACTTTGATCAATCTCCTCGATCCCGACCGTTGCGAGCAAATTATCTATTTTTCCACCGCCAGTATTTTAGACCGTCAAGGGCACCCCTTACCGGAAGCCGGGGAGTTGGGCACCGACTATATCCGCACCAAATATCTCTGCCATCAGGCGCTCAGCGGGGAAGTTTTAGCGGGCGGGTTAACGGTTAACCCCGAATTAACGGAGAAAATCACCGTCGTTTATCCCACCCTCGTCTTTGGCGGCGCCGAAGATAAACCCTATTCCCACCTCTCCGGGGGGCTGGGGGAAATTTTGAACTGGCTCAATCTGATCCGCTGGTTTCAGGCCGACGGCAGTTTTCATTTCATCCACGCCCGAGACATCGCCCGGGTGGTCGCCTATCTGGTCGCCCATCCCCAGGGGCGTCGTCAGGATTGGGTGCTGGGGAACGCCCCCCTCACCGTCAAGGCGGCGCTGGCGGAAATTTGCGCCTATCTCGGTAAATCCGTTTATTTCCAAATTCCCCTCTCGATCCCCTTGGCTAACTTCTTTATTCGCCTCTTTCGCATTGAAATGGCGCCCTGGGACCGCTTTTGTCTCAACTACCGTCATTTCACTTACCCAAATCCCGTCAACCCGGACGCCTTGGGGCTGGAAAGTTATAGCCCCACGGTGGCTCGATTGCTGGAGGCGAGCGGTATTCTCTCGGGGAAAACCGGCCCAACCCCATAAATACTGCCCCGATTCTAAAGATTCGTAAAGATTATCTACCTGGGGGATTCGGCTCTTCCGAGGCTAACAGACAATCAAAGTATCTCCGTTGGTTTTCGCCATGTCTAGGATCTCCTCTCCCCACCCGCCTTCCCCGGAAGAATCGACCCGGGCCCGAATTTTAAGCCAAGCTCTACGTTTGTTCGCGAATCAGGGTTATGAAGGCACCACCACCAAGGCGCTGGCCAAGGCCGCCCAGGTGGCGGAGGGCACGATTTTTCGCTACTTCTCCAACAAAAAAGCCATCCTAGCCGCGGTCGTCACCCAGGGCTGGGTGGATATCCTAACGGATTTGTTAACGGAACTCAGCGGTATGGACGGGTATGACGCCATCGCCCAGGTGATGCGGCGCCGGATGTCGCGTCTGCGGGAAAATAAATATCTTCTCCAAGTCTGTTTTGTGGAGGCCCAGCGCCACCCGGACTTGAGGGAGCGGATTCAAGGGGAAATTATCGACAAAATGACGGGAGTGGCGGAGGCCTTTTTTCAAACCGCCATGGAGCGGGGGGTTTACCGACCCATGAATCCGCGGATCGTGGCTCAGGTTTTCTTGGGTATGTTCACCGTCGCCGGTTTTTCCGAACAGCTCTTGGAACCGAACGTCTCTCCCGCGGCGCTCCAGGAAATGGCGGAGGGCTTGGCGGATATTTTTCTCCACGGGGTTTTGGCCTAAATGATTGACGTGGTCGGCATTGGGCTGGAGGGCGCCTGCGGCTTATCCCCCCGCGTCTTGGCGTTGATTGAGGAGGCTCCAGTCTTAGTCGGCGCCGAGCGCCATTTGGCCTATTTTCCCCGCCATCCGGGACGAAAAATTCTCCTGGGGGAAGGATTATCGGGACTGGCGGAGTTAGATCCGCAACTCCCCGCGGCGCTTCTCGCCAGCGGCGATCCCCTCTTTTTTGGCCTAGGCCGACTGTTGTTGACTCGGTTTCCGCCGGAGCTTCTCCGTTTCCATCCCCACCTCAGTTGTCTCCAGTTGGCCTTTAGTCGTCTCAAGTTGCCCTGGCAAGACGCGACGGTGGTGAGTCTCCACGGACGGTCGTTAGAGTTATTAATTCCCCCTCTGCAAAAAGGGGTTTCTCCCCTAGCGGTTCTCACCGACGCCCAGAACAACCCCGGCGCCATCGCCCAGCTCTATCGGGGTTTAGACCTTCCCCTAGAGTATGAAATGGCGGTGGCGGAAAATTTAGGCGCGCCGGAGGGGGAACAGATCCGCTTTTTTGATCCCAGCGCTTGGGAGGGGCGCGCCGATTTCGCCCCGTTGAATATCGTCATTCTTCTGCGGAAAACGCCGGCCCCGGCGCCGACCCTCGATTTAGCGGCCTTACCCCGGATTGGTTTGCCCGACGCTCTCTTCGCCAGCTTTCCCGACCGTCCGGGGTTGATGACTAAACGGGAAATTCGCCTGCAAATTTTAGGGGAATTAGATCTACGGGAGAGTCAGGTGGTCTGGGATATCGGCGCCGGCACTGGGTCTGTGGCCATTGAAATCGCCCGTCTGTGTCCCAACAGTCGGATTTACGCGGTGGAAAAAACGGCCATGGGAGCGGCGCTGTTACAGGAAAATTGTCGGCGCTGGCAAACCGCCAATATCGAAATTAGGCAAACCTCGGCGCCCCAGGGTCTAGACTCCCTGCCCCCGGCGGATCGGATTTTTATCGGCGGGAGCGGCGGCGCCCTAGAGGCGATTTTAGAGGCTTGCGTCTTGGCGCCGGGGGGCAAAATCCTGCTGGCGTTGGCCACCTTGGAAAATCTCGCCCGGGCGTTGACCTGGTTCAACCATCGGCGCTGGTCCTATGACTGTCTCCAAATTCAGGTCAGTAAATCCCTCGGTCTCGGCGCCCTGACCCGTCTTCAACCCCTCAATCCGGTCACGCTCCTGTCGGCCCGTCCCGGCGAAGAGAGTGGCGAAAGGCCCTAGCGCATCGGGGACGATAGATAAAAAATTGAGATTGGGTTAACGTGAAGGGTGGGTTGCCCCAAACATAAATCCAGACGAACAATAACATGGAAGTATTGCAAATAAAAATATTGCCTTGGCTGAAGCGTAATTTATTCTTTGGCAACGAGCCAAGCCTGGAATTGGCGGCGCTGTTGAGCGTTTACTTTATCCAAGGCATTTTGGGTCTGGCCCGGCTGGCGGTGAGTTTCTTTCTCAAGGACGAGTTGGGACTGAGTCCGGCGGAGATGGGGGCGCTCTTGGGGGTGGCGGCCCTGCCCTGGGTGATTAAACCCCTCCTCGGTCTTTTGTCCGACGGTTTTCCCCTCTGGGGCTACCGGCGCCGCTCCTATTTACTGCTTTCCGGTTTGGCCGGCGCCGTTTCTTGGCTGGCGCTGGGCGCCTGGGTTCACTCGGCTTGGCAAGCCACCTTGGTTTTACTGTTAACCTCCCTTTCCGTGGCCGTGGCGGACGTGATCGCCGACTCCGTGGTGGTGGAGCGGGCCCAGGGAGAATCCCTCGGTCGGGCCGGGTCGTTACAATCCCTCACCTGGGGCGCCGCGGCGCTGGGGGGAGTCCTAACCGCTTACTTTAGCGGCCTGCTCTTGGAGTGGTTCAGCGCCCGTCAGGTCTTTTATCTCACGGCGCTGTTTCCCCTCTTAACCGTGTTGGCGGCGCTGGGGATTCATGAGCTTAAAACCTTGGAAAATCCGGCCTCTCCCCTGAAAAGCGCCGGCAGCCAACTGCGGCTGGTGGCCCGGACTCTGCGGCAAAAAACAATTCTTTACCCGACGATCTTTATTTTTCTCTGGCAAGCCACTCCCAGCGCCGATTCCGCTTTTTTCTATTTCACCACCAACGAATTGGGCTTTGAGCCGGAGTTTTTAGGGCGGGTTCGCTTGGTGACCAGTTTAGCGAGTCTCCTCGGCATCGCCATTTACCAAAAGTTTTTGAAAACCGTCCCCTTCCGGCGCTTGTTGGGCTGGAGCGCGGCGCTGTCCTGCGCCCTGGGGATGACGGCGCTACTATTAGTCACCCACGCCAATCGGAGTCTCGGTATCGACGACCATTGGTTTAGCCTCGGAGATAGCTTAATCCTAACGGTGATGGGACAGGTGGCCTTTATGCCGGTGCTGGTGATTTCCGCCCGCCTCTGTCCCCCCGGCATCGAAGCGACCCTCTTCGCCCTGCTAATGTCCATTTGGAACCTGTCCGGGTTAGCGTCTATGGAGTTGGGGGCGCTGTTGACCCATTGGCTGGGGGTGACGGAAACTCAGTTTGCCAATTTGGGGCTGTTGGTAGTTTTAACCAACCTCTCCACCCTTTTACCGTTGCCCCTCCTGGGCTGGCTCCCGGACGGCGATCCCCAGGCGGAGATGGGGCAAACTCTCCCGTCCGTGGAAATTTTCGAGCGCCATCCCCTGGGCAGTTTGGGAGAGCAAAGCTTTTTACCGGAATTTATGCCGGAGACGCCCCGTCAGAGCGAGGAGACGGAACTCTCCCGGCGCCCGTAGCCGTAGGGTTCCTCGGTAATCGTCGGCAGTTCCTCAAAATTTTCCACTGGGGGCGGGGAGGAAGTGCTCCATTCCAACCCCGTCGAGCGCCAAGGGTTAGCGCCGGCCGCCGGCCCTAAATTCCAGGAAATGATGATGTTCACAATAAAGGGCAAGGTGGACATCCCCAGAAGAAAAGCGCCGAGACTGGCGACCACGTTCCACCCCTCGTACTGGGGAGCGTAGGAGGCGACCCGGCGCAACATGCCTTGTAATCCCAAGGGGTGCATGGGAAAAAAGTTTAAATTAGCGCCAATAAAGGTCAAGATAAAGTGCAGTTTGCCCCAGGCTTCGTTGTAGCGGCGCCCGGTGATTTTCGGAAACCAGAAATAAATCCCTCCGTAGAGCGCCATGGTGACGGTGCCAAAAACCACATAGTGGAAGTGTCCGACGACAAAATAGGTGTTATTGACGTGGAGATCAAAGGGCGCCGAAGCTAACATGATCCCGGTGATGCCCGCGAAGAGAAACATGACAATGCCCCCCAAACAAAAGAGCATGGGGGTCTGTAAACGAAGACTGCCCCGCCAGACCGTCGCCGTCCAGGCCAGAACCTTAATGCCCGTGGGCACGGCGATGAGCATGGTGGAAGCCATAAAAAACATCCGCATCCAGTTGGGGGTGGCGCTGGTGAACATGTGATGAACCCAGACAAAGGTGCCCTGACCGGCGATGAGAATAGAAGAGATAGCGACGGTTTTATAGCCAAACAAGGGTTTGCGGGCGAAGACCGGCAAAACCTCCGAAAAGACCCCAAAGGCCGGCAGGGCCATCACATAAACCGCCGGGTGGGAATAGAACCAAAAGAGATGTTGATAAATAATCGGGTTGCCGCCGCTAAAGGGAGCAAAAAAATCCGTGCCAAAGGAGAGGTCAAAGAGCAACATAATGGCCGCGCCGGTGAGCGCCGGCAGGCAAAAGAGTTGCAAAAGTTGGGCGCTGAGGATCGTCCAGACGTAGACCGGCATTTTCAGCCAAGTTAACCCCGGCGCTCGCAGTTTAACAATGGTGGTGACGAAATTGATCCCCCCCATGATGGAGGAAATCCCCGATAGCGCCACCGCTAGAAGCCAGACCAACTCGCCGTTGATGAAGTCCCCGGAGGGGTTCTGGACACTGACCGGGGGATAAGACCACCACCCCGCCTGGGCGGCGCCGGAGGGGAGAAAAAAACTGGACACGAGTAATAAACCCACCACCGGCATGATCCAAAAGGCGATGGCGTTGAGAACCGGAAAGGCCATATCCCGAGCGCCGATCATTAAAGGAATCAGGTAATTGGCCAACCCCACATTGGCGGGCAAGATCCACATAAAAATCATGATGGTGCCGTGGAGGGTAAACAGCCCGTTATAGAGCGTCCGATCCACGACGTCTAACTGGGGCGTCAGCAATTCCGCCCGGATCATCATGGCCAACAAGCCGGCGATGAGGAAAAAGCAAAACGCGAGAAGTAAGTACTGAGTTCCGATAACTTTGTGGTCAACGCTAAAGCTGAAATAGCGCCGCCAGCCGGGCTGGAGGTTGTCCTGAGGATCGGAGGTCAGAGAGGTCATAGCCAATGAGAGAGGTCGCTGAGATTTCCCCAGCCTATCACCCCCTTCGCCTTTGATCTGTTCTGACTTTCAAGAATACAAATAAGCCGCAAAGCCTGTTCGCCCTAACTTTTCCCTAACTTTTCCCTGACAGACAGACGGCGCCGTTATTCCTAGGATGAAGAAATCAATCTTCCCCGGCGTTTTTGCCAGCCTCCCCATTCTTAGAGGTCATTTGAACATGAACAAAGAACAAGCCATTCATGTTGTAGAACATTTACGAGGAAAACGTCTTTCATCGCTAGAGACAATGATTTTAGCGGAAGCTTGGGACGATCAATCTTATGAGTACATTGCGGAAATCAGTCAACGCGAATGCCAGTATGTGAAGAAAGTCGGCGCTCGTCTCTGGCGAGAGGTCTCCGAGTTGACCGGCGCCTGGATCAATAAGCGCAATTTCTGCTCGGCCATGCGGCGCTACTACTACAACCAGTTACCTCAGACCGACCGCTGTCGCTTACTCGCCGTCAGTTGGGAAGGCGCCGTCGGCGGGGAAAAACAGACCTCTCAATTGCTTGGTTCCTCGGTTAAAAACTCTTGCTTTTTACCGGTAATCCCAAAGCGTTCTGTCCTGAGCAAGGCCGAAGGGAGTCGAGGGGGCGATAATTCCCGGCAGATTAGACAGGTTTAAGGGACGACTCTTTGGACAACCCAAGCCGGGGAGATGACTTGCGCCAGGGCGCCGTACTGGAGCATACGCTGGCGAAACCAGAAGAGATAATCCTCTGGGCTGGCTAGCTCGACGTAGTTTTCCGCTAGGTTGCGCTGGATTACTTTCTCCCGGCGCCGGCGGGGTTGGTAATGGGCGAGGGCGCCGGTTAAGCGGTAGCGGATGGTCAGTTCGGGAAAGCTGGAAAACGTCCAGCGAGTCCGGGAGACAGCGCCGACGCTTAAAATTCGGTCGAGGCGAAAGAGGCGATTTTGCTCGATATTCGGGGTTTTCAGAAATTCGGGAGACGGCGCGTCGGGAACGTAGGCGAACAGGTACAGACTACCCTGATGGAGTCGCAATTCGGCGCGGTCTAGCTCCCACTCTTTTTCGTTGCCCTGGGCGCTGTGGTAATGGAGGGTAAAGCGGCGCTGTTGTTTTAGGCGCTCTTGGATTTCCGCCATCCGCGCCCGCAACGCCGGGGAACTGTAGTCGGCGGGGGGAGAGAAGTCGGTATGAAGGTCGGCGGGGCGGTCGCTTTCTCTGAGAGGGGCGATGAGACTAAGTTGCCCGGCGTGGTGGTTAAAGCCCAGATCTTCGAGAAGTTGGGCGGCTAGCGCTAGGGCCTGTCTTTGCTCGGCGGTGAGGAGGACGGGAAACTGGGATTCTCGAAGTTCGTAGGGGCGGTTGGGGGCGCTGTCGATGACAAAGCCGCAGTCCCGCAGGCGGGCGATGGCTCGGGTGAGTTTTTGGGGGACGTCTTCCGCGGATTGTCCCTTTTGCTCTAGGAATAGTTCCAAATGTTCGGCTAGTTCTTTGCGGCGCCAATTGCGCTCTGCCAAGGCTTTGAGAATTTCCAAGGCGAAGCCCAGTTGGTTAAAGGTGGAAGGCATACATTTAAAGAACAAGATGTTGTCCGATTTTGACTATGACCTCCAGAATAAGGAGGATATGATGATTCTAGAGAAGAGGCAAAGGCAGGTTTTTGGTTTAAATGACCGCTTAGAGCCATCGATCCGACCCACCCCCCAGCCCCCTCCAAGGAGGGGGAGTTGAATGACGGATGTCAATGTAAATGGAGTTGATTTACCCACTTCCCCGAAAACACACTCTACACACTTTTTGTATGTTGGATTATCAGATTGAGCTTAAACCCGTTTACTCCGCTCCGGCGCCGGTTCTGCCCCCAGGCGTTCAATTACCAGTGGGATGGTCGTCTCTAGCTTGGCATCAGGCTGAAACCTTTGCGGCGCTTAACAATCCAGAAATAAACGTTATTTTTAATACGGCGATGACTGGGGACGGAAAAAGCCTAGCGGCCTATTTGCGGTTATTTTGCGTTAAAGATTCCTGCGCCATTGGCCTCTATCCCACCAATGAGTTAGCCAGGGATCAAGAAATGCAACTCTCTAATTATATTGAGAAGTTCGATCCGGCGCTAAAACCTCGCCTTCATCGCTTGAACAGCGCCGAGTTGGAGCTTTACAGTGAAAATGAAGGACTACAGAAAAGCGCCGCTTTGTTGAGTCGGGCGGGACAGTCGGAAATTCTGCTGACAAATCCCGATATTTTTCACTATTTGCATCATGGCTGTTACCTAACCTGTTACGATAATCCAGACCGACTCTGGGGTCAGATTGATAAGGACTTTGAACTGATTATTTTCGACGAGTTTCATATTTTTTCTGCGCCCCAGGTATCGAGTATTATCAATTTACTGCTCTTGATACGCTGTACCAATCGGTTTAAAAAATTTCTCTTCCTGTCGGCGACGCCTAACGACAGTTTTATCGAAAGTTTACGGCGGTCTGGTTTTCGCTGTCAGGTGATTGATCCGCAAAAAATGAAAGCCTATCAACATCCAGAAAGTCTAAGGCAGGCAGAGGCGTTAACGGATCAAAACTGGCGGCAAGTGGTCAGAAAAATTAATTTAGCTTTTATGCCTATGGATTCCGGCGCTAATTTTGCTGAAAAATGGCTGAAGGAGCATCCCGAAGCGGTTCTAGAGCAACTTCAAGAGCGGGGCAGTAAAGGGGCGATTTTACTCAACTCCATCGCCTCGGTTAAACGATTAACTCCCTTTTTTCAAGCTTTTCTCCAACCCCACGGGTTCACGGTGGGAGAAAATACCGGCTTATCGGGCAAATCCCAGCGGCAAGTTTCTCTCCGATGCGATCTCGTGATTGGCACCAGCGCCATTGATGTGGGCATTGATTTTAAAATTAATTTCCTCTTCTTTGAATCCGCCGACTCGGGCAACTTTATTCAACGACTCGGGCGGTTAGGTCGCCATGACGGCGCTTCGTCAGAATTTCCTTTTCAATCCTTTCGGGCCTTTGCCTTTGCGCCTCAGTTTTTTGTCGAGCGCCTATTTTTGGGAGAACAGCCTCCTCTCTCTGTTAGTCAAAGCTATGAGCGCCCTCTTTTCCATCGGATTGTGGAGGATAACTACCGCAATATCAATACTTTTCAGTCTTATCACCCCCGCTGGGGCAGTCTGCAATCCTTTCAGTTATTTCTAGATCTCAACCGTAAAGAAATTCGGCAAGCCTATGAAGAGAGTCGTCGAGCGTTTCGGGCGGGATGCGAGGCGGCCTTTAACGTCAACTTGGGTAAAGTGGGGGCACGGTTTCAGGGACTAGACCGAGAGTGGCGGGAAATTTCGGGAAAAAACCAACGCAGTCCCATTAATGAGGAAGCCAGTAAGTTTAGAGGCTCTGGCGGCTTACAGTGCGGACTCTACGATTTAACCGAAACCAATGAGCTAGAGAGGTTTAAGCGCTATGATCTACCGGGCGTTTTAAGCCATCTTGAAATTGAAACGCTCTCGGAGGCGGAATTTAAGCGCTTGTTGGCCGGCGCCGAATCCAGAACCGGCCAAACCATTGCCAAGGGACAGTTTAAGTATTGCCTAGGATTTATGAAGCTTCTGGGTTATCGAGAAGAGCGCCTTAACTGGAAATTTATCCACAACGGAGACGTCTGCGAGTTGAGCGACCGCTGGCAAGTTCAGGTGGTTCAAGACTTGGAAGTGTTTCAGCCGGAGAACCCTTGGATTCGGGAACTCAACCGGCGTTTGAAAAAACAGGCGCTCGTGGCATATGTGTTGCCCCGTCCGGTGGCGGAGGTTAGGGCAAGGCTCCAGTTGCCCCTGCACTTTCAGCTTTATCCCCTCTGCGATCTCCGCAGTCTCCACGACGGAGCGGCGCCGTATTCTATCGCCTTTGGGCAGAGCGCCTTGATGATTGAGACTCAGGCTTACTGTTTTAAGCAGAAAAGCCCTCAAGCAATTATTATTTAACTATAGTGGAGGTGATTTTATGCCAAATCAAAACCCCAATCAACAGCTAGAACTGTTTCTTTCCCAATCCGCTAGTTCAGACCTGATCCCAGATATCAACGAAGATTTTCCAGAACTTGATCTCGATAATCTTGACAATGATGATTTTGGTCAAACGGACAGCGCTGCGCCGAGTATCCCGACAGAAAAGCCGGAGCTTCTGACCCTCAAACTCCTGCGGCAAGCCATTAAAGCTCAAAACCCAGAGGATCGGGTGATGGAGGATTTTGCCGATTTAGTTTTGCCCCAGTTGTTAAACATTGCTATTGGGGAAACGGCTAAAGGCGGTCAATTTTTTGACGAGTTAGATCGTCAACGAGCCAAGGCGGGAAAAGAGCGAGTCCGGCGGGACAACGCCGGGGATCAATCCCTTAACACCCATCTGTTAAATGGCTTATTTCCCGCTAACTTTATCTATCAGCGCCTTCAGAAATTGGATAATACTCTGAGTCGGAACAGCGACGAGTTGAGTCATCGGTTAACAGTTGCGGGTTTTATCCTGCATGATTATGAAAAGTTTCCCGACGTACCCAATGACGCTAAAAATTTATCCACCGAAGCGGAGAAGGCACTGGTTCGGGAGAAAATTCTGCAATTAAACCTGAATCAATTGATCAATCCAGAAGATCCTGATTTTTACGAGCAATACTTAGACGATCTGCTGGTGTTGATTCGCAACACCCAACGGCGCTGGGGAACCAATTGGAACTTTTCGGACTATGGCTTAAAACCTCAATTACGCCCTCGACTCCTGCGGCAGATGACGGATCTCTGTTGTCTAGCGGATTCCTTCGCCTCGATTATCAAACATCCCCAGGACTCAGTTAAAACCAAATTTACGGAGTTAATGCACGGCTTAAGCGATGGGCAACTTAGTTTAACCTATCATCATTTAACGGAAAATCGGGGAGTGTTAACCAACATCGTCAATAACGCCGTGATGGATCTCTACACGGAAAGTAATACCGATACAACCTATTACGCTCCTTTGCTTTATCTACCTACCGGCGTTATTTATTTGCAAACCCGTCAAGCGCCGACTATCGAAGTTCAAGGGTTAGGAAATCGAGTCATCAAAAAAATTCAAAGCCTTTGCTTTCGACAACTCCAAGCTCGACAAACCGGCTTTAGTCGAGATGGTAAAGGGCTAAAATACGCCGATTACTACACGCTTTTTTGCGATGATCGGGGCTTAATGGAAATCGCGCTAGACGCCACTCTGCGGATTTTAAATGCCAGTAAAAAGTCTGTAGCGCCGGCCCGGACAGAAAAATTAGAAGCGTTTCAAGCTTTAGGTGTTTTATCCCAAGAGGCTGACTTTTCCCTAAAAAATGATCTACGGATGGATCAGTTAGCCGAGTTTGGCGACGCCGTCTGCCGTAATATTTGGGGCGACCGTCGGGAAAAGTTAGAAGCCTTAGTTAAGGAAAGGACTCAAGCTAGGAAACAAGATAAAACCTTGCCGGCGCTTCCTCCAGTCGAGTTGCCCACAACCGAGCTAGTTCACAAAGTTGCGGAATTTTGGCGACTGACCGAATACTTACCCCAAATTCGGGAAATTCAGCAGATCAATGAATCCCTAAAAGCGCAAAAGTTAAAGGGCAACACCGGGGGCGTGCCCTACGAATGGTATTATCTAGCGACTCGCTACCTTGAAAAAAATCCCGGTCTAGAAACTATTCGGGAAACGGCGGAGGACTTAATTGAGTTTGTCGCCGGTCTGATTGAGCCGATTATTGAACAATACGCGGCGCTGGACGGCTGGCAGGATATGCGGGACTGGGTTCAGCGGGTCGTAATTTTACCCCAACAAACCCTTGCCTCCTCTGAAGATCAGCTTCATATTTTCAGCAAAGAACTGAACGCCTACAGCGCCGCTAAAAAGCAAGGTCGGGGTAAAGAAATCATTTGCTCAATTTCCCATTCGGCCTACACCGTCACAGAGCAGATGGAATCGGCGGTGCTCTTTACGCCGCAAGTTTACACCAATAAACAACATTTAGGAGGAGCCAACGCCAAGCGCAATATTTCCAGCATCGCCGGCATTGAGATGATGCTTCGGCAAATCCTAATGAATCAAACCCAAGCCGTCGGCAAGCGTTTTGAGGATGGTAAATACCGTTACCTGTATTTCTATCCAACCTATTACTTCACGCCGGAGACCAATAAGTTTCTGCACCAAGCCTACAAGGATATTTTCCAAACCCGTTTTGACGTCAGTTTGAGGAATCATTTTATTTCCCTCAAAGACGGCGCTAATTTTACCAAGGAAAACTATCAAAACGCTGATCTGTTTTTAATGGACGAGCAATTAAATCAGAAAAAGGCGCTGGCGGAAGACGATCCAGCCCATAAACGAGACCGAACCTTTAAACTGGCCTACCCCGACGATCAGCCCTTGACCTTTTATTTCATGGCGTTGCCTCCGGGTAAAGATCCAACGGATACGGAATCCTGGGTTATGCCCGCTTGGTTAGCCTTTGCCGCGCCGATTATTCTAGACGTGAAAACCGTCGTTTCTGAATCGCCAATTCCGCCCTTTACCGACGGCGCCGAATTTGAAGAAACGGTCTTTTTAGACAGCGCCCCCCAAGCCTTCCGGGTCTTAACCGGCGCGGATCGATTCCGTCTGGACTCGATTTTGAAGGGCTGGCAAGACGATCAAGACAACCGACATCCGGCGCCGCTCAATATGTTAACCGCCGCCTACGCTATTCATTTAGACGTTAACGCCAAAAAAGGCAAAGGAGGGTATGACCCCAACTGGGGCAAATTAACGGAACTGGCTAAGGATTTAGAAACCAGTCCTCTCTATGTTTTTCATTATCTCAGTCGATGGTCAAGGAAACAGGATCAGGACGCCCCTAGCGTTCAAAAAATTAAGCTCTATGCTTATCACTTTTATCCCTGTTTTGACCCCCATGTTCGTTTTGAAAATGACCAATTACATCTAGCGCCCCTATCTCCCATGAACCATCCCAAAGAATTAACCCGACTGTATCGAGAGTTTTATCGCGCTCAGAAGTCCTTTAGCCCCAAAGCTAATGCGGTTCTGAAACCGATTGACGTCGCCGCCAAGGCGATTTTAGAAGCGGATAACTGCCTGATGGAGCCGGAAGTTTTAGTCTCTGTCGTGGCGGCGGAAGTTTCTAAACTGATGGATCGAGTTCATAGTTCCACCGCCGAAGGTCGTTGGATTTTTACCAATCAGGAGCGGGAACAAGAACGGCAGGCGATTCTGGAATTTGCCCAATACTTTGTGATTGAAGTTTTTCAAAAAGGCTTTAAGGGCGACCGCGCCCGTTTAGCCGGTAAGCAGTTAAACCTCATCCGCGATACCTGCGAATTTCTCTATCGCCTAGAACAGGATCAGGAAAATCAAGAGTATCAAGCGGCTAAAAAGCTGGCTGAAGAGGAGGAGGAAGACTAATGCAAAAATTAATGAATCCCAATGAAACCTATACTTTTAGCCGTTTCTTTGAGCTAAAGTTTTCGGCTCGCAATCTGGCCCAGGAATTTGGCTACGAGTTTGCCAGAACGGCGCTGGACTTGCCTCGATATTCAGGGGAGCTTGATAGGCTTCAGGAAACCTACAAACGAATCTCAGAAGTCCTCCCCTATATCAACTTGTCCCGCGAGGCTTCCCGACGAGAAGTCTTAATCGCTCCGGTTATTCTAGACTTGGTTTATTACACCAAAGCCGAGCTAGAAATTGAGTTTTCCCTGAAAGTTAACCAACATCTCCAAGGGGTGATTGATTACTTTTTGGAATCTCAAAAAAGCTTTCTGATTGTGGAAGCTAAGCGGGAAGACCTCGATTTTGGGATGACTCAACTGATTGCGGAACTCATCGCCCTTGACGCTTGGCTAGAGGATACCTCTCAAACCGAGTTGCTCGGCGCCGTAACCACTGGCAAATCCTGGGAGCTTGCCCTACTCCGGCGCTCTGAAAAACTGATTCTTCAGGGTTTACAGAGCTATCGAGTTCCTGAAGATTTAGAGGAATTGATGAGAATTTTGATTTTGGCTTTGCAATCTTAATCTCTCAATTAGTTACCCTTAATCTCTTTACTTTTTATCCATATCTTCATCATTTCAAGAGGAAAACCATGTCTCTGCTTAAATCTCTCAAGCCCAACTTCTTCCACGCCGAAATTCCCAGTAAACCCATGGGGAAATACGCCCACTTCTTAACCGTGCGGATCACGGAATCCTATCCGCTTTTTCAAACAGACGGGGAACTGAATAAAGCGCGGGTGACGGCGGGTGTTATCGAAAAAAGCATGATTAGTCGCCTAGCCATGTTTAAGCGTAAACAATCCACCCCAGAGCGCCTAGCGGGTCGCGAACTTCTGCGGAATTATGGCTTAATGACGGCGGAAGAGTGCGAATATAACGAGAATTTCGCTAAGAACAATCCCGATTGTATTATTTACGGCTTCGCCATCGGAGACGCCGGTTCCGAAAAATCTAAAGTCGTGGTTGACACCGCCTTTTCTATTACCGCCTTCGACGAATCCCATGAAACCTTTACCCTCAACGCTCCCTACGAAAGCGGCACCATGAGCAAACAGGGTTCGGTCACAAGCCGGATTAATCAACAAGATCATATCCGCCCCCAGGTTTTCTTTCCCAGTATCGTCACGCTTAAAGACCCCACTGAAGCCACTTTTCTCTATGTGATGAATAATATTCTGCGGACTCGTCACTACGGCGCTCAAACGACTCGCACTGGCCGAGTTCGCAATGAAATGATTGGCGTTATTTTCGCCGACGGGGAAATTGTCAGCAACTTACGCTGGACGCAGAAAATTTACGACTTGATGATCTCTCAAGGGCAAATTAATCCCCCCGATCCTCTACAAGAAGACGAAGTGATGACTTCGGCTCAAGCGGCAATTTCTGAACTCTTAACGGAGGAATCCATTGTGCATACTGATTTTCTGGGTGAGGCGCTAGCGCCGCTCTTGACTGAAGTGAAGGCGCTGACGGCTACGGAAGAGGGGATGACCGCGTTGCTCCGGGCGGCGGATCAAGACGCTAAAGCGTATTACAACAAATACGTTAAAAAGCCGGAAAGCAAAAACAAAAAAGCCTCAGAAGCTAATTAGAGGACAGTAAAGCCATGACTATCATTTATCTCTGTAACCTAGAGCTTCATGATAGTCTCTATTTTGCCACCCGCGAAATTGGGAGACTATACGAAACTGAAGCCGTTCTGCATAATTACGCCTTAGCTTATATTTTAGGGTTTGTCGATAATCCTAAATATAATACTAGTGTTGGGGAGGAAGATGCGTATCGCTATTTTTGCGCTGAGCAAGTGCCTAAATATAAGCAACAGTTGGAACCGCTCAACGCTCAAGGGATTTACATTACTCCCGCTAGAGCCAGACATCATACTTCAGTCTTAAATACCTGGAAGTATGCGGACAATCATTACCATGTCGAGATGAAACCGACTTCAAAAAATATTCCTAGCTTTGGTCGAGCTAAAGAGATCGCCCCGGAGAGCGAGTTTGAATTTTTTGTCATTTCTAACCATGAACTTGATTTTCCCCGCTGGGTCAGAATGGGTAAATGGGCTTCAAAAGCCTTACTTAAAACTCGCCCTTTAGAAATCAAGACCCAACACACATCAGGAGAATTTATCTTCCCCTATCCCCTTAACCCATTAGATGTTATGGGCGTTCATCAAGTGTTAAGTTTTGACACCATCAACATGCCTCCAGTTAGTCTAATTCAGAATGTCAGAATTGTAGGAGAACATTGGACAATTACTGATACTAATTTTTCAAGCCTACAAATTCCTCGCAATCTCCGCTATTGTTTCCGCTCTTAAGCCGATATGCCCTACAGCCTAGTCATTAACTTTGTCCCCCAAGCGCCGATTTCCCTAGCCCATTTAAGCGGGCGTCATGTTCACGCATTATTCCTAGATCTCGTCAGTTCTGTAGATCGAAAATTGGGAACGGCGCTCCACCTTCAGGAGAAAGAAAAAGCCTTTACCCTCAGTCCCATCCAACTCAAACTGAATCAAAAATTATTACAGTGGAGCTATCGGCGCCCCATCGAAGCTGGCGTTCCCTGTTGGTGGCGCGTGACTTTGCTAGACGACGATTTATTCGGTCAATTAGCGGATTTATGGCTCAATATGAACCCCAATCAAGCTTGGCAGTTGGGGGCGACGCCGTTAAATCTCATGAGTATTCTTGCCACGCCCCAGCGCCAACAGCCTTGGGCGCAATACTTATCCTACGACGCCTTATACGAGCAGGCGCTAGACGGAACCGATAGCGAAACCGCTCAACAGGCCCGCAAGCTTAATTTTACGTTCTGCACCCCCACCGCTTTTCGTTATAGCCAATATGATTCCTGTTTACCGGATCGAGATTCTGTTTTTCGTAGTCTCTTACGGCGCTGGAACCGCTATAGCGGCAATCCCTTCCACGAGACGATTTTTGAGTCGATTTATCCCAGTTTTTTCAATATTAAAACGGAGATTGTCAATGATGATCGCAGTAAGTTTATTGGCTGTGTCGGCGATATTAGCTACAGCATTCTGGGACAGGTCGATCCACAAACAATTAAACAAATTAACGCCCTCGCTAATTTTGCCTTTTTTGCGGGCGTGGGGCGAAAAACGCCTATGGGAATGGGGCAGGTTCAGATGACAGATATCAGATGACAGATGACAGATGACAGATATCAGATATCAGATTTTGGGCTAGTCTATTTTACTTTTTTGCTTTAGGAGTTTCATTATGGAACCGGTATTAGGCGATCGCAGTGTTGGCTATAATAAGGCGTATCAGCTAGCGATTCGGGTTGTGAACGCTTATCGGTACTTGACGGATGAAAAGAAAGAGTTTGTTTTATCTAAACAATTTTTACGATGTGGAACTTCTATCGGCGCTAATTTAGCTGAGGCTCATGGCGGAATTTCTACGGCGGATTTCTCGGCTAAGGTTGCTATTGCTTATAAGGAATCTTTAGAAACAAAATACTGGATCGCTTTACTTCGAGATACTGGGTACTTTGATGAAAAGGCGGCGGAAAGTCTTTTTAAAGATGTGGATGAAGTCAGTAAAATTCTTTTTGCTGTCTTAAAAAAGACAAGGCTCAATTCCAAAACTTAAGCTTAACTTTGAAATCTGATCTCTGAAATCTGAAATCTGAACTATGGATGATTATTTGCCGCTGGCTTACTTGAATGCTTGGGAGTATTGCCCCCGACGGTTTTATTTTGAATATGTGTTAGGTGAAATGGAGATTAATGAACATATTATTTATGGGAATCATCTCCATCGCAATATTGATCAAGCGGGTACTTCTGTTGAGGGAGATCTACGGATTCATCGGCAACAATGGGTCTGGAGCGAGCGCCTCAAGGTAAAGGGGATTATTGACGCAGTGGAGGAAACGGATGGGTTACTGATTCCAGTGGAGTACAAAAAAGGAAAAATGGGAAAACATCTCAATGATCATTATCAACTCTGCGCCGCGGCGTTATGTCTGGAGGAACGTCTCGGTCAATTTATCCCCTACGGCGAAATATTTTACTACGGCAACCGGCGCCGGCAACAGGTGGAGTTTACGCCGCTTTTGAGACAACAAACGGAAACCGCTATTCAATCGGCGCTGGCCGCCATCAATAACCCGATGCCCCAACCGATTGAAAATCGCAAAAAATGCCAAGATTGTAGTTTAAATCGGATTTGTCTTCCCAATGAACTCAAAAAACTGAAAATTCAGATTTCAGATGACAGATGACAGATTTCAGATATTAGCCCTGAAATTATAATCTTAATTAATAATTGCTCACTGATAACTGGTCACTGATAACTGATAACTGATAACCGAATTATGTCTACACTTTATCTGACTCAACCCGACGCTGTTTTAAGTAAAAAGCATGAAGCGTTTCATGTGGCGATTAAACAAGAGGATGGCCAATGGAAAAAACAATCGATTCCGGCTCAAACTCTGGAGGATATTGTGCTTTTGGGTTATCCCAGTATTACGGGTGAGGCCTTGGGCTATGCGTTAGAGTTGGGTTTGCCGATTCATTATTTATCGAGTTTTGGCAAATATGTCGGCTCGGCTTTACCCGCCGAGTCTCGCAATGGTCAACTGCGCTTATGCCAATTCCGCGCCCATGAAGACCCAAGTCAACGCCTAGCGATTGTCCGGTCTATTGTGCGGGGAAAAATTCATAATCAGTATAATCTACTCTACCGTCGAGGGGAAAGGGATAATCCCTTAAAAGACCGGGAAAAGTTGGCTTTGCAAAAAAGTTCTCTGGATGAAGTCCGGGGCGTGGAGGGCATAGCCGCAAGGGATTATTTTGCTTGCTGGCAGACAATGTTGGGTAATGATTGGCAGTTTACGGGTCGTTTTCGGCGCCCGCCCACCGATCCGGTGAACGCGTTATTAAGTTTTGGCTATGGTCTGCTACGGACGCAGGTGGTGGCGGCGGTTCATGTTGCGGGGCTTGATCCTTATATTGGGTTTTTACACGAAACAACTCGCGGACAACCGGCGATGGTTCTGGATTTAATGGAGGAATTTCGTTCCCTTATCGCCGATAGCGTCGTGTTAACGGTTCTGAATCAAAAGGAAATTAAACCCAAGGATTTTACGGAAAGTCTCGGCGCTTTTCGTCTAACAGATAGCGCAATTAAGGTCTTTCTCGGCGCTTTTGATCGTAAGTTATCTTCGGAGTTTAAGCACCCCAGTTTTGGCTATCAGTGTAGCTATCGTCGGGCTATCGAGTTGCAAGCGCGTCTGATGGCGCGACATTTACAGGAGGGGATTGTGTATGAGCCACTGATTATCAGATGACAGATATCAGATGACAGATATCAGGTAACAGGTAACAGATGACAGATGACAATTTTAATGTGTTTAGAAAATGAGGTTGAAATGCGCCATGTTTGATAGTTAAATTTTTAAAGCGCCGAACTGTTCATGAAAGTTAAATTACTCGCCTATCTTTATTTTATTCTGCTCACTGCTCACTCCTCGCTGATAACTGATAACTGCTCACTGATAACTGAACAATGTCTACGCTTTTTTACTTGATTATCTATGATCTGCCTTCGACTAAGGCGGGGAATAAGCGCCGAACTCGTTTGTTTAGCTTACTCTCTGGCTATGGCTCTTGGCGGCAGTTTAGTGTTTTTGAATGCTTTTTGAACACTAAGCAATTTGCGGCGCTACAAACGAGAATTGAAAAGTTAATTAAGCCTGACGAGGATTCCATTTGTATTTATGTGCTCGACGCTGGCGCCGTTAAGCGGACGATTGCCTACGGGACGCCAAAACCAGAGGAACCGACTAGCATTATTCTGTGACGGCATGGTACAATGCCTTTGGCAAACCCATAGCGGGACTCAAAACCCTAGGGGCGTTGCCAAACCGCTCAGAACCTTGATAACTCAATACTTTGAGCGTTTTTCTCTGACCCGTCATCCTCTGTCTAGCCTCCGCGAATGGAACTTCTCTCCGGGCTTTGCCAATTCCCCTTGTCAAACCCCCACGCCGCAAGGCTTCCACCGCGCGGGCCCTTTCTATCAACTAATCCCGGCGCTCGGGACTGAAACAGCCCGAAGTCGGTATTTAGCGCCGGTTTTTTTTTCTTTCTATCAACTAATCCCGGCGCTCGGGACTGAAACAAAAGCCTTTGTCCGTGAGCATTTCGGGGAACTTGACGCTTTCTATCAACTAATCCCGGCGCTCGGGACTGAAACTAAGCAAGTCATATACTGCGATTTTCCCATTTTTAGCTTTCTATCAACTAATCCCGGCGCTCGGGACTGAAACAGGACAAAAAAATGATTATTCATGTTTACGCTGGCCTTTCTATCAACTAATCCCGGCGCTCGGGACTGAAACAACTCCCAATCAACTCAAACTGGGGACGGCGCTGACTTTCTATCAACTAATCCCGGCGCTCGGGACTGAAACCCCCGCCCATCAGAAGGGCAAAAACAGAAGTCGGCAACTTTCTATCAACTAATCCCGGCGCTCGGGACTGAAACTGCTTGGAATATTTTGGCGAGTCTAACGAACGCTTTCTATCAACTAATCCCGGCGCTCGGGACTGAAACCGGAGTCTGCTTTTCTAGCGTGGTAGTGTAGATTACTTTCTATCAACTAATCCCGGCGCTCGGGACTGAAACCAAAAAAACATCCACTATGACCAACTCATTCTGCTTTCTATCAACTAATCCCGGCGCTCGGGACTGAAACTCAAGTATGGGGAGATATCACAAGAGCAGTTTACGCTTTCTATCAACTAATCCCGGCGCTCGGGACTGAAACTTAATGCAGGCGTCCCACGCTTCACGGGGAGCAGCGCCTTTCTATCAACTAATCCCGGCGCTCGGGACTGAAACTTTTCTCTAAGCAGATTTGGACAATTTGTAGCGCTTGCTTTCTATCACCTCATCCCGGCGCTCGGGACTGAAACCCGTTAAAGCCCGCCAGTCCCTAGACCAGTTCAAGTCTTTCTATCAACTAATCCCGGCGCTCGGGACTGAAACCTTTCCATGATGTTTAATTGGGGTTTAGGTTTACAACCTTTCTATCAACTAATCCCGGCGCTCGGGACTGAAACTCGGGAAGCTCAGCAAGTTCGTACTCATCTAAGACTTTCTATCAACTAATCCCGGCGCTCGGGACTGAAACAGTGATTTAGCGGCTCTTTCAACCCATACCCTTATACTTTCTATCAACTAATCCCGGCGCTCGGGACTGAAACATATCAATTCTAATCCAGAGTTAGATATGGGATATGCTTTCTATCAACTAATCCCGGCGCTCGGGACTGAAACATTTTTGAAGGAAATGGATTGCTGAAACTTGTTGTCCTTTCTATCAACTAATCCCGGCGCTCGGGACTGAAACCCAAAGAACGGCTATCAAGGAAAAGACCGCAAGAACTTTCTATCAACTAATCCCGGCGCTCGGGACTGAAACTGGATTAGAATTGATATAACAAGACAAGAGGGCACATGCTTTCTATCAACTAATCCCGGCGCTCGGGACTGAAACCGGTTGCGCTTCTCTGTCAAGGGCAAGCGGTACTGCTTTCTATCAACTAATCCCGGCGCTCGGGACTGAAACTCGATGTCACGCATTAGACAACAACCCCCCGCGCCGACTTTCTATCAACTAATCCCGGCGCTCGGGACTGAAACGTGATAGCCCGCTTGACGCTGGCCCTTGTCTCTGCCTTCTATCAACTAATCCCGGCGCTCGGGACTGAAACATTTCCGTGACGGGATGGAAATTCCCTCAGTAGGTGAACAACTTTCTATCAACTAATCCCGGCGCTCGGGACTGAAACATTTCGATAGCGTCGAAAGGAAATTTTTCAGAGAATGCTTTCTATCAACTAATCCCGGCGCTCGGGACTGAAACTCAAGACCTTGCGCCGCCGCCGCCGCCAATACTACTTTCTATCAACTAATCCCGGCGCTCGGGACTGAAACTCAGCACCAGCAAGATCCAGGCGATTAATCTAGCTTTCTATCAACTAATCCCGGCGCTCGGGACTGAAACCCGGCCCGTTCTCCGTCTTGGCAATGCTTCGACTCGATAACTTTCTATCAACTAATCCCGGCGCTCGGGACTGAAACTCAAGACCTTGCGCCGCCGCCGCCGCCAATACTATCTTTCTATCAACTAATCCCGGCGCTCGGGACTGAAACCCTATTCCTATCCCAGACGACGAACCATGCCCTAATACTTTCTATCAACTAATCCCGGCGCTCGGGACTGAAACCTTATTGTTTCATTTAGTTGGATTATCCTTAGCCTTCTTTCTATCAACTAATCCCGGCGCTCGGGACTGAAACGAGACACGAACGCCGCTACGAATTTTGGGAATCCTTTCTATCAACTAATCCCGGCGCTCGGGACTGAAACCCGCCGCTTATTGCTCGCCTCGATTATCTCTCAGCTTTCTATCAACTAATCCCGGCGCTCGGGACTGAAACTCCTATTTATGCTGGCTTCCAAGCCGGGTGTGGTATTCTTTCTATCAACTAATCCCGGCGCTCGGGACTGAAACTGGAATAATTGACCAGATTCTAAATTATCTGCAATTTCTTTCTATCAACTAATCCCGGCGCTCGGGACTGAAACATCATCAATTACGAAAAACATTAATTAATTTAATTCTTTCTATCAACTAATCCCGGCGCTCGGGACTGAAACTTTCCGTTGGTTTTTCCGTCAGTGCTCGAACTTCGTCGGCTTTCTATCAACTAATCCCGGCGCTCGGGACTGAAACTCATTTGGCGGTCGGTGACCCGGTTGACCCGACCGGCTTTCTATCAACTAATCCCGGCGCTCGGGACTGAAACCTGAATATTATCGTTACCTTGTTACTCTGCGTAAGGCTTTCTATCAACTAATCCCGGCGCTCGGGACTGAAACCTGGTAGAGTTTCGACATAACCAGGAATAAACTCTCTTTCTATCAACTAATCCCGGCGCTCGGGACTGAAACAACGGTTCGCTCTATTTTGCGCTTGGTATCTCGCCAGCTTTCTATCAACTAATCCCGGCGCTCGGGACTGAAACAAAACCGCCCTAGGAAAGTTCCTAGATTTTATTACTTTCTATCAACTAATCCCGGCGCTCGGGACTGAAACAAAACGCTAGAACGTAAAATAAACCTACTTGAGAGGCTTTCTATCAACTAATCCCGGCGCTCGGGACTGAAACAGGAATGCCCAGCGGATACCTTTACAGACAAATCCTTTCTATCAACTAATCCCGGCGCTCGGGACTGAAACCCGACCGCCTAGGGACGAGTTCACAGCGAACCGGGCTTTCTATCAACTAATCCCGGCGCTCGGGACTGAAACATATAAGTTAATGCCCTTTACTTAATTAATTATCACTTTCTATCAACTAATCCCGGCGCTCGGGACTGAAACCCATGGAAACTTTGGAACGGGAAAAACTTTAGGATCTTTCTATCAACTAATCCCGGCGCTCGGGACTGAAACTATTATAAGGCGCATTAAATTACAAAAAAACGGGGACTTTCTATCAACTAATCCCGGCGCTCGGGACTGAAACCCCGAACTGCAACTGAGCACCCAAAAAACCCGGACTGCTTTCTATCAACTAATCCCGGCGCTCGGGACTGAAACAATAACCCCCCGCCGGAGCGAGGGGAGAGCCACATCCTTTCTATCAACTAATCCCGGCGCTCGGGACTGAAACTCAAGCCCATTGCTAAAGAGCAGAGTGTCTTCCTCGTCTTTCTATCAACTAATCCCGGCGCTCGGGACTGAAACAGGGCGGGCAATTTTCCCCGGCGGTTAGGTTGGCGGCGGCTTTCTATCAACTAATCCCGGCGCTCGGGACTGAAACTTGGGGCGGAGATTCACGTCCCCAGAGAGGAGAGCTTTCTATCAACTAATCCCGGCGCTCGGGACTGAAACTAGTTGGCAATGTTCAGCCCACAGATACTATCGCAACTTTCTATCAACTAATCCCGGCGCTCGGGACTGAAACGCCTTTTTAGGTTTCTTAGATCCGCCCCCGTTTTCTTTCTATCAACTAATCCCGGCGCTCGGGACTGAAACCCATTTGGGCAAGATAAAGGGCACGGCGCCGCCAGGCTTTCTATCAACTAATCCCGGCGCTCGGGACTGAAACGCTATCCATCGCCCAAGCGGCCGACGCGGCGCTCGCTTTCTATCAACTAATCCCGGCGCTCGGGACTGAAACTCCCGTAGGTTGTCCATCTCACAATTTCGGATTGCTTTCTATCAACTAATCCCGGCGCTCGGGACTGAAACTTTTTTATTGCCTTGCTATCGCCTTGGGAAGCAATAGCTTTCTATCAACTAATCCCGGCGCTCGGGACTGAAACTGGTCAGGGTCGAGGAGAGGGAGTGGCATTTACAACTTTCTATCAACTAATCCCGGCGCTCGGGACTGAAACTTGTGGCCGCGTAGGCCGTGGATCGTCGCTGACTTCTTTCTATCAACTAATCCCGGCGCTCGGGACTGAAACTTGGTTGGGCTGAATTTAATCGTATGATGGAATTGGCTTTCTATCAACTAATCCCGGCGCTCGGGACTGAAACAAGTCAGAGTTAAACGCAGAATAAGAACTAATGCTTTCTATCAACTAATCCCGGCGCTCGGGACTGAAACAAAGCCTTAGGAACAATTAAACCAGAGGGAAAAGTCAGACTTTCTATCAACTAATCCCGGCGCTCGGGACTGAAACTCTAGCGACAATAATTGGAGATTGGGAAGAGGAAAAACTTTCTATCAACTAATCCCGGCGCTCGGGACTGAAACCTGGAACCAATTAGAACAACTCTTCAACTAACCATACTGGGGGCTTTCTATCAACTAATCCCGGCGCTCGGGACTGAAACCTGGAACACTAACCCTAGACTTCCCCACTAACACTTTCTATCAACTAATCCCGGCGCTCGGGACTGAAACTTCTGCTTCTTTTTTAATCCAACAATCAGATAAAACTTTCTATCAACTAATCCCGGCGCTCGGGACTGAAACAAGATTCACTGCTATTTGTTTACGCCCATACCCACGAGGAAACCCACAGTGCCGCCCTTCAAAACGCGCTTGAAGTTCTAGATCTTCTGATAGAGGACTACACAATCCGAGGTTAGTTTCTGCCGCTTCTCCAAACATTGCAAATTAGTTGCGCCGAAGCGACCCGTGAGCCGGTTTCAGGGAACGCCCCCTGATATCTAGCATTTACGGATGAGTCGTGAATAAAGTCCATTCTAGCCCTTTACCCATCCGTGTTTTGAGGCAGGTGGCGTTTATGTCTCACATGTAAATGCTATCTGTCATCTGAAATACCCGTTAATCTCCCTGGGGAAACTGCTCCCACAGGCGGGTGAGTTGCCGCAGACTGGCGTAATTGCCTTGACCTAAAATCAGGTGATCCAAAAGGGGGATCTGTAACAATTGGGCGCTTTTCAGCAGGACTTCCGTCAGTTGGATATCCTCCGGGCTGGGATCGAGACCGCCGGAGGGATGGTTGTGGGCCACAATCAGACGGGTGGCGCCCTGCTTGATCACTTCTTTAAAAATTTCCCTGGGGTGAATCAGGGTTTCCGTGGCGGTGCCAATGGTTAACACCTGGGTCGCGAGGAGGCGATTTTTGACGTCCAACATCACCACGGCGAAATGTTCCTGGCTCCGCCACATGAGATCCTGGGAAAGCGCCGCCGCGGCCATAGCCGGACTATCCAAGACAAGGCGCTCGTTGGGACGAGTCAGATAAACCCGTTTCCCCAGTTCCACCGCGGCCAAAATCGTGGTCGCCTTGGCGGGGCCGACGCCGGGAAAATTCATTAACTCCTGGGGATGGATCTGGCGAAGAACATCCAGAGGATCTTGTTTATTTTGCCCCAACTGAGCCAGGATATATTGCCCCAGTCCCACCGCCGAGAGTTTGCCCTTGCCCTGGCCCGTGGCCAGGAGAATCGCCAATAATTCCGCCGGGGAGAGAGAACCGACGCCCTGGGCCAGCAGTTTTTCCCTAGGGCGCTCGGATAGAGGTAGGTCGGCGATCCGTAGGCTATAGGTCATAAGGTCTCTGCGCAATGAGGACAAGTCGCGAGGGTTAGCGCCGACGGTAGGGGATGGCCGCAACCGGGACAGAGACGATGGCTTCCCCTCTTTAAGCCGCCGTCCACCGCCACTCGTTCGTCAAAGACAAAACATTCCCCTTGCCAGAGACTAGCTGCCGGGGGAGTCTTTTCTAAATAGTTTAAAATTCCGCCCTCTAGGTGATACACGTCCCGAAACCCGGACCGCTTTAACAGCGCCGTGGCTTTTTCGCAACGAATACCGCCGGTGCAGAAGAGCGCCAGTTTAGGATTTTTTTCGGGGTCTAGGGAACGCCGAACATAGTCGGGAAAGTCCCGAAAGCGCCGAGTCTGGGGATCGACGGCGCCGGGAAAGGTGCCGATGGCGACTTCGTAGGCGTTGCGGGTATCAATCGCCATGACCTCGGGATCTTGAATCAGGGCGTTCCATTCTTCGGGAGGAACATAAACGCCGACGCCCTGTCGAGGATTAATTTCCGGGCGCCCCAGGGCGACGATTTCCCGTTTAATCCGCATTTTAAACCGGCCGAAGGGAAGGGTCGTCGTTTGGCTTTCCCGTAGGGGCAAGGTCTCTAGTCCCAACTCTTCCCGGAGACGCCCGACCATCTCCGCGACGGCGCCGGGATCCCCCGCCAAGGCGGCGTTAATCCCCTCCGGCGCTAGCAAAATCGTGCCCCGCAAGTTTAACGCCTCGCCCCAACTCCGCCACCGGCGCCGGCGCTCTGGCAGGCCCTCTAGGGGCTGAAACCGGTAAAAAGCGGCGACAAGGTAGTCCATAAAAACTAAAAAGTCCTCTCGTGAGCGTCCGGGCCGTCCTCACCGGAGCGGGGAAAACCCATTATTATAGTTTCCCATACTTTCAGACTAGGAGGAGGGGCCGGCCCAAAGTCGCTTCGTCCAACGTCACAATGGGAACAAATTTAACGCCCTAAGCTCCCCTCGCAAGATTAAAATAGAAATCGACTCCGTTGAGCGAATTGCCCCCCATGACCACCTCCCCCGACTTTCGCCACATTTTTGTCATAGAAGATCAAAAAGCTCGACGTATAATAGCTCTAGATGAACCCACTTATTCTATTGGTCGGGAGTCTAGTAACGATATTGTCATCTATGACCGGGTGGTCTCCAGGCACCACGCCACTTTGGTGCGGATTAAGCCCAATCCCAAGAGCGAGAGTTATTCCTATCGGATTATCGACGGAGATTTGGAAGGCAACCGGAGCACCAACGGGCTAATTATTAACGGTCAAAACGCTTTCACTCACGATTTGAAGCACGGGGATGTGATTTTATTTGGGAGCGAGTCGAAGGCCAGTTATTATATTGTTTCCACCAGTCTGGAAATCGCCCTTTTTAATCCTCTAGAAATTTCCCAGTACGAAGAAGTGGGGCGCCCCTATTCAGAGGAGGATAGCAAATCCACCATTATTAACGACGAAGAAGATATTTCCAAGGTCACCCAAGCCTCCATGGATTTGGTGCGCTTTTCCTCCTTTGCGGAACTGAGTCCCCATCCCATTGTGGAAATGGATTTTACGGGAAAAATCATCTACCTGAACCCCCCCGCTAGCATTAAGTTTAAAACCATCCAACAGGAAGGGCTGGATCATCCCGTCTTAACGGGGTTGCTCAACCAAGTGCAAAACGTGCGGGGCAATTTGCTCCTGCGGGAAATTCAAGTTAAAGAGGAAATCTACGAGCAATACGTTCATTATCTAGCGGAAACCCAGGTGATCCGCAGTTACCTCTGCGACGTCACCCAGCGGAAACAGGCGGAAAAAAGTCTCGCCCAACAGACCTTTTACGACGCCCTCACGGGTTTGCCTAACCGGGGCTTGTTTGAAGAGCAGTTGGCTATCGCTCTCGCGAAAGCTAATCGAGATAATACCCCCGTCGCGGCGCTGTTCCTGAATTTCGCCAACTACAGCCGCATGATCAACGCCTTTGGGTTGGATAGTAGCGATTTTCTCCTGAAAACCGTGGCCCAGCGCCTGAGCGAGGCCTTGGGAGCCGACGGTCTAGTTTGTCGTTGGCAGGGGGAAGAATTTGTCATCTTGCTCAAGTCTTCTCCTAGCCCCGAGCAAATCCGGGCGGTCGCGGAGAACATTCTGCAAACGCTCCAGGGCATTATTGAAGTCTCGGGACAGTCCCTGCACCTCAAGGGCCGCCTCGGTATCGCCCTCTATCCCCAGGACGGCGCCGACGCGGCCACTTTATTAAAAAACGCCCACACGGCGCTGGAGCAAATCGAGCCTCAAAATAGCAGCGCCTACGCTTTCTTTAATCCCAAGCTGGCCTCTAAAGCCAACCTTCTATTCCGCTTAGAAAATCTGCTTTACGAAGCGTTAGATAAGCGACAATTCTATCTCACCTACCAGCCCTTTATTCGCGTCTCCACCTCCCAAATCACCGGCGTCGAAGCGCTCCTGCGTTGGCGTCATCCCGAGTTGGGGGAAATTTCCCCGGTTAATTTGATTCCCCTGGCGGAAAAAACCGATTTGATTGTTCCCATTGGTCAATGGATTTTGGAAACCGCCTGCCGGCAAAATAAGGCGCTTCAAGATCAGGGTATTCCCCCTCTGCCCGTTACGGTGAACTTATCGACGAGGCAATTTAAGCAAGGCGATTTAGTGGCTTCCGTAGCCGAGACTTTGGAAAAAACAGGATTAGAGCCGAAGTGGCTCACTCTGGAAGTCACCGAGACCGCGATCATGGACGACCCGAGTTATTCCCAAACGATCCTCCAACAACTGCGGGAGTTGGGAGTCAATCTCTCCTTAGACGATTTTGGCGTTGGCTTAGGCTCTTTAAGCTGTCTGCAACAATTTGCGATTCAAACCCTAAAAATCCATGAATCCTTTATTGTCAATCTTGTCAATCAGCCCAAAAATCAGTCTATTGTTCGGGCTTTACTGCTCTTGGGGCAAAGTTTACGCATTCGCATTATCGCCGAAGGGGTCGAAACCCTAGAGCAGGTGGAGCGCCTACGAGAGCTGAAATGCGAGGAGGTGCAAGGCTATTGGTTTAGCCATCCTCTCAAAATCGCCGAGCTGACTCAATTTTTATCCCAATCCTCTATTCAATAAAGCGTCGCGCATTGTGGGAAAGCTAGGGGAAATCAGGGGCGAGAGCCTACCCAGAAAAACCCGCTTTCTCTATTTAAAACCGCTCTTTTTTAAACCCTTTAAACCTCTACGCGTTCACTCGCCGCTCCCTATGAATAGCTTTTTTGAAACCAAAAGTAACTCCGAGTCCCAACACATCTTAGTGTTAGAGGACTCTAACTGTCGCCGCACCATTATGTTGGAGGAGAGCCAGTATAGTCTGGGGCGCCATTCCAGTTGCGGTATCCAAATTACCTCGGCTCAAGCTTCCCGGCACCATGCGACCTTAGTGCGCAAGTTTAATAATAAGCTGAATCGGGACATGTATTTGATTGTCGACGGCGATCTAGACGGTAATAAAAGCCAAAACGGGGTGTTTATCAACGGCTCCAAATGCCTAGTCCACGAACTTAAGGACGGCGATTTGATTAACTTTGGTTGCCATGTTAACGCGAGCTATCATTGCTTACAGTTTGGTCAGTCCCATTCTCAGTCTTTCCTACGGGATAAAAATGGGGATAGCTTTACCACCTCCACTCAAACCCGACCCTCCGTTTTGGTCAGCGAACCGCTCCAAGATTTCCGCCGACCGGAGGAAGACACCTTTGAAGAGCAGTCCTATATCGATCCGAGCACCAATCTGCCCAATCAAGTCCTGTTCTTGGAATACCTCAATCTGGCGCTTTCCAACGCCGAGCGGGGCCAGCATCAAGTGGGCTTAATTCTGCTTCAACTTAAAAATTGGCAGAGGTTAATCAAAGACTATTCCCAAAGTTTGTCGATTTTAACCTTAAGTCAGATTGGGCAACATCTCCGCCAAGGTCTGCGGAACGGGGATGTGGTGGCCCGCTGGGGCGAGAATGAGTTTATTATTCTTTTGTCCCAAATTCGAGGGGAAGAGAATCTAGAGGGCGTTTCCCAGCGCCTCCTGCACAGCCTACTGGCGCCCTACGACGTGCAGGGAAAAACGCTTCAGTTAGAATTCGCTCGGGGGAGCGCCGTTTATCCCCGGGACGGCGCCGCGGTGGAGACCTTGAGCAAGGTTGTTCGCTCCCGCCTACAAGCTCTGCCGACCCAGAATCCCCACTTAGTGATCGCCTCCCCGGATTCCGGCTTTTTCCAGACCTCCCAATGGGACGCGCCGCTACCGGAAAAATCCACCTTAAACTTCGCTCAACTCAATTTGGAGGAAGCCCCCAGCGCCGAGGCGGAGCGGGAGCGCTTGGTTAAGGTGGAGAAACGGATTCAACGGGCCCTGCGCAAATCGGAGTTGGAACTGTACTTTCAGCCCCAGGTGAATCTAGAGCGCCGGGAAGTGGAAACCATGGAGGCGCTGATTCGTTGGTTACACCCCACCCAGGGGATGATCGCCCCCCGACAGTTTTTACCCTGGAGCGACCAAACGGAGATGATCTTGCCCCTAACGGAATGGATTCTCCAGAACGCCTGTTTACAAAACCGAACCTGGCAGTCCCAGGGATTGCCGCCGGCCATGGTGTCCGTCAATTTGTCCAGCAAGCAATTTTATCACCAAAATTTGATCGCTCTGATCCAATCGGCGCTGGCGGGGAGTCAGTTGGCGCCCCAGTGGCTAGAGTTGGAGATTACGGAAACGACGATTCTTGAAGACCTAGACGGCGCTCGGCAGATTTTGCGGGAGTTGGACGAGCGGGGCGCTCGCGTTTGTCTAGATGATTTTGGCGTGGATTACGCGTCTATCCGTTATTTACAAGAGTTGCCCATCCACAAGTTTAAAATCGATAATTCTCTGATTCAGCGCCTCAACACCTATCCTCAAGACACCGCTCTGTTAGAAGTGTTGATTAACCTAGGACGGAGTTTCCGAATCGCGGTGGTGGCGGAGGGGGTGGAAAACCAGACTCAGTTGGATATCCTTCAAAAACTCCGTTGTCCTATTATTCAGGGCTATTATCTGAGCCATCCCCTCAATGGTTTAGACGCCGGCCATTTTCTCGGGCATTATCATTTTGGGCGACCCGTGGCCCAATCTTCCAAGATCTCTATGCCCGAGTGGGGCGAGGACAGTCCTTTTGCCCGACTTTAGGCCGATGCGGTCCTGGCGCGCTATTTCTCTCCCAACCTGGCGGCGCTGGTCTGAGACCGCCCGGCGAAAGAGCCAAGCCGGCCGGTTGCCCCGCTATATTCCCCAACTTCAGACCGTCGATCCCCGTCGTTGGGCGTTGTGGGTCGGGGATACAAGTCAAACGCTCTATTCCGAAGGAGAGGCGGCGCCGTTTTCCCTGATGAGCGTCGTTAAACCCTTTGTTTTGCTCTATTTGTTCAATCTCTATCCAGAGGAAACCGTCCGTCAGTGGGTGGGGTTCCAGGCGTCCGCCTATCCCTACCACTCCCTAGAGCAACTGCAAGCCGACGGCGGTTTTCCCCGCAACGCCTGCCTCAATAGCGGCGCGATAACCCTGGCGGACAAACTCCCCGGCGCCGACCCGGAGGAGCGGCTCAAGACCTTTCAGGACTGGTTCGGTTCCTTGGGGCCCATTTCCTTAACCTTAGACGCCGAACTTTTACACTCGGTGGAAACGACCCCGAATCCTCGCAATCGGGCGCTCGTCGAGCTTTTAACCCAAACTGGGCGTTTAAATCATCCCGCCGCGGCGCTGGCCACCTATAACCGACTCTGTTGCCTGACGACGACCGCCCCAGGGTTAGGGCGGCTAGCTTGTTTACTCTTACCCAGTTCTTCCCTCACCGGAACCGAATCGGTTCGTCAGACCCTAGAGGTGGCCGGACTCTACGAACAGTCCCCGGACTACACCCGGCGCTGGGGTTGGCGCTGTAAATCCGGGGTCAGCGGCGCTTGGCTGGCGCTCGCGCCGGAGGGGGATTTGGCCTTGGTTTGTTACAGTCCTCCCCTTTCCCCAGACGGTCATTCCCTTGCGGCGCTAACCTTGATGGAACAGTTAAGGGGGGAAACCGCTTAATGTCCGCGCCGTTCTTTGGCTCCAAGAGGAACTTCCGGCAATTGGTTCAGTATGAGCAATCCGCCCGGAGTAAAATTTGCTACGTTTAAGGTTTGTTTTTCCCCTATCGCCCCTCCCCTATGCTGGCCGCCCCCTCCGCCTCCGCGACCCTGAAAACCATTCGACCCCTAGCGGCTGCGTCCCTCCAGGGGCTAGCCTTTGAAACGGCGGGGGAGAAAACTCGACTCTTGGCGCTGGACAGTGTTAACGGTTACTTATTAGAAATCGATCCCCTCACTTCTAATACCCAAATTCTCAATAAACAATATTGGCAAGAATTTGTCGGCGCTACGGGGTTAGCCTTGGTTGAAGGCGAATTGTGGTTTACCTCGGGTCAGGGAGTCTATCGCTGTCCCTTGGATCTCAGTTCGGCGCCCCAGCCGATTCTTTGGTACGATTATCCCCTCAACGGGCTGGCGGTGTGGGAAAAAACCCTCTATTTAACCTGTCAAAAAACCGGTCATATTCTCATCTACGACCGGGAGAGCGGCAAACTAATCACCCGCTTTTACTCGCCGGGAATCGGGGTCGAGAGTATCGCCCTTAAGGACAACGAACTCTGGCTGACGGACAATCTGGAGCAATCCGTCTATTGTTTAGACCGGGCCACGGGGGACGTGAAGCTGAGTATCCTGACGCCCTTTGAAAACCCCTCGGGTCTGGCCTTCGCCCCCGACGGCGCGCTGTACGTCGCCTACGTCCAGCAAGAACCCTACATTCGAGACAATCCCAACGCCGATCCCAATCACGAACTTCACTACCGTTCCCGAGCTTTCATCCACCCTTTAAATTTTTACCACGACACAGAGGGCAAATATGTTCTCTCCAACGGTTTTCTGGTGGAGATGACCTATGTGGAAGAATTGGCGCCCCTAGACCCGGTGGAACTACCGGAGGTGGAATGGCGGATCGCCCTCCCGGCGGAAACCCCCCGGCAACGGATTCTTTCCGTCGAACCCATCGGCGCCGCCTTCGCGGAGATTCGGGAAGAGGCGGGTCAAAAGGTGGCGGTGTTCAAGTTTGACGCCCTGGCCTTTGAGAGCCGGGCCATTTTTGGCTGGCGAGTGGTGTTGGAAATGTGGGGCATTAAATACCAACTTCAACCCAGGGATTGCGAGGGCATTCCTCCCTTACCGGCGGGGTTCGCCGAGCGCTATTTGGTGGACGACGACGACCTGAGCATGGACAGCGAAATTATCCAACGGGCCGCTAAGGAAGCGGTGGCTCGGGAAACCAATATTCTGCGCCGGGTTCACAGTATTCGCAACTATGTTTACGACCGCCTGTCCTACGGCATTAAGCCCCACATCGACACCCCGGATTTGGCCCTGCGGCGGGGGGTCGGCTCCTGCGGCGAATACGTGGGCGTTTTACTGGCCTTAACCCGCTTAAACGGTATCGCCTGCCGCACCGCGGGGCGCTATAAGTGCCCCCCCCAACCCCTGACGCGAAACCTGCCCCTAGAGCCGGACTTTAACCACGTTTGGCTAGAGTTTTACGTCCCCGGTTTTGGCTGGTTGCCCATGGAGTCTAATCCCGACGATATTCAGGAGGGGGGCCCCTACCCCAACCGCTTCTTTATGGGGCTGGCTTGGTGCCACGCGGAAATGGCGAAGGAAATCACCTTTGAACGGTTCCTCAGCGCCGGGGAAGCGGTGGATAAACAACAGGTTTCCATCGGCGAGTTGGCCATCAACCACGTCCAGTTTGTCATCCTCGACGAACTTCTCCCCGGCGCCGGGACCGCGGCCAACGTATAGTTTTGTATGTTTTGGCTTGACGTGGGTTCGCCGGGAAATAATCATAGAAACAGCTTTTATCTTTGGCTTCCCCGGAAGTCGGAGACCCTTGTTAATTAATCCGCCGTTGGGAGAACTCTTTAAAATGCGAGACGCTGTTACCAGCCTGATTAGAAACTACGACGTCGCCGGGCGTCATCTCGACCGCAACGCCTTCGACCAACTCAAGGCCTACTTCGACTCCGGCTCCGTTCGGATTGCCATGGCGGGGCTGATCAACGCCAATTCCGCCGCCATTGTGAAAAAGGCCTCCGCCCAACTCTTTGAGGAAGTGCCGGAACTGATTCGCCCCAGCGGCAACGCCTACACCACCCGGCGCTTTTCCGCCTGTCTCCGGGATTTGGACTACTACCTGCGCTACGTCAGCTACGCCCTGGTGGCCGGGGATAACAATGTCCTCGACGAACGGGTGCTTCAGGGATTGCGGGAAACCTACAACTCCCTCGGCGTGCCCATCGGCCCCACGGTGCGGGGGATTCAAATTATGAAGGAAATGGTGCAAGCTATGGCGGAAGACGCGAATCTGGCTCCGTCCAGTTTAGCGGAGGCGCCCTTCGACCACCTGAGCCGGGAACTCAGCGAAGTTTCCCTTTAGTTCAGTTATCAGATACCAGATATCAGTTATCAAATGTAATGCAAAAGTTCTGAGTGGGTTAGGAGCAGATCCGGTTAGTGCCCCCCTTTCCAAGGCTACGGTGTACACAGATCCCGGTTAGAGACTCAATTTTTGTGCTCTATCCCCCTAAATCCCCCTTTGCAAGGGGGACTTTGAAGCCGATTCCCCCCTTTCCAAGGGGGGTTAGGGGGGATTCTGACGTTTGTGTATACACGGTAGCCTTAGAAAGGGAGGCTATAACTGTTCCTACAGCTCCCGCTCAGGGCGCGAGGGCTGAGCGTAGCCGAAGCCCGTCTCCTTCATCCTAAATGCCGCTCTCTTCCCCCACCCTCGGATTATTGGGATTTTCCCTATTGGGAACGCTGACTCTCGGGTTGGCGCTCCAGCGCCCCGGCGCCGTGGAGGCCCAGGGCAATTTTCGGGAACTTAACGGCGCTAAGGTCCGGCTGGAGGGAAAAGAGTACCCCGTCCCCTGGCGCTATTTTCAGGTCGGGGGACAAATCCGCCTGGGGTTGAGCGATATCGGCGCTATGGATCTCTTGGGGTTGACCTTGCTGGCCAGCGCCCAGCCCCAAAGCCAGCCGGTTCAATGGTTTTCTTCCGAGAGTTTAAAATTGTCCGCCCAATGGGCGCCGCCCTACCGTTATTTGGATTTAACGGATCTGCTCCCCGGCGCCGAAGTTCAGGGCGACACTCTCGTGTTAGCGCCCACCGGCGCCGCCATTACCCAGGTTCGTCAGGGACAACAGCCCTGGGGCCGGCGCATCGTGGCGGAGTTGAGCCGTCCCGCCTTTTGGCAAATGAGCCAGACCGGAACGGAGGGCGCCGTTTTACTGAACGCTTCGGCGCCGAGCCAGTTAATTACCGGAACGTCTGGGGAAACCCGCGCCCCAAAACCTCAGGATGAAGACGATCTGGGGGGAGGCGGCGCTGTGCCGAATAACCCAAGTTTTCGCCTCGAAAGCGCCGGTAATACCGCTAAAATTCTAGTCCCCCTACCGCCGGGATATAAACTGCAAGTTTCCTCCCTGGCCAATCCCTACCGCTTGGTCATCGACGTCCGGGCCGATACGCCCCAACCTCGAACCATCGTCTGGGCGCCGGGAATCACCTGGCGACAGGAGTGGGCGACCCTGCCGACGGGCCGATTTACCGTGACCAGTCTCGATCTAGACCTCCAGACGGCGCCGTTAGCTTTGCAAATCTTGAGAACGAATCCCGCCGGGGCCCAGGGGCTGGCGCCAATGACGACCTTGGCTCGGGGGGCTAACGCCTCCGCGGGTATTAACGCTGGCTTTTTCAATCGTCAGACCCAACTGCCCCTGGGGGCGCTGAAACAGTCCGGGACTTGGCTGTCGGGGCCGATTTTGAACCGCGGCGCCGTCGCCTGGGACGATCAAGGCGGCGCTCTCTTTGGGCGCTTAACGCTACGGGAAACCATCGCCAACGCTGGGGGTCAGCAAGTGAGCCTAACTACTCTTAACAGCGGCTATGTCCAAAAGGGGATCGCTCGTTACACCCCGGACTGGGGAGCGGTTTACTTACCCCTAACGGATAACGAAACAGTGACCGGCGTGGAAGACGGCGCCGTTATTTTCCAGCAAAGCGCCGGTAAAGCGGGCCAAAATCAAGTCGCCATTCCCCCGAGGGGCTATCTTTTGACTCACCGAGGCGGCGCGGCCTCTCCGTGGCGAGTCGGAGACCGTTTAACTCTAATCAGCGAAACCCTTCCCCCCAGTTTTAACGCTTATCCCCAGATCCTCGGCGCCGGGCCCCTCTTAATCAGCCAAGGAAAAATTGTTCTGAACGCCGAAGCGGAAAAGTTTAACCCCCAATTTCAAAACCAAAAAGCCTCCCGCAGCGCCCTAGGGCAACGGCGTCCGGGGCAAATGAGTCTCGTCGCGGCCCACAATCGTCAGGGCGGCCCCGGCGCCACCCTAGGAGAATGGGCCCAAATCCTCAAGGCAATGGGCATGACGTCGGCGCTGAATTTAGACGGCGGCAGTTCCACGTCCCTGGTTTTAGGAGGACAACTGGTGGATCGGTCGCCGGTGACGGCCGCAAGGGTCAGTAATGGTCTAGGGGTTTTCTGGAAAAGTTCTCAAAGCCCGCCCTAAAGTTTTCCTTGAGAATAAAACCCTAGGGCCAACGGGGTCTTTGGGCCGGGTCGTCGTCGTAGCGAAACCAGTGGCATTTAGCGAGGGGGATTTGGACGTTTAAAGCGCCGTCGCTCAGGGGCCAGTCCTGGGGCAAGAGAACTTTTAGCTCCCAGGGCGCTCCCTCAATTTGCAGGGTAACTAACTGGTCTTTGCCCAACAGTTCCCGCAGAATAACGGCGCCGCCGAGGGAGTCTGGCCCCGGTTCCGTCGGAGGTTGTAAGTCTTCGGGACGCAGGCCGAGAATAATCCGCTTTTGGGGATAATCCGGCGCCGGTAGAGGCAAAGTTAAAGCGCCGAAAAAGGCCCGGCGCCCGTCGCAGGGGAGGGTAAAAAAATTCATGGGGGGACTGCCCACAAAGCCCGCCACAAATTGATTGGCCGGCGCTTGGTAAATCTCCAGGGGCGGCGCTAATTGTTGCACCCGACCGTCCTTGAGCACCGCGATCCGGGTCGCCAGGGTCAGCGCCTCGGTTTGGTCGTGGGTGACATAGACCACCGGACGGTTTTGGGCTTTGAATAACTGTTTCATTTCTCCCCGCACCTGTTCCCGGAGTAGGGCGTCTAAATTACTGAGGGGTTCGTCCAGCAAAAAAACCTCCGGTTGCCGCACCAGCGCCCGGGCCAGCGCCGCCCGTTGTCGTTGACCGCCGGAGAGTTGGGCCGGTTTGCGCTTTAACAAAGGCGTCAGCGCCAAGGATTCCGCCGTTTGGGTTACCCGGCGCTGGAGTTCCTGGGGAGGAACTTTCCTGACCCGCAGGGGGCTGGCGATGTTTTCAAAAATGGAGAGGTGGGGATAGAGAGCGTAGCTCTGGAAGACCATGGCCATATCCCGAGCGCCGGGGGGCAGAGGCGTTAAGCGGCGCTCGTCGAGGAAAATTTCTCCCTGGCTGGGGGTCTCCAAACCGGCGATCAGACGCAAAAGCGTGGATTTACCGCACCCTGAAGGGCCGAGGAGCGCCAAAAAATCGCCGTCTTTAACCTCTAGACTAACGTCCCGCACGGGGACGACCGTCGGGCCGAAGGCTTTGTAGAGATGGTCTAGGGTGAGACGAGCCATAGGCGCTGGGCGGGTTTGTGTTATTTTAGCCTCAAAAACGCCGGAAAACGGGAATGGTTAGTGATCAGTTGGCGGTGGTTAATCCCGGACTATCGGGCCCGGTGGCGGAGGCGAATAAGCTGGGGCCGGCGGTAGCGCCGGATTTAAGTTCCTACACGCTGACGACTCTGCGGGTGGACGCGCCCAATATGCCCCTGGGCTATGATTTGGGCAACGCGGTTTTTAATCTTTTGCCGAGTTATAAAAGCGGCGCGGCGATAATGGTGGGAACGGACGCCACGGTATTTGCGCGGGGAACTTTAATCAACGCGGCCGGGGAACCCATCGCGCTCCAAGGGGGACAGGTTGTTTCTTTGTCCGATCCGAGTTGGGAACCCCTCGCCTTATTTACCAACCGAGCAGGACGGTTTGCCTTGATGGGACTCAAGCCGGGGCGGTATGAGCTAAAACTGTTTAGTAATCCTCCCTTAACGGTTCCCTTTGAGATTCCGGCGGACAAAACAGGGATTTACGATTTAGGCGCCGTCAAGGTGGGAGGTTGTTGAACTCTCCCCCGGTTAAAACCGGGGGATTCTAAGCGGATGTTGCTACGCGGGTTGAAACCCGACTTCGCAACGGTTACGATAGGATCCAGTAAGATCTCGAAACACGTTATACCGCTTTGGCACGTTCAAGTATGCCC
>WGLZ01000029.1 GCA_016471375.1 Cyanobacteria bacterium RI_101
AGTTTCCAAGTTGCTCATCTCTCCTGGATGGTCTAATTGCCAGAGGGCGGCTGCTAGTTCTTTAGTGTGATGGTCAATACGAGCTTTAAGTTCAGGTGTCATTTTGAATCCTTGGTTGAATGATTGATTTTTAGCTATTATAAGTCATCTAATTATACCTTAAAATCGACAAAAACTCAATGAGTATTTATGCTTATTGCAAATCTGAGATGCTCCCTGGAGGGAACAGCAATAGTGTGAGTAGTCAACTGGCTTCCGGTGTCACCCAGATTTTCTCCACTGGTAGTGCATTTGCGGCGCTAAAAAGCGATGGCTCTGTTGTTACGTGGGGTGACTCCAGCTATGGAGGGAACAGCAGTAGTGTGAGCAGTCAACTGGCATCCGGTGTCACCCAGATTTTCTCCACTGGTCGTGCATTTGCGGCGCTAAAAAGCGATGGCTCTGTTGTTACCTGGGGTGGCTCCAGCTATGGAGGGGACAGCAGTAGTGTGAGTAGTCAGTTGGCTTCCGGTGTCACCCAGATTTTCTCCAATTATCGTGCATTTGCGGCGCTAAAAAGTGATGGCTCTGTTGTTACCTGGGGCTACTCCAGCTGGGGCGGAGACAGTAGTAGTGTGAGTAGCTGTCTCACATCCGGTGTCACCCAGATTTTCTCCACTTATAGTGCATTTGCAGCGCTAAAAAGCGACGGCTCTGTTGTTACCTGGGGTGACTCCAGCTATGGAGGAAACAGCAGTAGTGTGAGTAGTCAGTTGGCATCCGGCGTTACTCAGATTTTCTCCACTGAATATGCATTTGCGGAGCTAAAAAGCGACGGCTCTGTTGTTACTTGGGGTGGCTCCAGCTATGGAGGGGACAGCAGTAGTGTGAGCAGTCAACTGGCTTCTGGTGTCACCCAGATTTTCTCCACATCGGGTGCATTTGCGGCGCTAAAAAGCGACGGCTCTGTTGTTACTTGGGGTGGCTCCAGCTATGGAGGGAACAGCAGTAGTGTGAGCAGTCAACTGGCTTCCGGCGTCACCCAGATTTTCTCCACTAGTAGTGCATTTGCGGCGCTAAAAAGCGATGGCTCTGTTGTTACCTGGGGTGACTCCAGCTATGGAGGGAACAGCAGTAGTGTGAGCAGTCAACTGGCTTCTGGTGTCACCCAGATTTTCTCCAATTCTCTTGCATTTGCGGCGCTAAAAAGCGATGGCTCTGTTGTTACCTGGGGTGGCTCCAGCTATGGAGGGGACAGCAGTAGTGTGAGTAGTCAACTGGCTTCTGGTGTCACCCAGATTTTCTCCAATTATCGTGCATTTGCGGCGCTAAAAAGCGATGGCTCTGTTGTTACCTGGGGTGACTCCAGCGGTGGAGGGAACAGCAGTAGTGTGAGTAGTCAATTAACCAGTGGGGTGGTATCCTTCGCTGACCCATTTAATGATGATCGCCTAGTTCCCTCGACAGTTCCCTCGACTGTAGAAGTTTTCCCCAATCTCAGGGTAAATAGTGTTACTCCTCCTAGCGCCGCTTTTTCTGAGCAAGAAATTGAAGTAGAATGGACGGTGATTAATGATGGGGATAAATCAACTAATGCTCCCTTCTGGTTTGATGAGGTTTGGTTATCATTAGATCAAGAATTAGATCAAACCGATATTTATTTAGGTCAACGCAGTAATCCTAATTATTTGCCATCAGGAGAAAGTTATCGCAATAGTCTCACCGCTACTTTGCCGAGGGGTATCAATGGAAACTATTATTATTTAGTAGTCACTGATACTGATAATCGGGTCAAAGAAAAGAATGAAGGAGATAATCTTACAGCCAGTAATCTAGCTGAAGTTGAATTAACGCCGCCTGCGGATTTAAGAGTGACCCAGGTGCAAGCGCCTAATAACGCTTTTTCGGGAAGGAATGTATCGATAACTTGGACGGTGACAAATGAAGGAGAAAGGGCAACCCAAGAATCAAGTTGGGTTGATGAAATCTTTTTATCTACTGATACAACTCTTAACGGTAATGATATTAGTCTAAGTCGATTGACCCGCACTGGAGGGTTATCGGCGGGCGGTAATTATACCCGAACTGAAACCGTTACTTTACCAGTTGATGTCAATGGACAATACTATTTTATTGTCAAAACCGATGTTGATAATCAAGTGTATGAATATGTCTTTGAGACAAACAATACGGGTTTTGACTCTCAACCTACCAATATTGTTCTTTCTCCTCCGCCAGATTTAGAAGTAGAATTTGTTAATGTTCCAGAAACTGTCGAAGTTGCTGAAGGGTTTACTATTGAATACCAAGTTAGCAATTTAGGCACTAACTTCTATCTCAATGAATGGGAAGATGGTTTTTATCTTTCCGCTGACCTTAATTTTGACCCAGCAACCGATTATTTCCTAGACCGGGTTGAACCCGATTTGAGTCCTTCTTTGGGCACACTATTAACTAAAAATATTATTGTTTCTGAGTCAGACAGTGCGCCCGTTGATTTGTCTCATGTGTATCTACTACTTGATTATCCATTTTTAATTAGCCCTAGCCTAGAGACTTTACCTTTAACCGCAACAGAAGATGACTATTACTATGGTGATGTTTATGATTATGGTGATATGACCGTTAATGCTGGAAACGCCGTAATACTTGAGCCTGATCGTCTTGAGAGAGGTCTTTTAATTAGAGATGACGAAGTAGTAGAAGAACCAGAATTATTCCAACTCTATTTCCGTGGCAGGGACAAAGATGGTAATCTTATCAGTCAGCGTACCATCATAACTATTGTTGACAATGATGGCCCTACCGGGGTACCAGAAGTCACTGTTGGCGATGTTGTTATCCATGAGTTTGAATATAGCGGTTCTATTCCCATTGTTTTAAGTCGCCCTAGTAGCGAAACTGTGACTGTAACTTATCAGACTCAAGACCTTACCGCTAGGGGAGGAATAGATTATACTAGCTTAAGTAATACGGTGACGTTTGAACCGGGGGAAGTGGTCAAAAACATTTCTCTGAATGTGGTTCAAGACTATAATACTGAAGAGGAAGAAACCCTAGAATTAGTCATTACTGGTGTAAGTGGTGGCGTGCTTGCAGATGATCGGGGTTTGATTACTATTCCTGCTAATACGGGTTATGGTAGTCAAGAATACCTGGTTGCATTACCAGAAGATTTACGCGGACAATATTATCTGGTTGTGGTAGCAGACGATCGGGATGATATTTTCGAGTTGGACAATCAAAACAATATTCGTTTTTCTGACGAACCGATAACGATTACTGCGCCTAGCGAGGATTTGGTTGTTTCTCGTCTTACTCTCAATCATTCCACAGTTGATGTAGGGACTTATCTTGTTGCTAACTGGACAGTTACCAATGCAGGCAGTAAAGCGACCCGATTTTTTGCCTATGGTGATGATGAGTATCCTGAATTAGTAGATCGGATTGTTCTTTCACAAGATAATATCTTGGGCAATGATGATGATATTGTTTTAGCAGAGACAGGTTTCACTCCTGACGTTTTACCGTCTTACGCTAGCGTATTTAGCGACCCTAGCAAATATTATGCCAAAAACCACATTAGTTATTTACGAGCCGGTGATTCATTCGAGCGTAATACCAGAGCGGCGCTTATTCCCTTTAATGTTGCGCCGGGTCACTATAATCTGTTTCTAACTACGGACAGCAGTGGCATTATTTACGAGGCCGATGAAACGAATAATTACGCCCAAATTCCCATTACTATTACTCGAAATTTACCTGATTTAGACGTTATTGATATTCAAGCGCCGTCTGTTGCGGGTTCTGGCTTACCTTTTACCGTAAGCTGGACAGTTAACAATACAGGTTCTGATTTATTCAGTAATCATAATTGGTATGACAGGGTTTATTTATCCCGCGATCAAGTCATTAGTCAAGACGATTATCAGCTAGGCAACCGGCGAGTTTTCCAATCCTATTTCGATGAAAATAATCAATATACGGTTGCTCTCGAATCGACTATTCCCAGTGACGCGGTAGGCGAATATTATGTATTAGTTGCTGCCGATATCAATGGAAATGTTTTTGAGACTAACAATAATAACAATGTGTTGGCAAGTACAGCGTTAACCACCGTTGTCTCCTCTACCTATCCCGATGTTGTCATTGAGAATTTAGAACTGCCTGCGACTGGCATTAGTGGACAAGAAACCAGTTTTGATTGGACATTCAATTATGCTGGCGAACGACCGAGGAGCAACATCAAAACTAATTTTTATCTCTCCACAGATCGTACCTTAAATCAGTATGAAGATATTTATCTGGGATCTAATTCTAGTAATTTTGATGTGACCAGACCTACTGTTTATCTTAATGACATTACGGTTGCTGAAGGTGATGGGGTAGTTTATTTATCTATCACTTTAGATCGTCCTAGTTATGTTCCTCTTCGGTTGGGTTATAGCTTCAACGCCACAGAACCCAATCTTTACCAAGATGTCATTGACCCTGAAAACGAGTTAGACATTATTACTATTCCTGCGGGGATGATTTTAATTAACCTCCCTGTAAAAATTGTTGATGATGGAATTATCGAGGGCAATAAATCATTTAGCGTTACTTTAACGGGTCTATTTGATGCTGGTCAAGTTATCTATGGCAAGCAGGAGGGATTGGTGACCATAATTGACGATGATAGTCAAGGAATTCCCAATATTTCCGTTGGCGATGTCAGCGTCGCTGAGACTCAAAAATTTGCTCAGATTCCCATTATTTTAGATAAAGCGAGTACTCAATCAATTACCCTTAACTATACGACTCAATCAGGAACGGCTCAAGCCGGTTTGGATTTTTATCACAAAACTGGAACAGTTACCTTTGCGGCTGGTGAAACTGTACAGAATATTGCGGTAGATTTAATTGGTGACTTCTCCCCAGAAAATGCGGAAACCTTTTCTTTAGTCATTACCGATCCGAGTAGTGGCAACATTGTTGATAATACCGGAACCATTACTATTACTGCGGATGATAAGTCTCAAAACGTTGCTAATTCGACAACTGTCTCTGTGCCCAGGGGTCTATCGGGTAATTATTATCTAATTTCCCAAACTGATAGTCTCAATAAAATCGAGGAATCAGGGGGCGAAAATAACAATATTACTGTCAGTGACAATCCTGTAGATATTATTCTTTTACCTCCTGCCGATTTGACCGTAACTGGCATTAATTTACTAGCTAACAGTGCCAGTGTGGGCAATAATATTACCTTAAATTATACAGTCGCCAACCAAGGGGTGGATCCTGCTTATGGTATTTGGTATGATTCCATTTACCTTTCTAGTGATCCAATCTGGGATATTGATGATGTCAAAGTCGGAACGATTAAACAAGAAAGGGAAGTTTTTGCAGGGGAGAGTTACAGTTCAGGAGGAACTTTCCAAGTACTGGGAGTCGCAACGGGCGACTACTATGTTTTGGTACGGAGCGATATTCGCAACCAAGTACCGGAGACCAATGACAATAACAATTTGCGAAGTTCTGCAAGTCTATTAACCGTTGAGGTTCAGGAACTCAGCTTAGACACCCCAGCGACGGGAATTATTGCTCAGTCAGAAGCTGTTTACTATCGGGTAGATATTGCCGAGGGAGAAAGTTTACTGATCAATTTCGATGGCGAATTTTCTACTGGTTTTAATGAATTGTATGTCAGTTACGGCGAAATGCCAACGCGGGCTAATTTTGACTATGGGTATAGTGAACCCGTAGCCGTGGATCAACGAGTATTAGTCCCCACAACGGAAGCGGGAACTTATTATATCTTGGCTTATGGCAATACGGTTCCTGACTACATGGGATCTGAAAATGGCTTTAACTATACGATAGAAGCCACAACCATTGATTTTTCTATCTTAGATACCAATTTTGGAGTCGGTGGAACCGCCGGAAATCGCACTATTGAGATTAATGGCAATAAATTTGACTTAACAACAACTGCAACGCTAAAAAATGAGGCTGGAGTAAGTTTAGCCGCAACTTCTTATTATTTGGTTGATTCTACCCAGATGTATGCAACTTTTGATTTAAAACAAGTTGATTTAGGAGTTTATGATGTTGTTATTGCCAATGGATTGGGGGACAGTTACACTGTAAAAGATGGACTAAATGTCATAGACACTAACTCTGATGGTCAATTCTTTTCACAAATATTGGGACCATCTAGTGTTAGACCAAATCAATTAAACTCGGTAAAAGTAGTTTATGCTAATTTGGGAATTAATGATATACTAACACCTATTATTTATGTGTCTTCTCCAACTGGTACACCTATAGGAATTTCAAGTAAACAACTTGTTGTGGATACACAGGCATTTATTGTATCACCATCCAAAGAACCATCCCAAATTATTAGACCTAATGAAACCAGAACACTCTCTTTAGTGTACGAATCAAGTACACCACTTATCAACTTTGATATTCATATAATCAGGGATGATAATTCTCAAATAATTGATGTTGATACCTTAAAAGAAAATTTATCTCCCATAGGTTGGTCAAAAACTGAATGGGAAGATTTATTCTCAGATTATTTATTGGCACAAATTGATAATCTAGATCAGATTAATGGTGCAACGTTTGGAGAATTAGTAACTTTCATAAGCGAAGTAAGTAGAGGATTCTTCAATCAAGAAGAAGAAATTATATCTATTGGTTCTGTACTAAAATCCGTAATCGACGAATACATTATTATGTCCCTCTCTGATGAAATAGGTTTAGTTTTAGATCCATTAACAGGTGAACCTTTGGAAAGGTGGAATAAAATATTCTATTACTACCTACTCGATACCAATATATCCAACTCTGAAATTTCTCAAAATTTACTGCAATCAGATCAGAAATTTGTAACTTTAGCAAAAGCGAGTTGTGGTGGAAATTTTGAGGCTTCTTTAAAAGAAGTATTAGAAAGAGAAGGAGGCTATGTTGATAATTCCAAAGATCCAGGTGGTGCCACAAATAAGGGCATTACACAGAACACATATGATGAGTATAGAAAAAAGAAGGGTTGGGATAAAAAAAATGTTAAAGAGATTTCACAGGACGAAGTAGAAGCGATTTACAAAACGGAATATTGGGATCCGTCGGGGGCTGCTAACCTAGAACCTGGTCTAGCTTTAGTTCATTTTGATGCTTCTGTAAATCAAGGACCAAATTGGGCAACAAAAGCACTAATACAGATTCAAAATGATCCTAATCTTAAAACTACAGAGCAAAAAATTACCGCATATTTGAAATTAAGACAGGATCGATACGATGATTTAATCAAAAAAAATTCTAAGCTTAAAACCTTTGAAAAAGGATGGGACAACAGACTTGAGGATATAAAAGAACAGGCATTCGCTCTCCAATGTAGTTGTCAATCAAAAACTCAAAGTCAGTCACTAGAATTAGTGATTCAATCAGTCGAGTCTAATCAATGTAAACCACCAGATGATGATCCACCAGATGATGATCCACCATCACCACCATCACCACCAGATCACCCCCCACCAGACGACTACAATCCGCCAGTAGTTATTTCTCGTGACCCCAACGACATTTTAGGGCCAGATGGCTTTGGGGAAGAAAACTGGGTCAGCGCCAATCAACCCCTCAACTACACCATCCGCTTTGAAAACGACGCTGAACTCGCCACCGCTCCCGCCCAAACTGTCCGCATTACCCAACAACTAGATACCGATTTAGACCTCAGCGCCTTCCGCCTAGGAAACTTTGGCTTTGGTGAATACGTCTTTGAAATTCCCAATGACCAAGCCGTCTATCAAAATCGCCTCGACTTAACCGAGACCCTCGGTGTTTATGTAGATGTTTTTGCGGGCATTGATATTCTCAACGGTCGAGCCTTCTGGGAATTAACCGCCATTGATCCAAAAACGGGAGAATTACCCGCCAATGTCTTAGAAGGATTCCTACCCCCCAACGAAGATGGAATCGAAGGAGAAGGTTTTGTTACCTACACCATCAACGCTAATCGCAACGTGGAATCAGGCGCGATTGTAGATGCAGAAGCAGAAATTGTCTTTGACATCAACGAGCCAATCATTACTCCCGCTATCTTTAACACCCTAGACGCCGAAAAACCCACCAGCGCAATTACCAACCTCCCCACAACCACCGAAGAAACAGCCTTCGTCGTAGAGTGGGCTGGAGAGGATGACCCCGAAGGCTCAGGAATTCGTGGTTACACTATTTATGTCTCTGCCAACAATGGACTCTTTACGCCTTGGTTAAGCAATACCAGCGAAACCGAAGCCATTTTCAGAGGACAATCAGGCAATACCTACGAGTTTTACTCCGTTGCTATCGATAACGCCGGGAACTGGGAACTAATCCCTAGCGAAGCCGATACGTTCACAACGATTAATTCCTCTGACCCCGACCTCACCGCCCCCGTCATCCTCGAATTTCTCAACCTTCCCTCCGCCAACTCCTTCGACCCCGTCGCATTCTTAGATGTCCGCTTCTCCGAAGCCATTAACCTCGACACCTTCAATGCGAACGATCTGAGTCTGAGCCGCGACGGCGAACCGCTCAGCCTCGATAACCGGGTGACCATCACCCCCCAGGGCGACAATATTTACCGCATCGCCGGCCTTAGCGACTTCACCACCAGCCCCGGCGCCTATAGCCTGCAAGTCAACGCCAACGGTATCGAAGATAACGCCCGTAATGCGGGGAATGAAACCGAAACCGTCACCTTCACCATCAACGCCCCCGCCACGCCAGGCGTCACCATCGCCCAAACCGGAGGCAACACCGCCGTCACCGAAGGCGGCAACAACGACAGCTACATCATCGTCCTCGACGCCCAACCCACCGCCCCCGTCACCGTCACCCTCACCGTCGGCAATGGCATTGAGACCAACGCCACCAGCCTCACCTTCGACGCCAGCAACTGGAATCAGAGCCAAATCGTCACCGTCACCGCCCTGGACGACGCCGTCCCTGAAGGCGCCCAAAGCGCCACCATCAGCCACAGCGTCAGCAGTAGCGACAGCAACTACAACGGCCTGACCGTCCCCAACATTACCGTTACCCTAAACGACAACGACGCCGAACTGGGGGGACAAGTTTGGCTCGACAGCAACGGCGACGGCGTTAAACAAGACTCGGAAAACATCCTCAGCGGCTGGACAGTCTTCCTCGACAACAACAACGACGGCGAACTCAATAACAACGAACCCTTCCTCCTCACCGATGCAAACGGCGCCTATCGGTTCGCCGATCTGCGCCCCGGTAACTACATCGTCGCCCAAGTCCTAGAGGCGGGTCACGAACAAACCTATCCCATCTTCAATATCACCACCACCGCCGCCGCCATTCCCCTCTCCATTCCCACGATTCAGTTTGGCAATCCCCTCACCCTTTCGGATGAGTATCTCTATGTTAGTCCCGCCGACCCCGCCCCCGGCGAAACCCTCCTCAACTTCAACCGCGCCGCCTACCAAGTGACCGAAAACGGCGCCGCCGTCACCGAGATTGTCATTACCCGGAGCGGCGACCTGAGCGAAACTGCCAGCGTCCTAGTCCTGCTCAGCAATGGCACCGCCGAAGGCTGTGGTTGCGCCGCCAGTTCCACCAGCAACGACTTCCAAAACCAAACCCTCAGCGTCACCTTTGCCCCCGGCGAAACCGCAAAAATCCTCCCCGTTGAAAACGCGATTTTCAACAACCCCAACGCCCTGCGGATTCGGGACGACAATAAAACCGAAGGGGATGAATATTTCACCCTTCAACTCAGTAGCCCCAGCAACGGGGCAACCCTGGGCGACAACAGCGCCGCCACCGTCACCATCCTCGATAACGAAACGGTCTCAGCGTCCACCACACCCAGCGCTTCCCCGAGCAACGACGCCGCCACCGCCCTGATCAACCTCGACGACTTCTGGGCCCATGGCCGCTTCGCCAACATCGCCGGGCAAGGTTACGCCACTGTGATCATCGACACCGGCATTGACCTCAACCATCCCCTCTTTGGCCCGGATCTCGACAACAACGGCATTGCCGACAAAATTATTTACCAATACGACTTCGCCGACAACGATAGCGACGCCAGCGACAACAATAACCACGGCTCCCATGTGGCCAGTATCGTCGCCCAAATCGCCCCTGAGTCTAACCTCATTGTCCTCAAAGTCTTTGGCGACGACGGTTCCGGTTACTTCGCCGACCTAGAAGCCGCCCTACAATGGGTCAACAGCAATGCGGCAACCTACAATATCGCCTCCGTTAACCTCTCCCTCGGCGACAGTCAAAACTGGACAACGGAAGTCGGACGCTACGGTATTGGCGATGAATTAGCGGCGATCGCCAACCAAAACATCTTAGTCGCCGCCGCCGCTGGCAACAGTTTCTACACCTTTAACAGCGCCCCCGGTCTGGCCTATCCCGCAGTCGACCCCAACGTTATCTCCGTGGGGGCGGTCTGGGCCGATGACTTTGGCTCCCGCGCCTTTGGCAACGGCGCAACGGATTACGCGACCTTTGCCGACGCGATCGCCTCCTTCTCCCAACGTCATCCCCTCCTAGACGTCTTTGCCCCCGGTATTTTAATCACCGGCGCTAATGCGACCGGCGGCGCCATCAGCATGGGCGGCACCTCCCAAGCCACCCCCTACATCTCGGCCATCGCCACCCTCTCTCAACAGATTGCCCAAACCTATTTAGGGCGAGAATTAACCCTAAGCGAATTTAAATTCCTGCTAGACACAACCAGCGATCTGATCATCGATGGCGACGACGAAGCCGATAACGTGGTCAACACCGGCAGTTCTTATCCCCGCCTTAATGTCTTGGCTCTCGGGGAAGCGATTCTGACCCTGGGCGACGGTTCCCAAGGCTCTCAATCCGGTAATACGGGCAATGACGGCGCTGGCGATTCTCCCTACGCGCCCGTCAACACCGTGAGCCTAGTTCATACCGTCACCCTCGGCGCTGGTCAAGTGCTCGAAAATCTCAACTTCGGTAATCAGGAAACCATTACCCCTCAACCGGGAACCATCCAATTCAGCAATTCTGCCTACTCCGTTAACGAAGACGGTACGGTGGTTACCGCTATCACCCTAACCCGCACTGGGGGAAGTGACGGCGCCGTCAGTGTGACCTTAACTCCTTCTAATGGCACGGCGACCAGTCCCGCCGACTTTGATAACACAGCCATTACCGTCAACTTTGCCGACGGAGAAACCAGTAAAACCGTTACGGTTCCCATTGTCGATGACACAACGGTTGAAAACAATGAAACCGTTAACCTGACCCTCAGTAACGCGACTAACGGCGCCGTTTTAGGAACTCAAACAACTGCCGTTCTCACCATTGTTGACAATGATGTCGCCCAACCGGGAACCATCCAATTCAGCAACTCCGCCTACTCTGTTAACGAAAACGGCACAGTCGTTACCGCTATCACCCTAACCCGCACTGGGGGAAGCGACGGCGCCGTCAGTGTGACCTTAACGCCTTCCAACGGCGCCGCCACCAGTCCCGCCGACTTTGATAATACGGACATTACCGTTAACTTTGCCGACGGAGAAACCAGTAAAACCGTCGCGGTTCCTATTGTCGATGACACAACGGTTGAAAACAATGAAACCGTTAACCTGACCCTCAGTAACGCGACTAACGGCGCCGTCTTAGGAACTCAAACTACCGCCGTTCTCACCATTGTTGACAACGATGTGGCCCAACCGGGAAGTATTGAGTTTAGTAATTCGGCTTACTCTGTTAACGAAGACGGCACGGTCGTTACCGCTATCACCCTAACCCGCACTGGGGGAAGTGACGGCGCTGTGAGTGTAACCTTAACTCCCTCTAATGGCATTGCCACCAGTCCCGCCGACTTTGATAATACGGACATTACCGTTAACTTTGCCGACGGAGAAACCAGTAAAACCGTTGCGGTTCCCATTGTCGATGACACAACAGTTGAAAACAATGAAACCGTTAACCTGACCCTCAGTAACGCGACTAACGGCGCCGTCTTAGGAACTCAAACCACCGCCGTTCTCACCATCATTGACAATGACTCTAGCAGTGGCGGCAATACTATTACCGGCACCGAAGGCAATGACCGACTCAATGGCGCCCCTAGTAACGATACTCTAATTGGTTTAGGCGGTAACGACCGCTTAGATGGGAAAGTCGGCGCCGACACAATGATTGGCGGACTGGGGAACGACACCTACATCGTCGATAACATCGGTGATACGGTCATTGAAAACCCCAATGAGGGTATCGACACTGTCCAAGCTTCCATCAACTACGCCCTCGGCGCTAACCTTGAAAACCTGACCCTCGTCGGTAGCGCCGATATTAACGGAACTGGCAACACTCTTAATAACCGTATTACCGGCAACAACGGCAACAATATCCTCACCGGTTTAGACGGAAACGACTCCCTAGACGGTAAGGAGGGCGCCGACGCCATGATTGGCGGACTGGGCAACGACGCCTACACCGTTGATAACATCGGTGATACGGTCATTGAAAACCTTGACGAAGGAACTGATACCGTTAAAGCTTCCATTGACTACTCCCTCGGCGCTAACCTTGAAAACCTGACCCTCGTCGGTAGCGCCGATATTAACGGAACTGGCAACGCTCTTAATAACCGTATTACCGGCAACAACGGCAATAACATCCTCACCGGTTTAGACGGTAACGACCGCTTAGATGGAAAAGTCGGCGCCGACACAATGATTGGCGGACTGGGCAACGATACCTATACCGTTGATAACGCTGGAGACACGGTTACCGAAAACCTTGACGAAGGAACCGACGCCGTTAAATCCAGTGTTAACTACACCCTCGGCGCTAACCTCGAAAACCTGACCCTCGCCGGTAACGCCGATCTTAACGGAACTGGCAATGGTCTAAAAAACCGCCTTACCGGCAACACCGGCGCCAATATTCTTAACGGCGGCGCCGGCGCCGACATCCTGGCGGGCAAAGACGGTAACGACACCTTTGTCTTCCAATTCGGTGAATCCACTGTTACAGCGCTAGACCGGATCAGCGACTTTGCCATCGGCGCCGATAAGATTGACCTCCTGACTCAAGGCGGCGCGGCAACCGGCGCTCCTGTCTCCTTTACCCGAGCCGCAGATAGCGCGACCGCAAATATTAACACAATCACTAATAACGTCTTTGCCGACGCCAACGGCGCCACTGCGGGCAATCAGGCGCTAGGACTTAACAGCGCCGCTTTAGTCAAAGCCAACACCGCCACTTACCTAATTATCAACGACGGGACGGCGGGCTTCCAAAGCGCCAACGATTTGGTGATTAACCTTACCGGTATTACCGGAACTTTGCCGGCGCTAGGGTCTATTTCCGTTGCCAACTTCTTTGTCTAAGTTGATTTAAATCAGGCTAACGGCTTGCGCTTCAGGGGACGGCAATGCCCTCTGAAGCCGATATATAGCGTATACTTCCGTTCCGTTGCAAGCGCCGGTTAGGCGCTTTATGCTAAATACCCCAAACATCCTCCATGTCTTCATTTGACGGGTCATCGTATCGCTTAAGAGTTTCAAGCCATTCTGGCATCTCCTCTTTTATTGTCGCTTTCAGTTCAGTTAAATCATCTTGATCTATCAACCCTTTATAAAGCAAGAATGTGTAAAACTTCGTAAGGCTAGTTGCATTACTCTTTATACTTGACTTGCTTGCCCACATCGCCTTTTTGATGAACCAATATCCTAAAAACATATCTATACTATCGATACCTTCTTCAGGTTTAACTGGATCTTCGTAGAGTAGATATTCATTGATATAAAAATCAATATTTGAAATATGATTATTTATCGTTTTTTCTGACAGATTTGATGATTGAAGCCAACTCTTGAAATCATTTAGTAATTGATTATTTGAACTTCTAATTCTTTTACAAACAGCTTCATACTTCGCATAATCATCCATAACTAATTCCTTGATTTTATCAATCCTATTTTTTTACGCTTGACTAGAGATTAGACGAAAACTTCCCATCTAACGCTCCCCACGGTAACAATATGTGGAAACTTTCGGCATATCACCCCATTTTGAGATGATTTCAAGAAGTTTTCCGTATATCACTCCTATGAGCGTGTTAGACAGATTGCCGTACTAAAAGTGACCTGCTTTGAACAGAACCTCCAGCGCCGACAAGCGCCGTTTTCAGAAATATAGCGCCGATTTCCCGGACTGACACAACTCCGTAACAAAACTTTACCAACGCCAAGCCACCTCTAGCCAGTATCCCCGAGGGAGGCGACCGCCGCTCTCGCTCTTTCAGGACGGGGCGCCGCCGGGGCCATCGGTTATAATCCGTAAGCACACTATTTTTCACGAAGGATAACTGAGAGCGTATGCGAGGGGTGATCATCGGCGCCGGTCTGGCGGGTCTGTCTACCGCGGTGGCCTTGGCGGACGCGGGCTGGGAGGTGGAAATTTTCGAGTCCCGCCCCTTTGTGGGGGGTAAGGTGGGCAGTTGGGTAGATAAAGAAGGGAACCATGTCGAGATGGGTCTCCACGTCTTCTTTGGCTGTTACTATAACCTCTTCGCGCTGATGGAAAAGGTCGGCGCTTTGCAAAATCTGCGCTTGAAGCAACACACCCATACGTTTGTGAATCGGGGCGGCCGTCTGGGGGAACTGGATTTTCGCTTTTTTACCGGAGCGCCGTTCCACGGACTCAAGGCTTTTTTTACCACCTCTCAACTCTCGCCCCAGGATAAGGTGGCCAATTCCTTGGCGCTGGGCACCAGTCCTTTAGTGCGGGGCTTAGTGGATTTTGACGGCGCCATGGCGACGATTCGGGAATTAGACCGGGTCAGTTTTGCCGATTGGTTCCTGAAACAGGGGGGCAACGAAGGGAGCCTGAAAAAAATGTGGGACCCCATCGCCTACGCCCTCGGGTTTATCGACACTCGGGCCATTTCCGCCCGCTGTATGTTGACCATTTTCCAATTTTTCGCCGCCCGCACGGAGGCGTCGGTTCTGCGGATGCTGGAAGGCTCGCCCCAGGAATACCTCCATCAACCGATTTTGAATTATCTGGAAGCCAGGGGCGCCAAAATTCACACCCGTCGCCAAGTTCGGGAAATTCATACCGAGGAAGAAAACGGCGCCGTTAAAATTACCGGCCTCAGCGTGGCCAACGGCGCCGAAACAGAGACCGTGACCGCGGACGCCTATATTTGCGCCTGCGATGTGCCGGGGGTGCAACGGCTTTTGCCGGAAGCCTGGCGGCGCTGGGATCTGTTTGACAATATTTATAAACTCGAAACCGTGCCAGTCGCCACGGTGCAACTGCGTTTTGACGGTTGGGTGACGGAATTAAACGACCCGGAAAAACGGAAGCAACTCCAGCAGGCCGTGGGTTTGGATAACTTGCTCTACACCCCCGACGCCGATTTTTCCTGCTTTGCCGATTTAGCTTTAACCAGTCCCGCGGATTATTTCCGGGAAGGCGAAGGGTCTTTATTGCAATTGGTCTTGACTCCCGGCGATCCCTTTATTAAGGAAAATAACGAAGCCATCGCCTATCGCATCGTCAAACAGGTTAAATCCCTCTTTCCCTCGGCGGCGGAGTTAAACGTAACCTGGTTTAACGTCGTCAAACTGGCCCAATCCCTGTATAAAGAAGCGCCGGGAATGGACGTCTATCGCCCCAGCCAAAGTACCCCCATTCCTAACTTTTTCCTGGCGGGGAGCTACACCCAACAGGACTACATCGACAGTATGGAAGGCGCGGCCCTATCGGGCAAACAGGCCGCCGCGGCGGTTTTAAACGCCTAGCCCCCCCAGCCCCCCAACTTTGGGGGGAGTTTGGAGTTTCCCTCAGTTCAAAGTCCCCCAGAATTGGGGGATTTAGAGGGCAAATGAACTCTTAACCACAGCAGGCCCGCTTCAGCGCCGGATTTTTGTCGGCCCGCGCAGTCATGGAGCGAAAAACGACGCCGTCCACGATGCGCCAGGGTTCCTCCCGGCGCTCTAGGATTTCCACTCGCTCAAAACCCGCCTGGATAAAAGCGCCGAGAAAGTCCTCTGCCTGAAAAGCGCCGGCGATACAGCCGCTCCAAAGTTCCGGGTCGGAGCGAATGGCGTCCGTCGGCGCCGTGTCGCAGACAATATCGGCGATGACGGCCCGCCCCCCCGGTTTTAAGACCCGCCAAATTTCCCGGAAAAGCTGGGCCTTATCCTCGGGACGCACGAGGTTTAAAACGCAGTTAGAGACGACAACATCGACACTGGCGTCGGGGATGAGGATCTCGCCCGGCGCTTCTAAATTCGTCGCCAAATCCTGAATTTTGCCCTTGAGAAAACGGACGTTATCATAGCCCAATTTTTCCGCCATTTCCGGTTGATATCTGCGGGCTAAACTTAACATCTCGTCGTTAAAATCTACCCCCAACACTTGCCCCTGCGCTCCCACTTTTTGGGACAGAATATAGCAAATTTTACCGGCGCCGGAACCCAGATCCAACACCGTTTCCCCGCTTTGGACATAGCGGCTAGGGTCGCCGCACCCGTAGTCCTTGGCTTGGATTTCCGCGGGGATCAGTGCCAAATAATCGGCGTCGTAGGCCGTGGGGCAACAGAGACTCGGTTCCACGGTTTTCGCGCCCGCCTGGTAACGGGCCAGAACTTCGGCTTCGACGTCAAAGGGGAGGGGCTTCATGGCGGGGTTAGGTGTTCCTCAATAAAATTGGTATAGACATCGCCCGCCAAAAAAGCGGGGGTTTGCAAAATGCGTTGGTGAAAATCGATAGTGGTGGGAATGCCGGTGATGGCGCACTCCCGTAACGCCCGGCCCATGCGTTTAATGGCCAGATCGCGATTGGGGCCCCAGACGATCAGTTTGCCAATGAGGGAATCATAATAGGCCGGGATCTCGTAGTCCGTATAAACGTGGGAATCCATGCGGACGCCGGGGCCGCCGGGGGGCAAGTAACCGTTAATCCGGCCGGGGTGGGGGCGAAAATTATGATCGGGATCTTCGGCGTTGATGCGGCATTCGATGGCGTGGCCGTGAAACTGCACCTGGGATTGGTTAAAGCCTAATTTTTCCCCCTGGGCGATACGAATTTGCTCCCGGATTAGGTCTAAGCCCGTAATCATCTCCGTCACGGGATGCTCCACCTGAATGCGGGTGTTCATTTCCATGAAATAAAAGTTGCCCTTAATATCCACCAGAAATTCCACCGTGCCGGCGCCGACGTAGTGAATCGACTTGGCGGCTTTAACGGCGGCTTCCCCCATTTTTTTGCGGAGGTGGGGCGTTAAAAAAGGACTCGGCGCCTCTTCCAGCAGTTTTTGATGTCGGCGCTGGATGGAGCAGTCCCGCTCCCCGAGGTGAACCACGTTGCCATAGCTGTCCGCCAGGATTTGAAACTCGATGTGGCGGGGCTTTTCGATGAATTTTTCTAAATAAACCCCGGCGTTGCCAAAGGCCGCCTCCGCTTCCCCTTGGGCCGCTTGAAAGAGGCGAGACAATTCTCCTTCCGCCCGCACCAAGCGCATCCCCCGACCGCCGCCCCCCGCCGTGGCTTTGATAATCACCGGATAGCCGATGTCCGCCGCGATTTTCAGGGCGCTTTCCTCCGAGTCGATCAGCCCTGGACTCCCCGGCACCGTGGGCACCCCGGCCCGTTGCATGGTCTTTTTAGCCGTGGATTTATCCCCCATGGCCCGGATGGCTTCCGGAGAGGGGCCGATAAAAGCCAACTGATGGTCGGCGCAAATTTCGGCAAAGCGGGCGTTTTCCGCCAAAAACCCATAGCCGGGGTGAATAGCGCCGGCGTTGCGGGTCAGCGCCGCGGCGATGATGTTGGGAATATTCAGATAGCTTTTGCTACTTTGGGGCGGGCCAATGCAGACGCTCTCATCCGCCAGTTGAACATGGAGCGCCTGACGGTCAATGGTGGAATGAACGGCGACGGTGGCGATGCCCAGTTCCTCGCAACTATGCAATATGCGCAGGGCGATCTCGCCCCGATTGGCAATGAGAATTTTGTCGAATGGCATAGGCGCTGGGCGGCTGGGCGGCGGCTGAAATCGGTTAAACAACGGCGCTGGTTTAGATAAAATCCCCAGATGCCATCATAGCCATCTCGGGGGAAGGAACACAAGGGAGGGAAAAAGGGGAGGACGTAATTATTATCAAAATTGTAAATAATACATAGCTCGACTCAATAATTCCCCGTCCCACCCCAGGCGCCGTTGCAAGTCCGCCAGATCCGCGAAAGCGCCGCCCCGTTGCCGTTCCCGGAATAACGCCTCCGCTAGGGCGGGGGTTAGACAGGGCAGAGCCAGCAATTGAGCTTCAGACGCCGAGTTCACCGGAATCCGGCGGGGAGCGAGGGAACTGTCCGGGTCTCGGTAGGTAAAAAAAAGAATGGGGGCGTAGGGTTCGAGGCGGTGTTCCGGCAGACCCAGCGCCGCCGCCAGGTCTTCTAAACAGAGAAACTGCACGCCGCCCTGAGTTAATGCCGTCAACTGCCGGGCCTGATGGATCGAAAATCCCGGTAGCCGTAGCCAATCGTCCACCGACGCTTCGTTAACCACCACCCGAGCGCCTAACTGGGCCGCCAGCGCCACTTCCTCCAGGTTGCGAAACCGGCAAAATGGCTCGGACTGGAGACGGCGCCGGAGCGCCTGACGGCGGAGGTTAAACATGGGGCTTTAAACGGGGCGCTCTAGCAGTTGACGGCGCTTTTGCTCAAATTCGTAGTCCGACATCAAGCCTTCCGCCCGCAGTTTTTCTAGTTCCCGCAGGTTATCGGCCAAACTGGCCACCGCCTGGGGCGCCGAGAGGGCGTTGTATTGTTCGTTAAAGCTCTCTTCCCCCTGCACCAGGTACCAGACGGCGTCGATGGCGCAGGCCACCCGGGGCATGGGGGTCTGCCACAGCAGGAGATAAATAGCGCCCCAGAGGGGTTGTCCGAGGTAAAACTTATGGAGACCCGCTACCGGCCAGGGTAACAGCGCCGAGAGAAGCGCCAAGGCGACGGCGCCGAAGCGGCTTTTGGGTCGGTTGAGGAGGGAAGCCAGCATGGATTCGGGGAAACCCTAGGGAACGAGTTTGGGGGTATTTTAAAGTTGCCCGCCGGATTTCGTCAATTCAGAGGCGGTTTAAAAAGATGGGTCGCGGGTTCAGCCATAGAGCGCCGAGCGGAGGGAGATTTCTGGAACTGACAGACCTATTACTAAGTGAATAAAGCTCCGACCGCGATGGCGCCTAGCGCCGGTAAAGCGCCGCTATAACCCGTTAAGTTAATCAAGAGATCCTGGGAAGACTGAAAGCCGGGGGCGACGTCGTTAATGATCAAGTAAGTCGCATTGGGCGCGACAACTAGAGCGGCGGCGCCGATGGCGAGGGGTTGAGCGCCGGGAGTTTGGCCGTCGGCGTCGCTAAAAACGGCGTTAATAATAAGGTTACGGTTAGTGGCAGACTGGTCGCTGGCCCGGCTGAATTGGGTGGGCAGTCCCCCGTCGGCGCCGCCGCTAGTCAGGAGGTCGATTTTATCCCCACCCCAAGCCAAATCCTTGATCCGGTCTGGCCCGTTGACCCCGGATTCTCCCCATTGGAATTGAAAAATATCCCCTTCCGTTCCCCCCGTGAGGACGTCGGCGCCGGGGCCGCCGTTGAGGAGATCGCTTCCCCCCTTGCCGGTGAGAGTATCATTACCGGCGCCGCCGAAAAGTTGATTCGCGCCGTTATTGCCCGTCAGGGTATTGGGGCCGCCGTTGCCAGTTCCGTTAATGGCGCCGGCGCCGGAGAGGGTTAGGTTTTCGACCCCGGCGGGGAGAACCGTCGTTACGCCGGATTTAAGCGTGTCGGTGAGGGTGGCGACGGCGCTACTGGTTCCCAGAACGGCGCCGTTGGGGTTGGACAAGGTCAGGGTAAAGGTTTCGTTTCCCTCTTTACGATCGTCGTTGAGAATGGGAATCGCAATGGTTTGGCTCAGGACGCCGGGGGCAAAGGTCAGGGAACCGCTGACGGCGCCGTAATCTAAGCCCGCCAGCGCCGTTCCATTGACGGAGCTATAGTTCAGGGTAATTGTTTGGTTAGAGGCTTCCGTTAGGGTGACGGTATAGACCGCCGACTGGGGCTGAAACTGTCCTTCAATCAGAGTTTGGGCGGCGCTGAGGTTCGCGGTGGGAATAATGGGCGGAGCGGAATTTTGGTACAGGTAAGCCAAAACTCCGGTAAAGGCGGCGTTATAGTCCAGAGCCACTTCGTTGCGGACATAATCGAGGCGGTTATCTTGATAGTCGAAATCATTAGCGGAGCCGGGGCCGCCCACCAGGGCGCCGGTGAGAAGATTGTAGTTAGGGGTAGTGCTATTAAAGACGGTCCAACCATTGGAGCCGTTGTAGGCGGGGTTATTGTTGAGGTGAGCATTGGCGTGGTGGGGGTTGCGGGAATAGTCGGCGCCGAAACCCACTAGATAACTGGAATTGCGGGGATTGTCCCCCAACATATAGTCAATTTGGGACTGGGCAAAATCAGCGTAGCGACCGTTATAGTCCCGTACCGTATCGCTATAGACCGCCGCTAAAAAAGCCGTATTGGCCGCTAGACGCAAGGATCCCCATTCGCTTAAAAAAGCCAGACCGCCGGGGCTGTAGGCGATATGACCGGCGCCGGACTCCGTCCAGTAATTGAGCCAGTTTTCCAGAGAAGTTTTATTGTAGGCGGGATCTTCCTGAGCGATTAAGACCGCCGTCCCGTACTCCTTATCGCCCCAGGTCTGAGTCCAGTTCCCCAGCCCCAGATTTTTGCTCTTAGCGATTTGCAAATAGGTTTGGTTTCCCGCCCAACTTAAGGTTTGGTTGACGTTACCATTCGCGGACTCAAGGGCTTTATGGAGCCAAACGGCGCCCCAAGCCAAGTCATCGTTGTAGTTACTAGAAGGATAGGCGGTATCGGTAATGACGTTGGAATAGCGTCCCTGATATTGATAAGCGAATTTGTACAGCGCCTGGGCGTGGTTGAGCAGTTGGTCGGCGTAGGCGCTGTCTGCGGCCCGAAAGAGAATGGAGGCGGAGGCGAAGGACGCGGCCACCTCGGCGGCTAAATCGGAGCCGGGTTTGCTCGCGTCGATAAAGTAGGCGGGACGGGGCAGAGCGATATTTTGATCGTCGGAAATATTATTGTGATCCGTGCTGGTGCGCCCCACCTGACCCCAGAGCCGAACCGTTTGTAGGGACGCCCCCGTTCCCGTGGTTTCGTGGGCCTTGAGGAGCCAATCGGTTCCCCATTTAATGGCATCCAGCGCCTCATCTAATTGACCCGTCGCTTCGTAGGCGTCTTGATACTGCGTAGCGCCCCAACTCAAGAGGGTCAAAGAACTCGCCAAGGGATAAGCGTATTTCATCCGGTCGCCCGCGTCGTAATAGCCCCCGGCTAAGTCCCGACTGAGGGTTTCGTTACTTTCCAGTTGACCGTTATTATTGGCGTCGTACCGCGCCGCCCCGTCTCCCAGGGCCGAATCGCGGCGCCAGGGAATCCGATTAGTGGCGGGTAAATCCCCGGAGCGTTGGGCTTCGTAAAATAAAAAAGAGGAGGCCAGGGCTTGGCCATAGTCGTCGGCGCTGAACATGATTGATTTCCCCTAGATAGAACTGAATACCCACCAAAAAAGAAAACCCAATATTGCCGGAGTCAATTTCACAAACAGACAAATTTCCTAACGGGAGAGGACATTGTTCGCTCTCCTATTTTTTCTATTCTAAGCTTGGAAGCAGACAGTGAGTCATTTGGGGAGCATGATCTTTCAGGGCTTCTCCCTTTAATCCTCTTAAGGTCTGCCCCATTCCAGAGAACGAATCCGCACGACGCCGTCCTCCGAGGTCAAAACGACGGTCACCGCCTCACAGTCCCCGGCGCCGATGAAAGAGGTATAGACCATCGGGGGATTTTCCCACTCCGCCGCCTGGGTCAAGTAACCGTAAGCTCCCCCATAGTTCCCCTCGGCAACCAGAGCGCCGAACCGTTCCGCCACCTCAATGTCAATGGTCATCCTTCCTCCCCCTTTCCGGCGCTGACTTATCCCCTAGTAACATCACAGACCTTCCCCGATAGTGATCGCCTTTGACTTTACCATATCCCATAACACTGATATACTTTAAATAAAAAACTATTAAGGGTTAAGTCACAATGCTGGAGTTACACAATTTCGAGTGGGAAGGCGAGCGATTGGTTCAAGTGGAGACTCAGCCTCATCATATTGCGGGAGTGTTGGCTTCAATTCAAGAGACGCTAGAAATGTCTGACTGCGAGTGGGATGATATTTACTCCGCCTACTACGAATGCGAGGAGGATGAGACAATTACTTTTTACGAGTCTGAGATTGTAGACGCCGGGAATCCGGGGATTTGGACTTATGTGGTTTACGAGTGCGAGGAGGGTCAGGAAACCGTTGTCACCAATGCGGATATTAATATCATCGATCCAGCCTTAGAGCTACAGAAATTGTTGACTGCGGGGTAGCTAATGATGATGATCAGCGTCGCACTTCCATCGGGTTATGCTCCGGGAAGGGATACCCACCCTGCGCTTCGCCGCCCAAGATTGTTTGGACGCGGTTGGGGATGTGGTTACTGAGTTTTTGACGGCGCTGGGGGATTAACGTTGCCCATCACCCGCGGCTAGTAACCTTTGCATCTGACAGATCAACTTTTGGCGGTCGGTGCGCATAGGCGTTGTTATGCCGAGATAGTCCATGCGCTATTACTACAGCAACGAGATCTCACTCTCCATTCTTATGAATTTGATCGCCCTAAATCGAACGAGAACATAACATGGTCAGTTGGTATTTTTTGGATTATCAACACCTGAGTAAAGGCTAATCGCGGCTGTATTTTCGCAATCTGTCAACACCCAAGCAGACTCACAATCCAACTCCCGCCCCACCGTAAATATCGCATTCATCAATTGCTTCCCTATGCCTTGCCGCTGATGGGTTGCCGCGACACCAATTTCATTAATCCATAGTTCTGGACAAGGCTTATCAGGATGAACATAATGAACGGCTGAGACAAATCCGACGACAAGATCGCCGTCAATCGCAACACCTAAGTGATGGCGAGGATCGCCGAGGAACTCAATAGCTCGTGCGATATTAATGGGATCGTCGAATACATCTGGATCGACATTTTTGAGAATATCCACGTCGCCGTGGTTGAGAATTTTGATTTCGATCGCCATAATATCTTCTCTATAAATTCACCTCACTCTAATGGACTATTGCTGATTCTCTGGCTCAGTCATCCATTCCATTGAACGAGCTGCATAACTAAAGATTAGAAGGAAGCTTTCCATACTAACGAGGCTGAACCTTAGAAATAGAGGTAATTTTATAAGTCCCTGATGTGGTTTCAGGAATCTCTTTAGGAATTTTATCTTCTATCTCTGTATTACCTGAGCCAGAACACGGTTTATTATTTTTACATGTGGATAAAATCTTTTGTCCCACCTTTGACTTATTTTCAAAGAAATAAGCTACTGTGTCTCCGGTTTCTTTGCCAGAGTAAAAAATATGGGAGTATTGCTTGCCAACTTTTAACACTCCACTAAATTCAGTCTGGTAATCTTCCGCATTGGCGGATAAACTCCAGGTTAGGGCTGGCAAAGATAAAACCAAAGCTAACACTCTAAAATTCATAATGATACCATCAGCGTACTATGCTTACAGTGGTTACAGTACCATGAGAGGAGCTAAATAAAACGTGTTTGTCATGGAACGATAAAATGCCGATGGTAGATGACCTTCTCCCCTTCTTAGCTGGCGTGGCTCTCCTAATCGCCTACCTGGTCTTTTCGGCGCTTGCGATCAAGACCCCCGCACTTGCGCTCGCCGGGTTTGGAAACGCACTCCTGAGTATGGAAATCGGGCGCTAAGGGTGGTTTATAACTCAGATAAACAGCCCCCGGTCATTATCACAGTCTTTTTCGATAGGAGTTACAAGAGATGACAACCATTGGATACGACCGGGAAGTTGACGCGGCTTATTTTCAAATTGAAGAAGCCACTGTTATTGAATCAGAAGAAATTGCGGACGGTGTGATTGTCGATTATGACGAAAATAATCGAATTGTGGCGGTCGAGTTATTGGGGATTAGAACTCTCAACTTAGAGGGACTTGAACGGTTAAAGTCCTTGATTCCCCTATTTGAGCAGGCGCAAATTCAAGAATGGGTCGCTGATCTGGCAAGCGCCGTTCCTCAATAGAATATCGTTTCTAACTCTCCCCCAGCAACCGAGCCACCCCGGCGCCGATTTCATCGAGGGAACCCAAGGCCAACACTCCCCCTGTCGAGGATTGGATCGAGAGCAGGTATTCCCGCCGACTGTTGGCCAAGTTGACATAGCCCCAGACGCTCACGAACTCTAACCCTCCCGCCGGCGACAGCCGACTAAGCTGGTAGTCCCCCGCCCTCAGTCCCCCTAGGAATCCCTGGGACTCTTCGGCGCTGAGACTGGTCTGGTTCCGGTTGAACTCCCCGCCCTCAATTTGGAAGTCAAGTCCTCCAGTATTGCGTACCTTTACCCAGCCGCCAGTCGTGTCAGGATTTCGGCGGCGGCCCGCTCTCCAGTCCGGATCGCGCCGTCAAAGAAGCCGGGCCACCGGTCTGAATACTCGGTGCCCGCCCAGTGGATCGGGCCCACAGGCGCTGTGTGCGCTTCCCCAAAGGTCGTCCAAACACCGGGCGGCATGAAGGCCGTGTAACCTCCCCCTGTCCAAGGATCGGCGGTCCAGTTTTCCACGTCATAGCTGACCGGCGTCAGCGCCTCGTCGCCAAAGTACATCGCTAGGTCGCCCAGAACGGCAGTCCGTCTGTCGGCTTCGGGCAAGGTCATCCATTCGTGATAGGCGTCGCCATAGACAAACGTCGCAATGACCCCCACGCCGGTCTCGGGGTCGGAACTATCCGCGCACAGCTCGATCCACCGGCAGTTCCCTAGGCCGATCCCCGCGAGTCCCTTATCCCGCCAGAAAGGACGGTCGTAAGAGATCAACACCTTCGCGCAGGTGCCCATGGGGACGCGTTGCGTGAGTTGGGCGCGGAGGGGAGGCAGTGGAGGGTCGTAGAAGATCCGCCCGGCGAGGTGAGGCGGCATGGCGATGACGACAAAACGGGCGGAGTAGGTCTCGCTCCCAGTGAGGACTTCAACCCCCTGATCGCTGTGCCGCACGCCGGTGACGGCTTCGCCCACGCGGATAAACGGCGCCAACTCGGCGGCGATCTTTCCCGGAATTTGCCCAGCTCCACCGCGAATCAGCTCCGCCTCGGGGTGTTCGGCCTGTGAGGCGACGCGGTGACCCCACAGGGCGTGCAAGAATGAAATCTGACCGGCCTCGACGCACCCCACCCCCACGGCCCGGGACATGTAGTGGAAGTACCATTTTCCAAACTCAGTTTGGGTGTTTTCTGCGATCCACTGCGCAAAGGTCATACCGTCGAGCTGGCGATTCAAGTCGTTGGCGCGGGGGTAACCTTCGGGCAACGCCGCCGAGAGAGCCTCAAACCGTCGCCAGGCGTCCTGCGCGTCTTGCCAATCCTCGGGACAGACTCCGGGAATTTCCCCTTCCGCGTAGCCTTGGAAAAGTCCGTCGAACTCGTAGCGGGCGCCGTTGTAAAGCAGGACTTTTTGCCCGGAGACAGGGGAGGTGAACCGCGACAGGCGATACTCGTCGAGCAAGGCGAGAAACCTGGTCTGCGTCGGCCCGACCCACTGCCCGCCCAGGTCAATCCATTGGCCTGAAGCGAGAAACTTACCGCGCATCCTGCCGCCGACGCGGTCGCGAGCTTCGAGAACCATAACCGAGCGCCCTTGACGGTGGAGGTTACGGGCGGCAATCAAGCCGGACAGGCCGGCCCCGACAACGATACAGTCATAGCGCGATTCACTGGACATTGGGCGGATGCCTCCTTTAGCGTTTGGGAAGTGAACGAGCGCGGAGATTGACTAAAACCGTGGGACTTAGTCAACTAAGGGGCTGAGGGAATATGCCTCCGCGGGTCGGCGATAAAAAACTGACGATACGACTCCGAAAGCTCAGCCAAAAAACGACCAGTTTTGAGTAGACCCGACAGATAAAGACCACCCCGCTCACGATAGCGCCGATTCCCTTCCCAGACTCACCTTGTAAAAATTCTTTATCACCCGCAAACTACTGGGGAGCTTCCCAACGAGTTACCGCCCGCCCCTATGGTTTTAGGGTAGCGGCGCCGAACGTCGCGTTAAAGCGACGACGCCAGATTGCCACAGATTTGAAGTCATCTACATTGAGGCTGGCTGGAATGGGGTAACTCTGAGTCCCGCTGTCACTCTTTAGCGGCGCTAACAGGATATAATCGCCTTCCTTGATGGGAAAAGCAGGAGGGGTAGTAGAGCCAATCACATCAGCCAAACGATGTAAAATCACAACTAAGTCAGGGCCGGAAGTGGAAGTGGCAAAAGTTTGATCCAGTTCTAAAAATCTTTGGTCACCCTTAGTTACAATCCGAACGGAAAGGCTACATTGTCGGCGGACGAGCAATGGTGCGTTCGGCGCTCTTCTACATGGCGGCGTTATCGGCAATACGCTTTAATCCGGTCATTCGGGCGTTTTACGAAAAGTTGCTTCAGCGAGGAAAAGCTAAAAAAGTGGCTCTGATTGCCTGCGCCCATAAATTGCTGACATTTCTGAGCGCCATCGTCAAGAGCCAACGCCCCTGGACGTCTCCGAGGGAAGTCGTGGCGGCTTAGCCAAGGTCTACTCTCAAAACCTATATAGGAAGTGAAAGCCCCCGAAACCGAACCTTTGCCTATCCTTGGTCTCAAATACGCTTCTGCTGTCCAGTCCTCTAGCATGAGTCTAAAGGAGAGCAATTAACACTTGCCCAGTCCTTGAGGAGAGTTTTCTCCTTCGATCTACACTGGGGCAGTTAGATCTTCCTGGCTTAGCCTCTGGGTAAAAAAATTCCCCTTTAGCCTTGACAATCAACCTAATCGCTCAGTCCCTCTCCCGCCCTGGGAGAAGGGGCCGGGGGATGAGGGCAAACGAAATGCGAGCCAGTAAACCAGCGCCGAAGAGTATTGATCATAACCTGATCGCCAAGCTCCTTTGCCACTGCTACACTAGGCTATTGTCCCGACCGCCGCCGCCTTGATGTTGCCTATTCGCGCCTCCGTTCGCCAGACCCCCGGTTATACGCCCGGCGAACAACCCCAAACCACGGATTTTATTAAACTCAACACCAACGAAAATCCCTACCCGCCCCCGGCCTCTATTTTGGCGGCGCTGGAGCCGGAGCTAGAAAAACTGCGCCTCTATCCCGATCCCGTCTCTCGGCGACTGCGGCAAGCCGCGGCGGAGACCTTTGGCGTCCAGCCGGAGCAAATTCTGGCGGGGAACGGCTCCGACGATATTTTAAACATCGCCCTCCGCACCTTTGTCGATCCCGGTCAAACCGTCGGCGTCCTCGATTTAACCTATTCTCTGTATCAAACCCTGACGGCGGTTCACGGCGCCGAATTGGAGGTGATCGCCACCAACGAGCGCTTTGAACTCTCGGGCCCGATTATTTCTACCGCGCCCCTCCTCTTTTTAGCCTCCCCGAACCCGCCGGTGGGCAAACATTTAAATAAAGACTTCCTACGGGCCACCTGCGCCCGACACCCCGGTATTGTCCTCATCGACGAAGCCTACATCGATTTTGGCGACGAAGACCACTGGGATTTACTGGCGGAGTTCGAGAACGCGATTATTTCCCGCACCCTCTCCAAAAGCTACAGCCTGGCGGGAATGCGGGTCGGCTTCGCCATCGGCGCTCCGGCTTTAATTCGGGAAATGGATAAGGTGCGGGACTCCTATAATCTCGACCGTTTGGCCCAGGCTCTAGGAACCGCGGCGCTGAAGGCCCGGGCGGATTTTATTCCCCTCTGGCAAAAAATCCGCGCCACTCGGATTCGGTTGAGCCAAGGCTTGACCGCTTTAGGGTTTGAAGTCTTGGATTCCGATAGCAACTTTGTCCTAGCCTCCCCGTCCTGGATCCCGGCGCCGGAGTTATACCAAAAATTGAAAGACCGGAAAATTCTGGTGCGCTACTTTAACCATCCCCGGATTTTGAACTTTGTCAGAATCACCGTGGGAACCGACGCCGAAATTGACCGCCTCCTGGCCGCCGTCGCCGAGTTGAAGGGCTAAGGCGTCCGACGGCGCCGGGGGTGATAAGCTAACGATCGAGGTTTGAAACAAGGATTAAAAAAGCGAGAATGACCGAGGCAACCCCCTATCTCTTACAAGTGGCCCGCGGCGCCGTGGTAGAGCGCCCTCCGGTTTGGATGATGCGTCAGGCGGGGCGCTATATGCAGGTTTATCGAGATCTGCGGGACAAGTATCCGAGTTTTCGGGAGCGCTCGGAGAATCCAGAGCTAGCGATTGAAATTTCCCTACAACCCTGGCGGGCTTTTCAACCGGACGGGGTGATTATGTTTTCCGATATTTTAACCCCTCTGCCGGGCATCGGCATTCCCTTCGACATCATTGAAAGCAAAGGGCCCATTATCGATCCCCCCATTCGTTCCCAGGCTCAGGTGGATCAACTGACGCCCCTAGATCCCGAAGCGTCTTTACCGTTTATTAAAACCATTCTCCAGACCCTACGGCGGGAAGTGGGCGATCAATCCACCGTCTTGGGTTTTGTCGGCTCCCCTTGGACTCTGGCGGCCTACGCCATCGAGGGCAAAAGCTCCAAGGATTACAAAGTCATTAAACAAATGGCCTTTTCCGAGCCGCGACTGCTCCACGCCTTTTTGGGGAAAATCGCCGAAGCCATCGCCGTCTATGTCCGTTACCAGATTGATTGCGGCGCTCAGGTGGTGCAACTCTTCGATTCCTGGGCTGGGCAACTCAGCCCCCAGGATTACGACGTCTTCGCGCTTCCCTACCAACAACAGGTGGTCAAACTCGTCAAGGAAACCCACCCCGACACCCCCTTGATTCTCTACATCAGCGGCAGCGCCGGGGTGTTGGAACGGATGGGTCAATCCGGCGTGGATATCGTCAGCGTCGATTGGACGGTGGATATGGCGGACGCCCGCCGGCGCTTAGGTTCTGACATGAAGGTGCAGGGCAACATTGACCCCGGCGTTCTTTTCGGCTCCCAGGACTTCATTAAGACCCGCATCCTCGACACCATTCGCAAGGCGGGCCAGGGGGGCCATATTTTAAATCTGGGCCATGGCGTGCTCGTGGGCACCCCGGAGGAGAATGTCCGCTTTTTCTTTGAAACCGCCAAACAAGCGGATCGCTGGCTCTAGGTTAGGAGAGTGTTATGTCGTTAATTGACGCGAAAGGCCGTCTCTTCGGCAAAGTGAGCTTGTTGGATCTCGGCGCCGGGCTGATTATCCTCATGGCGGTGGTCGGCATTTTTGTCCTCCCCGGCGGTTCCGGCAAAAGTCTGGTGGCTCAAGTCCAGACCCAACCCCTAGAAATTACCGCCATTGTCCGGGGTCTCAACGCCCTGGATATTAACGTCATTGTTCAGGACTTAAAAAGCCAAAAGACCGACATTATCATCCGCAACCAACCCGCCGGTCAGGTGACGACCACTAACGTCCAAATCCTGCCCCGCAACCTAGCGGTGCCCCAGCCGGACGGCGGCGTCAAGGCGCTTCCCGACCCCCGGCCAGAGGCCGTTTATAGCAACGATCTGCTCCTTACTCTCTCCAGCCAGGGGGATATGACGCCCACCGGCGTGGTGGTGGGGGGCCAAAAACTGAAGGTGGGAACCGTCCTGGAGTTGGAGGGCAAGAGCTATAACTTCAACGCCAGCGTCATTAACCTCAAAACCCAGGGTTAGGATGGGCGCCAAACGACCGACGATTTACTGCGCCGTCACGGGTCACGGTTTTGGTCATGGCGTGCGGATGGCCTGCGTCGTGGCGGAAATTCAGCGCCTCCGCCCCGATTGTTTGGTAATTTTAGCCACCCGAGCGCCGCGATGGTTACTGGAATCCTACATTCCCGGCGACTTTATCCATCGCCCTGTATCCCTGGACGCGGGCGTCATCCAAAGCGATAGCCTGCAAATGGACTTAGACGCCACCCGTCGGGAATTGACGGCGGTCTATCAAGGAAAAAACGCCTTGATCGCCCAGGAGGCCGACTACCTGCGTCAGAATCAGGCGGATTTAGTCCTGGCGGACATTCCGGCGCTGGCGGTGTCCTTGGCTCATCAAGCTGGCATTCCCGCCTGGTTAATGGGCAATTTTGGTTGGAATTTTATTTACCGGGATTGGGGGCCGTCCTTTTGGGATCTAGCGGAGCAAATCGAAGCGGACTACCAAGCCTGCGACCAACTCTTTCGCCTGCCCCTGGCGGAGCCGATGACCATTTTCCCCCGGCGCCGAGACGTGGGCTTAACCGGCGGCGCCCCCCGTTATAGCGAGGCGGAGTTACGGGAAAAATTGGCGCTGAAAACCCCGCCGGAACGGACGGTATTGCTGACCTTTGGCGGTTTGGGGTTAGCCTCCATTCCCTACGAAACCTTAGCAAAATTTCCCGATTGGCGCTTTTTGACCTTCGACGCCCAGGCGCCGAAATTGCCCAACCTGATCTCCTTGCCCCCCGGTTCTTTCCGGCCCGTGGACGTCATGCCCCTCTGCGGGCGGGTGATCTCTAAACCCGGTTACAGCACCTTCGCCGAAGCCCTGCGTTTGGGCGTTCCTTTAGTGTCCTTAACCCGAGAGGGTTTTGCCGAAGCGCCGATTTTACTGGCGGGGTTACAGGACTACGGCCGGCACCAAATTATCGACACGGCGGACTTTTTCCTCGGTCGCTGGCATTTCCTCAAAGAAGAGCCGTCCCCGCCCCGGTTAACGGAGAAACTCGACCCCAACGGCGCCGAGACTATCGCCCAGGCGGTGGCGGAGTTTTTGCCCTAAGGGGATGAAAGGACAAGACCTCTTTTCACGCGGGAAGCGTCCCAGCCCTATAGTAGGGAAACCGCTCTCACCTTAGCGCCCTGGTTGTCATGCTCGAATCCCTTGTCCTGGCGACAGTTTACGGCTTTGTCTTTGTCCTGGGCAGCGCCGTGGGCAGTTTCCTGAACGTCGTGGTCTATCGTCTGCCCGCGGGGCTGTCTTTACTTTATCCCCCCTCCCGTTGCCCCCACTGTCTCCACCCTCTAGGCAAAACGGAAAACGTGCCTGTCCTCGGTTGGCTCTGGTTAAAGGGGCGCTGTCGCTGGTGTCGCAGTCCCATTTCCCCCCGCTATCCCCTAGTGGAGGCGCTGACGGGGCTTTTATTCTGTCTAGTGGCGGCCCGCTACGGCTTTACCGTCCAAGCCCTAGGCTATAGCGCGTTGGTCAGTTTCCTTGTGGCGCTGGCGTTGATTGATTGGGACACCCTGACCTTGCCTGGGATCTTAACTAAAACTGGGCTAGTGGTCGGGCTAAGTTTCCAAGCCCTCTGGGGCTGGCAGGCAAATCAGGGCGCCGGGGGACTGGTGGCCGCCGTCGGCGCCGCGGTTCTGGGTCTCTGGGGCTTTGATCTCCTGCGCTGGGGGGGAACGTTCTGGCTCCAACAGGAGGCCATGGGGGACGGCGATCCTAAATTGGCGGCCATGCTCGGCGCGTGGTTAGGCTGGCAGTTGTTGGCATTAACGGCGTTTCTCGCCTGTTTGCTGGGATTGCTGGGGGTGGGCGTCGCCGCGGCGCTGGGGCGGTTTCAGTCCCGTCAGTTTCCCTTCGGCCCCTGTTTAGCGGCGGGAGGAATAATTAGTTTATTGGCGGGGGAGGCGGCGCTGAGCGCCTATAAAGCCTTCTTTTTTCCCCAGCTTTGAGGAAGTCCCTGGGCGATCAAAGCTATACTCTCGGGACAGCCCGCTTTAAATAACATCGCCCTAGGGAGACCCTTTGTTTGTCAAGTGAATAAGTCCGCGGCGTTTTGGCTAGTTTCGCTACAATGGTTGGCTATCAATTTCCTATGATTGACAGACTCTGTTGTTGCGTTGTAGAGGTGATTTAAATGACCTATACATTTGATATTTTGGGCGTCGCTCCCGTTTTTACCTTTTTTAACTACCAACAGGACGTGGAACAGCGCCCTGAACGGAGCCTAGCCTATGTGGCGAGTTATGATTGCACCTTGGACAGTTTGATTAAGTCCACGGAACTAATTCCCCGGCGCCCGGATTGGGATTGGGACGCGGTGACTCAGACCATGGTTAACTTTTGGCTCCGCAATCCCGAGCCGATCCAACGCTGGAAACAGGAACTGGATAGCCTGGGGAAAGATAACCTCTTGGTGGGACGAGTCGCCAACCTGGAGCGTCTGCGGCAGACCTTTGAGTCGTTGCTCTGAACGGCCCCGCCTCGGCGCCCAGAGTCAAGTCTGGGGGAGTCAACTTTATTTTGCGGAATTTAACAACCGTTAGGTTGTCCAAGTAAAATGGGAGGGGTTCGGCCCTAAGCGCCGTTGGCCCGATAGGTTTATCTTAGCGATATCGCTTTCGCGCCCGCCGCGGCTCAATCGGCGTTTTTCCTTAGTCCTCTTCCCCCATGCTTGCTTCCTCTACTAAAGACGAGATTCTGCGGGCCCTGCTGAGGCGTCCCCAGACGACGGCCCAGGATTTGGCGGCGCAACTGGATCTGAGTCCCCAGGCGATCCGGCGTCATCTGAAGGATCTAGAAGAAGACGGGTTGATTGAACATCAAGCCAGTCAAGGCGCTATGGGCCGACCCCAATTTCTCTACGCCTTAAGTAAACAGGGGCGGGAGCGGTTTCCCCAGGCCTACGGCGAATTTGCCCTTTCTTTTTTGGACAGCCTTGTGGAAACAGCGGGAGAACAACAGTTGGGGGCGGCGCTCCAAAAGCAGTGGCAACGCAAAGCGGAGGATTACCGGCAACGTCTCGGGTCTGGCTCTTTCCGGGAGCGGTTGCAGGCCCTGACGGAATTGCGCCGGGCCGAGGGTTATATGACGGAACTCCACATTCTCGAATCGGCGCCGACTCCCCAGTATGTGTTAGCGGAACATCACTGCGCCATCGCCGAAGTGGCGGAATCCTATCCTAGCGTTTGCGGCCACGAACTCGAAATGTTCGCCGCCGTCTTACCGGACTGCACCATCAAGCGCACCCATTGGCTGAATAACGGGGAACCGGCCTGCGGCTACCTCATTCAACCCCAAGGACGGTTACGGGATGCTTAGTCAATATCAACAATCGCTGATTATCCCCACCCAGGGGAAATCTCTGCGGCCCTTTACCTCTCAGGTTCAGGAAATTGTCAAGGAATCCGGCATTCAAACCGGGTTATGTCTAGTCTTTATCCGCCATACTTCCGCCTCCCTGTTAATCCAAGAAAACGCCGACCCCGACGTTTTAGCTGATTTATCGACTTTCTTCTCTCAACTGGTTCCAGAGGACGAGCGGCGCTATCGCCACAGTAGCGAAGGCCCGGACGATATGCCTTCCCATATTCGCTCCGCCTTAACTAACACCTCCGAACAAATTCCCATCGCTCAGGGGCGTCTCGTCTTGGGAACCTGGCAGGGGATCTATCTTTGGGAACACCGTCAGGGCGCCCATCGCCGGGAAGTCGTCGTTCATCTGACCGGCCAATAATTCGCAAACCCTATGACCTTTTCTCAGAGTTCCAGTTACCAAATTTCAGCCCTGACAGCGGAAGAAATGACGATTCCGCTGGACTGGGCCGCGCAGGAGGGGTGGAATCCCGGTCTCGGGGACGGGGAGTGCTTTTTCGCCGCCGATCCCCAAGGATTTCTCGCGGGTAAAATTGACGGCCAACCCGTTGCGACGATCTCTGCGGTGAGGTACGGCGCCGATTTTGGGTTTATCGGTTTATACCTAGTTGACAAGCGTTTTCGGGGTCAGGGCTATGGTCTGGAAATTTGGCGGCGGGCGCTGGAGTATTTAGAGGGTAGAACAATTGGGTTAGACGGCGTGGTCGCTCAGCAGGGGAATTACCAAAAATCCGGCTTTCAACTCGCCTACCGCCATATTCGCTTTGGCGGCGCCGTCCAGACCGTCCGCCCGCCAGATCCCCATTTTTTCGACCTCTCGGGTTTCGAGCTAGCGCGTCTAGCGGATTACGACCGTCAATTCTTCCCCGCCCGTCGGGAGGCTTTTCTACGGGCTTGGATCAACCATCCCCATCATCGCGCCCTAGGAGTGGTCGAACAGGGACAACTGCGGGGTTATGGCGTTATGCGAGCCTGTCGGCGGGGCTATAAAATCGGCCCCCTCAACGCGGAGAGTAAAGACGTCGCCCTAGAACTGTTTCAGGCCCTACTCGCCCAAACTCCTTTGGGGTCTGAGATCTACTTAGACGTCCCGGAGCCAAACGCCCAAGCTGTTGAACTGGCCCGAAGCCAAGGCATGGAACCCTGTTTTGAAACCGCCAGAATGTACGCCGGCGCAGTCCCGGATTTACCTCTAAGGAAAATATTCGGCGTCTCTAGTTTGGAACTGGGCTAGTCGGTCGAGAGGATACCGCTACAATGCGTTCATCGAGGGAGCCTCTCAGTTTTGTCAGTTGCTTGGTTGGCCCTCATCCCCGAGCCCCTTCTCCCAGAGCGGGAGAAGGGGAGTCAAACCTACATTTCGCAGGTTCATGGAAGACAATAGTATTTCTGGCAAGGAGAACCGAGTAAAGCTAAAACTTGCAGATGAAAGTCAGTGAGATTGGAGATGAGTTTACTCTCCTCAAGCCAAAGCACGTGAATGGACTGAA
>WGLZ01000042.1 GCA_016471375.1 Cyanobacteria bacterium RI_101
TCAAAAAAGTAGCGACACAGCTTGGGATTTCCCTCGCCAAGGTTGTTAGGGCGTCATTGCACGCGCCAAAGCGGTATAACGTGTTTCGAGATCTCACTCGATCCTATCGTAACCGTTGCGAAGTCGGGTTTCAACCCGCGTAGCAACGTCCGCTTAGAATCCCACGGTTTTAACCGGGGGAGAGTTCAAAATGAGTGTCCAAGGCTTCGGCGCCGTCTAAGGTCGCAATTTTAGCTTCGGCGAGTTGTCGAGACAGCCTCCCTTGAGAAGTTTCCCTCAATGGCCCCGTCAGGGCGCCGGCTAAACCCCCTAACCCCTTGCACAATGAACAACAGTTCAGATAATGGCGCCCAGAGCGTCGATCCCGAAGCCTTACCTTGGATTGCGGCGATTTTGCGGGAAGGAACCCTCGACTTTTTGCAAAAAAAATCCGCCACCGAGGCGGAAATCCGAGAGTTAGACCCCTCCCGTCAGGTCTGGCTGGCGCTCAATTTTTTGCGTTGGTATTTAGCGAATACGGACGGAACCTATCGCCATAACTGCTGGCAGGTTTCCGAGGCGATGTTTCGGCTTTGGCTGAGGGATTTGCCCTTCGGCGCCGACGACGTCCTGTTCATTCTTAAGGCCCTCCAGAGTAACGAGTATCTGCTCTTTGGGGGGGATAAGCGCCTGTTGGCTCTAGTTCGGTTTCATCTCAAAGATCATCCCCCGACCCCGGAACTCCAAACCGAAGTTGAAACCCTCTGTCGGCGCTTGGAATGGGGCAATACCGCTCATCGCCAACTGGCGGATAAACTGCGGAGCCTTTTTCCGAAACCGGAGGGAGCCTTGCCGTTGCTGGAAGGGGAAGCCTGGAGCGACGGCGCCCTAGCGTTTCTCCAGGAGCAATCCCCGGAGATTCTTGACCCTTGGCGAGATCTGCTGGAACACTGCGTCGGCGCCACGGGCGGTAAACCCGGCGCTAAATGGTTGAAACAGGCCCGGGAGTTACGGGGCCGATTAGGCGCCGACGTTTTTGTCCAAACCCTACTGGTCTGGCTCCCCTGGGTCGATCTGCCTCGCACTCGTCCTCTGCCGGATTGGCGGGCCGGCGCCGATGTGATGACGGATAAAAACGCCGATATTTTACGGGGCTTGGTCTGGCTCTGCGGCGATTTAGAGGAGCGGGAATTGGTGGAAGCGTTGGCAAAACTAACCCTCTCCGCCTATCGGAAAATCCCCCAACTGGGCCCCCGTTGCCCCAGGGTCGGCAACGCGGCGCTCTGGGCGCTCAGTCAAATGCCGACCCTAGGGGCCGCGGCCCAACTCTCGATTCTCAAAACCCGAGTTAAAGGGAGCGCCGCCCAAAAAGCCATTGCCAAGGCGTTGCAATCCTCCGCGGAGCGGGCGGGTTTGTCTCCCTCGGATCTAGAGGAATTGGCGGTTCCGACCTACGGACTCACCGCGGTGGGTCTCAGACGGGAAACCTGGGGCGATTTTCAAGTCGAACTTCGGGTAGAAGGGAGTCGCCGGGTAGAGTTGGCCTGGTTTCGGGCCGACGGCAAGCCCCAAAAGTCGGTTCCCAAGGCGGTGAAAAGGGAGTTTGCCGAGGAACTGAAGGCGCTCAAGCAGGATCAAAAGTCCCTCCAAACCATGCTCTCCGCCCAAAGCGCCCGTTTAGAATCCTTCTATTTGCAACCGAAAACTTGGTCTTTCCCCGTTTGGGAAAGCCGCTACCTCAATCATCCCCTGCTGGGGCGTCTAACTCGGCGCTTACTCTGGACTCTAGATCGGGGAGAAAACAGCGCCGTCGTTCTCTGGCAAGAGGGAGAACTGCGAGATAGGGCCGGCGCCGGGATTCCTTGGCTAGACGATCAAACCCAGGTCAGCCTCTGGCATCCCATTACCGCCTCCATAGAAACCGTTCAGGCTTGGCGGGCCCGTTTGTGGGAACACCAAATCACCCAACCCTTCAAACAGGCTTATCGGGAAATCTATCTCCTAGCGCCGGCGGAGGAAACCACTCGGGTCTATTCCAACCGTTTCGCCGCCCATATTCTGAAACAACACCCCTTCAACGCCCTCTGCGCCCAACGGGGCTGGCGTAATCAACTGCGCTTGATGGTGGACGACGACTGTCCCCCGGCGACCTTGACCTTGGAAAACTGGGGTCTGCGGGCGGAGTTTTGGATCGAGGCCCTGGGGGAAACCTACGGCGCCGACACCAACGAGACGGGGGTGTTTCACTACGTCGCCACGGATCAACTGCGCTTTTATCCCCTGTCGGCGCCGACCAATTACGCCCACGCCTGCGGCGGCGGCTACTCCGTTAACTCGACGGTTGCGCCTTTACCCCTAGAAACCATTCCCGCTTTGGTTTTTAGCGAAGTCCTACGGGACGCGGATCTTTTTGTGGGGGTGACCAGCGTCGGCAACGACCCCAACTGGTTCGACGGCGGCCCGGAAGGACGCCACCGGGACTACTGGCAGTCCTATTCTTTTGGGGAACTCTCCGCCAGCGCCGAAACTCGGCGCCAAGTTTTAGCCGCCTTACTGCCGCGTTTAAAGAAAATCCGGGAGCGGTGCGAGTTGCAGGAGCGCTTTCTCCGGGTGCGGGGAGAGTTGCGAACCTATAAAATCCACCTCGGAAGCGGCAATATTCTCATGGAACCCAACGATCAATATCTCTGCATTGTGCAAGCGCCGGGGTCAAGGGAGTCTATCTTCTTACCTTTTGAGGGGGATCAGACCTTAACGGTGATTTTGAGTAAAGCCTTTCTCCTCGCCGCCGACAGCGAGATTACCGACCCCAGCATTACCCGACAAATTCTGACTCATTGACGGGAAAGTCTGGCTCTTAATCGCCGTAGCGCAGTTGAATAATCGTCTCGGCGATAATGTCCCCGGCCCGTTGGACTTCCGCCGGCGCGGTAAAGCGCCCGATACCGACCCGAACGGAAGCTTTGGCCAAATCCGGCGCTCGCCCCAGCGCCGTCAGCACGTGGGACGGTTGGGGATTATGCGCGGAGCAGGCGGAGCCGGAGGAGACCGCTAGATGGGGCTGGAGCGCCAGGAGTAAGCTGGGGCCCTTGACGCCGCCGACGCTGAAGTTGAGGTTCCCCGGAACCCGCTCTTCCAAATCCCCGTTGAGGTAGACGTCTCCTAATTTTTCCGCGGCGCTCCAGAGTTGGTTCCGTAGTTGGGTCAGGCGTTCTTTTTCCGACTCTAATTCCGCCAGCGCCAGTTCCAGCGCCTTGGCAAAACCGACAATCTGGGGCACAAAGAGAGTTCCCGAACGCAGTCCCCGCTCCTGACCGCCTCCCTGAATTTGCGGCGCTAGGCGAACCGCGGGAGCGCCGGGACGAATATAGAGGGCGCCGATGCCTTTGGGGCCGTAGAGTTTGTGGGCGGTGAAGGAGAGGAGATCGATATTTAACGCGTCTAAGGGCAGAGGAATTTTCCCCAAGGCCTGGGCGCCGTCGCAGTGGAAGAGAACGCCCCGCTCCCGGCAGAGTCGGCCAATGGCTTCTAGGGGTTGAACCGCGCCGATTTCATTGTTGACCGCCATGACGGACACTAGGATCGTATCGGGTCGAAAGGCGCTTTCCAGTTGAGCCAAATCAATTAAGCCGTTGGCTTGAACCGGCAGGTAAGTCGCCTCAAAACCCAGGGTTTCTAAATACCGACAGGGGTCGAGAACCGCCCGGTGCTCCGTTTGGACAGTGATAATGTGTTTACCCTGGGCGAAGTAGGCTTCCGCGACGCCCTTAATGGCTAAATTATTGGATTCCGTGGCGCCGCTGGTGAAGATAATGGCCTCCGGCTCTGTCTCTAAACCGGCGGCGATACTTTGGCGGGCCTGTTTAATGGCCGCGTCCGCCTCCCAACCGTAGAAATGCTGACTGCCCGCGTTGCCGAAGGCTTCGGTGAAATAGGGCGTCATGGCCGCGAAAACCGCGGGATCGAGGGGAGTGGTGGCTTGGTAGTCGAAATATAAAGGGCGCTGCATAACTGGGAGATAGCCGTAGGGTTTTCTATCATATCCATTGATCCGGCGCCGGAATCAACAAAACCGACGGTTTGGGGGACTGAGCCAACGGGAAGGGGGATAATGAGAAAAAACTGGCTAATTTTGGCGTTGTTAATCTATGGATAAGACCTCTTTTCGGGCGGAGCCGTTTCTCTGGATTCACCTCGGGGGCATTGCCGTTTATCCCCTGGCCTGTCTTCTGACTTGGTTCGCCTTGGGGATCGGCGTTCCCTTCCCCTACTACGGTCTGGAAATCGGTTTTCTGTCGCTGGCGGGTTTAGCGCCGATTCTCTGGATGCAGTGGTTCCGCCCCTTTGAAATTTTTAGTCTCTTAATCATCTCCCTCAGTCCCGAGGCGCTGACGCCGAGGCAACGCCAAATCCTCTCTCTCTTTCGGCGCCCCCGCCAGCGTTGGTTAACCCTCGGGGGAGGACTGCTAGGCATGGCCAAACTGGCGGCGCTGTATTATTTCGCGCCTCTGGCCAGCGTCGCCGCGGCCAATTTGCCTCAAAATCGCTTTCTAGCGCTAGGCTTAGCGGCGCTGGCGTTTTTAATCGCGAATCTCTTTTTACAGGTTCCCCTCTCGGTTCTGGGGGCGCTGTTCTCTTCTCAGGAAACCTTGAGCCAACAACCGGCGCCGGAGCCGGGAGACATTCCTAAACTCTTTACTCTGCCGGGTTTGCGTCTACGCCGAATTCCTCTTATTTCGTCTTTCTAATTTGTTCTTAGTCAATTCGACAGTTTAACAGAGGACATGCTATGAAATTTAAACTCCCGCTCTCGCTTCTGGCCTTGACCTTACTCTCCAGCGCCGTTCCCGTCGGCGCTAAGCCCAAACCTGCCGCCTGTGTTCCTCTTTCCCTAGTGGGCGGTCAGGGAAACGAAGTGAATAAAACAGTTTCGCCCCCCACCATTCCCGCCGGGCCCTTGGGAATGTTGGGGGTTAATATCACGAACAACGATTGGAACACCGACTGGTCTTTATCCGGTCAAGGGAAACCGTTTAAAACCTTTTTAATCCGAGCGGATTCGGAGGCGACGAATCCCTTTCAAATTCGGGCTTATTTAAAATACGGCGATAATACCCACGACGAGGTTTTTAATAACGCCTCCTTTACGTTTACGCCGGGTCAACCGCTGGAAATTAAAGCGACCCCTCGTCCCAACCAACAACCCTACCAGGTCAATCTATTTGTCGCCGGGGTTAACGCCCTGGGACAGTCCTACAGCGCCTCGGTAGTGGGCTGTTATTGATCTTCCATCTCCAAGGCCTTGGCCACTGTCCGCGCTCCAGAGGGAGAAAGATGGGCCATAATCAGGCTTGAATGGGTCATAATAAAAGACCAAGCGCTACAACAGCGTTGCTTAACCGCCTGCGGTATCTTCCCGGTTAAGGGACAAAGCGAGGGCTGAGCGTAGTCGCGCCGTACCGGAAGGTCTAGCGAAGCCCGACCCTTTAACCGCTTAAACGCCGGAGCGGAGCCGTTCTCCCCTATAAATCCCTAATTTTTGTTTAATCCAGAGGACTCTTGCGATGATCGTCGTGATGAAGGTCGGCACCCCCGAATTAGAAATAAACCGCGTCAGCGCCGAATTTGCGGAACGGAACCTGACCCCGGAAAAAATTGTCGGCAAACATAAAGTCGTCATCGGCTTGGTGGGAGAAACCGCGGGTCTTGACCCCCTGCAAATTCAAGAGGTTAGCCCCTGGATTGAGGACGTCCTGCGGGTGGAGCAACCCTTCAAGCGGGCCAGTCTGGAATTCCGCCACGGCGACTACAGCGAAGTTATCGTCCCCACCCCCAACGGGCCCGTCGCCTTCGGCAAAAATCATCCCGTGGTGACGGTGGCGGGGCCCTGCTCCGTGGAAAACGAAGCCATGATCATCGAAACCGCGCGTCGGGTTAAGGCCGCCGGGGCCCAGTTCCTCCGGGGCGGCGCCTACAAACCCCGCACCTCTCCCTACGCCTTCCAGGGCCATGGGGAAAGCGCCCTGGGTCTCTTGGCCGCGGCTAAGGAAGCCACCGGTTTAGGGATCATTACGGAAGTGATGGACGTGGCGGATCTGGGCAAAATTTCCGAAGTGGCGGACGTGCTTCAGATCGGCGCTCGCAATATGCAGAATTTCGCCATGCTTAAAACCATCGGCGCCCAGGATAAACCGGTTCTCCTCAAACGGGGTATGGCCGCCACCATTGACGAATGGCTAATGGCGGCGGAGTACATTTTGGCGGGGGGCAATGCCAACGTCATCCTCTGCGAGCGGGGCATCCGCACCTTTGATAGCCACTACACCCGCAACACCCTAGATCTCTCCGTTCTACCGGTACTGCGGGCCTTGACCCACCTTCCCATTATGATCGACCCCAGCCACGGCACCGGCAAGTCCGACTATGTGCCGGCCATGGCCCAGGCGGCGCTGGCCGCCGGCGCCGATTCCCTGATGATCGAAGTCCATCCCAACCCCGCCAAGGCGCTCTCGGACGGGCCCCAATCCCTGACGCCGGAACGCTTCGACGAAGTGATGGGGCAACTGGCCGTTATTGGCGACGCCGTGGGGCGCTGGCCCAAAGTGGCGGCGGCGGTGGCTTAGCCCGATGCTCAACCCTTGGCGGCGCCTCGGGAAAAATCCCCTGGCCCGTCTCGGCGCCGGTGTTCTGCTCCTGCTTTATCTCTTGGTTCTCGGGGCGGACTTGATCGCCCCCTACGACCCCTACCGCTCCCAAAGCGACGGCTCCCTCCTGCCGCCCACCCAAATTCATTGGCGGAATCCCCAGGGCGATTGGATTGGCCCGACGGTTTACCCCACCGCCCAGGGGCCGACGGATCTGAAAACGGGAGAGCGCCGGTTAACGGTGGATTGGAGTCAACCCTCCCCAGTGCGGTTTTGGGTCAAGGGAGATCCCTATCGGTTGCTGAGCCTGAGTTTACCCCTGCCCCCCAATTGGGAGGCGCGGGAAATTTTTCCCGGTTTTGAGGCGGATCGTCATCTTTTGGGAACCCAGGGCCCGGGGCGTTTAAACCTGTTGGGAACCGACGAGCAGGGACGGGATCAGTTTAGCCGTTTGCTCTATGGCGGTCGGGTGAGCCTGTTTATCGGTCTGCTGGGCATCGCCATTTCCTTTCCCCTGGGGTTATTCATCGGCGGCGCCTCCGGCTACTTTGGCGGCTGGTTGGACGCGGTTTTGATGCGCCTGGTGGAAGTGCTGATGACCATTCCGGCGCTGTATCTATTAGTGGCGCTGGCGGCGGTCTTGCCCCCCGGTCTGGGCAGCGCCCAACGGTTTATTTTAATTGTGGTCATTACGTCCTTTATTAGTTGGTCGAGTCTGGCTCGGGTGATTCGGGGTCAGGTGCTCTCGATTAAAGAACAGGAGTTTGTCCAGGCGGCCCGGGTGATGGGCGCTTCCCCCTGGCGCTTGCTCTGGAGCCATATTTTGCCCCAAACCGCCAGTTATGTGATTATCTCCGCCACCCTAGCGGTGCCGGGTTTTATCGTCGCCGAATCGGTCTTAAGTTTAATCGGCCTCGGCATTCAGCAACCGGATCCCAGTTGGGGCAATTTACTCTCCACCGCCACCAACGCCTCGATTTTAGTCCTCCAACCCTGGCTGGTCTGGCCCCCGGCGCTGTTAATTATGCTCACCGTCCTCTGTTTTAACCTCTTGGGGGACGGTCTTCGGGACGCCCTCGATCCCCGGGATTTGGACTAAAACTTCAGCGCCGCCTTGAGAGCCAAAGCCACCTGTTCCTGCTCCCCTTCCGTAATACCGGGGAAAATAGGCAGAGAAAGCACTTCCCAGCAGACCCGCTCCGTTTTCGGCAAACTGCCTTCGCCGTAGCCGAGGGACTCGTAAACCGGCTGGCGGTGGAGGGGGAGAGGATAATAGACCATCGCAATCACCCCTTTATCTCGCAAAATTTCCCGAACTCGGTCGCGACGGTCGGCGCCGCCGGGAACGCGGACGGTGTATTGATTCCAAACATGGGCGCCGCCGGGGGTTTCCTGGGGCAGGATGACATCCGGCAGGTCTCCCAAAAGTTTGTGGTAACGTTGGGCCGCCTCCCGGCGCTGGCGGTTCCAGTCCGTTAAATAGCGCAGTTTAACGCTCAAAATCGCGGCTTGGAGCGCGTCGAGGCGACTGTTAAGCCCTAGGGTTTCGTGACAGTAACGCTGGCGGGAGCCGTGTTCCCGAAGCATCCGTAGGGTTTGGGTTTGGCTCTCGTCGTTGAGGGTCACAGCGCCGCCGTCGCCGCAGGCCCCCAGATTTTTAGTAGGAAAAAAACTAAAGGCGCCCATATCCCCCCAGGCGCCGACATAACGGCCGTCCCACTGGGCGCCGGTGGCCTGGGCGCAGTCTTCAATCACCAACAGGTCGTATTTTCGCGCCGCCGCCATTAACCGGGTCATATCCAGGGGTTGCCCAAAGAGGTGGACGGGCATAATCGCCTTGGTTCTGGAAGTGACGGCGCTTTCCAACAGATCCAGATCTAAATTAAAGGTCTGGGGGTCAATATCGATAAAAACCGGTTTGGCGCCGGCGATGGAAATGGTTTCCGCCGTGGCGAAGAAGGTAAAGGCGGAGGTGATCACCTCGTCTCCCGGGCCGACGCCCCCGGCCCGCAGAGCTAAATACAGGGCGTCGGTGCCGGAATTACAGCCCACGCTCCACTCCGTCCCGATCCACTCCCCAAACCGGCGCTCGAACTCGTGAACCGCCTCTCCGCCGACATAGTAGCCCGACCGCAAGACAGCCAGCGCCGCCGCCGTGGCTTCTTCTTCAATTTGAGCGTACTGACGACTGAGATCGACGGGGGGGATTGGAGTCACGGCGGGGGATTGTTAACTTTTATGGCAATTTTCCCATCAAAATGGGGTTTTCGCTAGCTCCCCTAGGATTAACCCCCGGCCACCGCCGGGACAATGCTCACCTCGTCCCCCGGATTTAAAGCCGTGGCGGCGTTATCCAAAAAGCGAATGTCCTCGCTGTTGACGTAGAAATTGAGAAAGCGCCGGAGAGCGCCGGATTCGTCGCAGATCCGAGCCTTTATCCCCGGAAAGGCGACTTCCAAGGCTTCGATCAACTCGCTCACGCTAGCGGCCTCGCACTCCAGGGTCGCTTGGTTGTTGGTGAATTTTTGTAGGGCGGTGGGAATGAGAACTTTAACGGCCATGGGAAGTGATAAGTGGAAGTTGGGAGGGCTGGCTTCGGCTACGCTCAGCCAGCGTTTGCTGATAACTGATATCTGGTATCTGATCCCTGAAATCTGACTAGACTAACACCTGTTGCCATTCCAGGCGCTCTAGGGTGCGGGAGCGCTCCAGCGCCCGCTCGAAGCTGTCCAGTTTGGGGTCGATGAGCAGGGGTTCGCCGATATAGCCTTGAACCGCCTCCTGGGTTTTGAGACCGTTGCCGGTGATATAGGCCACCGTGGTTTCTTCCGGGTCGATTTTGCCCGCTTCCACCAGTTTTTTCAAGACGGCGATGGTGGTGCCCCCGGCGGTTTCGGTGAAGATGCCTTCCGTTTCCGCCAATAATTTCATCCCTTCGATAATTTCGGCATCGGTGACGCTTTCAATATGGCCGTTGGTTTTGCGGGCAAGTTCGAGGGCGTAAACGCCGTCCGCAGGGTTGCCGATGGCGATGGATTTGGCGATGGTGTTGGGTTTCACCGGCGCCACAAAGTCCCGACCTTCCTTAAAGGCCGCGGCGATGGGAGAACAGCCTTCCGCCTGGGCGCCGCTAAAGCGCACAGCCTTGTCCGGCACTAAACCGACTTTGACAAATTCCTGGAAGCCTTTGTAAATCTTGGTGTAGAGGGAGCCGGACGCCAAGGGCGCCACCACGTGATCCGGCAACTGCCAACCCAACTGCTCCGCCACCTCAAAGCCCAAAGTTTTGGAGCCTTCCGAGTAGTAGGGACGGAGATTAATATTGACAAAACCCCAACCGTAAGTGTTGCCCACTTCGCAACAGAGCCGGTTCACCTGATCGTAATTCCCCTTGACCGCCATGACCGTGGGGTTATAGATCAGCGTGCCCAGAATTTTGCCCGCTTCTAAATCGGAAGGGATAAAGACGCAACAGTCCAAACCGGCGTGGGCGGCGATGGCCGCGGTGGAGTTGGCCAAATTGCCGGTGCTAGCGCAGGAGACCGTGGTAAAGCCCAATTCCCTCGCCCGAGTCAGCGCCACGGAGACCACCCGGTCTTTAAAACTGAGGGTGGGCATGTTGACCGCGTCGTTTTTAATGTAGAGATTTTTTAGCCCCAGGCGCCGGGCTAAGCGGCGGGATTTAACCAAGGGAGTCATCCCCGTGCCCACGTCGATCAGATCATTCCCCTCCACCGGCAAAAAGGCCCGATAGCGCCAGATGGAATTCGGCCCCGCCTGAATGGTCTCCCGGGTCACATGGCGCCGGATCAGGTCGTAATCGTAGGCCACTTCTAGGGGAGCGAAGGTCTCTTCGCAGATGTGAATGGCTTTGAGGGGATACTCGGTTCCCCCCTCTTTGGACACCAGTTTCGTGCAGGCTGAAGTGAATATCTCGGAGGGGCGGGTTTGGGTGGCGACAGTCATGGCGGCGAATCCTGTTTTCAGCAAGGTTGAAAGCATCCTAGCACGGGCAAAAATCACCGTCAACAAATCCCGACTTATTTTGTCGGGATTAGGTTCCCCGTTCTGATGGAGAGGCGAAGGGAGGGCCAAGGCTCCGGGCGCCCTCCGCGAAACCCGAGGTTGCCAAGGGCAGGAAGGCTAGCGCCGGATTGCCGTCTTCAGGCGGTTCGAGTTTATGGTATTTTGGGGGGAGCGTTCCAGTCGCGCTGGCGTAGCTCAGTGGTAGAGCAGCTGATTTGTAATCAGCCGGTCGCAGGTTCAAATCCCGTCGCCAGCTTTGTTTTGGGAGCATCTCAGTTTTGTCAATTCTTTTGTTCTCCCTCATCCCCTCCGACTGCGCTCAGGGTATCACCCAGCCCCTTCTCCCAGAGCGGGAGAAGGGGAGTCAAAGTCCCTCTCCCCGGTTCCTGAGCTTGCCGAAGGAGGGAGAGGGATTTAGCGTGAGGGTCAAGGTTTGAACCGTACTAGTTGCAAAGTTGAGACGCTCCCTTTGTTTCAGAATCTAACGCTTGGCTGTTCTTTAAACTTTATTTCTCGCTTAACTGTGCGGTTTCCAATCTGGGCGCAATTTCAGCGCCCTCTTCCCCTATAGTGAAAAGTTGGGAAAGTTCATAGTTCTTTTCCAATATCAATGATTTTGTATTCATTAACCGTTCTAGGAGATTAGCCCCCTATGCCCGCCCAATCCGCCGTTGGTTCCATCGAAACTAAAGGTTTCCCCGGTATCTTGGCCGCCGCTGACGCCATGGTGAAAGCGGGCAGAATCACCATCGTCGGCTATATCCGCGCCGGCAGCGCCCGCTTTACCCTCAATATTCGGGGCGATGTGCAGGAAGTGAAAACCGCCATGGCCGCGGGCATCGAAGCGGTGAGCAAAACCGAAGGCGCCGTGGTGGAAACCTGGGTGATTATTCCCCGCCCTAGCGAAAATGTGGTGGCGGTGCTCCCCATTGATTACAGCGAAGCGGTGGAACCTTACCGTCAAGCCGCGGAAGGACTAACCCGGCGCTAGGTTAGCAAGCCAAAAATAAAGCAGGGTCTAAACCCTGCCTTAACTTGCTCAATCAACCTAACTGGGGATTAATAGAGGTCTTCTTCTTTGTGGGTGTCGATGGTGCAATCGGAAGTGGGGTAAGCAACACAGGTGAGGACATAGCCCGCTTCGATTTGGTCGTCGTCGAGGAAGGACTGGTCGGATTGGTCGATGCTACCGGAGACGAGTTTGCCCGCGCAGGTGGAGCAAGCGCCGGCCCGGCAGGAGTAGGGCAGATCCAGACCCGCTTCTTCAGCGGCGTCGAGGATATAAGTATCGTCAGCGCATTCGATGGTCTGGGCGCCTTCGGGCGTGTTCAATGTAACCTTAAAGGTTGCCATGGTGGTTCCTCTTCGCAAGAAAGACAGTAGGGTGAGGCTTTAGAAAATCCCGCCGGTTTCCCGGAAATGGGGAAGAGGCTTGAGGTCTCTAAAGGTCACTTTAGATACTACGGGAAAAACCCAACTTCATCGGCTCGCATTAGGAAAGAAAGTCTCAGGTCTCGATAGAATAATTTTTCCTTATACTGACGCCCCGCCTAGGATTGGCGCCGCCGTAGGGTTTCTTTGCTCGCCCGCCAGAGTGGGAAGGAACCCCGTTCTCCCAAAAGTTGGTAGTCTCCGGGCCGGAGGTTGAAGCGTTCCATGACCTCCCTATCGCCGGTAATCAGGACAGTGGGGGAAGGGGTTTTGTCTCGTCCCGGCTGAATCAGTTCCCAACCGTAGGGGACGTCGTCTAGAAAAACCGCGGTTTTACCGCTATAGAAGAGCAAACTATAGCGCCGGTAGCCCATGACCCAGACGGGTTCCCCGGGTTTCGCCATCTGACCCGTTAACTGGGAAATTTCCCGGAAGGGTTTCTGCTCCAACCGATCCATGACCCCGCCGAGGGGAGGAATGACGAAAATTAGGGTTCCCAGCCAAAAGCCGAGGTTCGGCGCCCAGAGCCAGCGCCGTCCCCGAGGGAGGATTAATAACCCGAGGAAAGCCAAGGCCGCCAGCGCCAAAATTCCCCCCAGAATCAGCGGCAACGCCAACCCTTGCAAGGCCGCCGCCAGTTCCGGTTCGTTCTCTAAAAGACTCGGACTAAGAAACGCCGCGGCGCTCAGCGCCGTTAGGAGTAGCAGATTAATCCCGGCGCTAAGCCAAAAGCCCCAACCCCAGCGGAGAAAAGCGCCGTTCCAGACCCGACCCCAATAGAGGGCGATTAATAAGGCTCCCCCCGGAACCAAGGGCAAGATATAGCCGGGAAGCTTCGTGGCGGCGCTGGAAAAAAAGAGCAGGATTAAGACAAACCAAAAGCAACAAAAGGGCCCCAACTGCTCCGACCTTGGCGCTCGGCCCCAATCCCCCCGGCGCCAAGGTTGAACCTGGGTCAGGGCTAGGGGTAAAAAGCTAGACCAGGGTAAAAGTAAAATGAAGCACCAGGGCAGGTAAAACCACCAGGGCCCCGCGTGGCGGTAGAGCACGGAGGTAAAGCGCTCAAAGTTGCTAAAGCCGATGAACCCGTAAAGAAAGGCCATGCCGTTAGCTTGGGTGGCGAGAATATACCAAGGCGCCGCGACTAGGGCGAAAATCAAGAACATAATTCCTAAATTGACTTCTCGCAAAACCGCCCACAGCTCTCCCCGGTAGAGCAAAAAGCAGAGAATAATCAACCCTGGCAGGAGAACCCCCACGGGGCCTTTCGCTAAAACCGCGGCGCCGGCCCAGACGGGACTCAGATAGTAAAACAATTTGCTTTTTTGGGCGTAACCGAGGAAAAAACTCAGTAAACAGAGAGTGATGGCGCTGGCGAGGAACATATCCGTCACCGACGTCCGCCCCCAGGCCAACCAGGCCGGATTCAGCGCCAACATTCCGGCGCCGAGCCAAGCCCGCGACCAGCGCCGGGGTTCCGGCAAATCTACTTCCCCCCGGCCGAGACCGTAGTCCTTAAGAACCCAAAAGCCAGCGAGAACCGTCGCCATCGCTAGAACCGCCACGGGCAAACGGGCCGCCGTCTCGTTGACCCCCAGGAGTTGAAAACTGAGCGCCACCAGCCAATAGCCGCCAACGGGATAGTCAAAAAAGACCTCCCCATTCCAACGGGGCGTAATCCAATCGCCGGTCTGCCACATCTCCCGGGCCACTTCCACAAACAGAGCTTCGGTTTTATCCGTTAGCCCCAGGGTTCCCAGATGGAAAAAGAAGGCGACGGCGGCTAAAAAGCCTAACCAGAGGACGGAAATGAGAGCGTAACTCCGGGGACGGCGCTCTAGGTAGGTTTCCCAGGGGGATAAGGGGGGATTCACAGTGATCAGTTATCAGTTATCAGTGAGCAGTTATCGCAAGCCTAAGTGAATCATAAACAGGTTCCGGTCGCTGAACAAACTAAAGGAACCGCCTTTGGCGATCCTCGTTTAGCAAAAAGGGGGCTTCCTTATATGAAGCAAGGCTTGCGCGCCTGCCCATCGGTAAACATTCGTCAAATTAGTCAAAGGGGATCAAACTGAAGCCTTGCCCCAAAGACGGCGCTATAATTTCTCACTAAGCTAGGGGTGTCTAGCAGGTCTAGGCTGAGAAAAAACCCTTAGAACCTGAGACTGGGTAATACCAGCGTAGGGAAGCTGTTTATTGAGGATTCTTTTATGCGCACAGAATGGATCGCCAAACGGCGGGGACACAGTAATGTTTCCCAAATGCACTACGCTCGTCAGGGCGCGGTCACCGAGGAAATGGACTACGTGGCCCGCCGGGAGAACCTGCCGGCAGAGCTGATTCGGGAGGAAGTGGCCCGGGGGCGGATGATTATTCCCGCCAATATTAACCACGCCAACCTGAAGCCGATGGCCATTGGCATCGCTTCCAAATGCAAGGTCAACGCCAATATCGGCGCGTCTCCCAACTCCTCCAATCTGGAAGAAGAGGTGGCCAAGTTGGAACTGGCCGTTAAGTACGGCGCCGACACCGTCATGGATCTCTCCACCGGCGGCGGCGATTTAGACCGCATCCGCACCGCCATCATCAACGCCTCCCCCGTTCCCATCGGCACTGTGCCCATTTACCAGGCGCTGGAGAGCGTCCACGGCAGTATTGAAAACCTGACGCCCGACGATTTTCTCCACATTATCGAGAAACACGCCCAGCAGGGGGTGGATTATATGACCATCCACGCCGGGCTTTTAATTGAATACCTGCCTTTGGTGAAAACCCGCGTCACCGGCATCGTCTCCCGGGGCGGCGGCATTATCGCCAAATGGATGCTCCACCACCATAAACAAAATCCTCTCTACACCCATTTCCACGAGATCATCGAAATCTTTAAAAAGTACGACGTCTCCTTTAGTTTGGGGGATTCCCTGCGGCCCGGTTGCACCCACGACGCCTCCGACGACGCCCAACTTTCGGAACTGAAAACCCTTGGACAGTTGACTCGCAAGGCTTGGGAACACGACGTTCAGGTGATGGTGGAAGGCCCCGGCCACGTGCCCATGGATCAAATCGAGTTCAATGTGCGCAAGCAGATGGAAGAGTGTAGCGAAGCGCCGTTCTACGTCCTCGGCCCCCTGGTGACGGACATCGCCCCTGGTTATGATCACATTACCTCCGCCATCGGCGCCGCCATCGCCGGCTGGCACGGCACCGCCATGCTCTGTTACGTCACGCCGAAGGAACATCTGGGCTTACCCAACGCCGAAGACGTGCGCAATGGACTCATCGCCTATAAAATCGCCGCCCACGCCGCGGACATCGCCCGCCACCGCCCCGGCGCTCGGGACCGGGACGACGAACTCTCCAAAGCCCGCTACAACTTCGACTGGAACCGTCAGTTTGAGTTGGCGCTGGATCCGGACCGGGCCCGGGAATACCACGACGAAACCCTCCCCGCGGATATTTATAAAACCGCCGAGTTTTGCTCCATGTGCGGCCCCAAATTCTGCCCCATGCAAACCAAGGTGGACGCGGAAATGCTAGAGGAGCTGGAGCAGTTCCTCGCCAAGGAGAAAGACGCCGTCCCGGCGCTCTAGAAGCTCAGGAACAAGGCGGGGTTTTTCTCCGCCTTGACCCCTTCCAACCGAACGATTGCCCCTATGAACCGCGAAGACTTTAAAATCTTCGAAAGCCGAGCGCCAAAGCGGCAACCGCGAGGGTCGGTAGAAATAAGGCCTTGAGTCCAAAACGATGGGTTAAAATCCCCCCCAAAACAGCGCCGAGGGTAAACCCCAGTAAAACGCCGCCAAACTTGCGGAGCCGTTGGCGAATTTGCCGGCGCTCTTCCCTCGCTCCGGTCCGGCAGAGCCACAGCGCCGCTAAATCCGCGGCGAATTGGGTCAAATTATTGGTCATGGCGGTGGTCGGCGCCAAATGTCCCCAAAATTCCCGCAGGAGGGCGTTATGCCAGGCCATGGCTAAAACCCCTAAGGATCCGGCCCAGAATAAGGTCGAGCCGGAGCGGGGAGAAGCGCCGACGGCAACCAGGGTGAACAACAAAAGGAAGGCGGCCTCTAGCCCGAGCATGGTTTGCAGAGATAAACGCCATCGGCGGGAGAGAACCGTCGTCACCGCGACGGCGCCGACAAAGACGGGAATAATCGCCAGACGCACCCAAATAATCGGGCCGCCCACGCCCAAAATTTCCGCCGCGGCCACCACCAGGTTGCCGGTAATGTGAGAAGTGAATAAACCCGCCAGCCCCCAATAACTAGCCGCGTCCACAAAGCCCGCCACGGCGCTGAGAAGGAGGGCTTGGCTAAAAAGGGTTAAGATTGGGGGAGGCGAAGACATCATGCCACAGCGCCGGATTTGTTAAACTAAGCCCAGATTAAGCGTTGTTAGGGTAGGAAATGACCGGCCAAGAGTTACGGAGCCTAATTCTGGAAAAATGGGGCTACTCCTTCGACGTCCAGATTCGCCGGGCCAAGGGACGTATTTTCCTCCAGATTATGTGGAAATATTTGGAGCAGGCGTCTTTCCCTCTGACGGAGCGAGAATATTTAGAACACCTTAACGCTATTGTCGCCTATCTTCAAGCCTGGGGCGGAGTAGAGCAGGTGCGAACCTTTATCCAACAGACCAAAGAGCGTCCCAGGTTGGGGAAAGCGGTGAGTATTCCCCTCGATCTGGGAGAGCGGCGCTCGGAGTGGATTTTAGAGGAGAATTAAATTAACATCTAACCTGATTCTGGCTCCCCTCCCAAGAGGGGAAGTGAAATTACGGACTTTAATCTGGATGGAATTTATTGACTAAGATTGGGGAATGAGTTGACCCAGGACTGACCGCCATTTATACCCCGCCCCTCGCCCGCTTGATCGAACAACTCCAGCGCCTCCCCAGTATCGGCCCCAAAACCGCCCAACGGTTGGCGTTGCATTTAATTAAACGCCCGGAAGCGGAAATTCAACAACTGGCCCAAGCCTTGCTAGACGCCAAAAAGCAAGTGGGGCTTTGTCGGCGCTGTTTTCACCTCTCCGCCGAGCCGATTTGTAGTATCTGCCGCAACCCTCAACGGGACAGTCAAACGATTTGCGTAGTGGTGGACTCCAGGGACGTCATCGCCCTAGAAAAAACAAGAGAATATAAAGGTCTGTACCATGTTTTGGGCGGCGTGATTTCCCCAATGGACGGTATTGGCCCGGAGCAACTTTACATTAAACCCCTGATCCAACGGGTCAGCGCCGACGGGGTTAAAGAAGCGATTTTGGCGCTGAATCCCAGTGTGGAGGGAGAAACCACGACTTTATACCTCGCCCAACTCCTAAAACCCTTCACCACCGTCACCCGCATCGCCTTCGGTCTGCCGGTGGGGAGCGATCTGGAATACGCCGACGAGGTGACCCTGGCTCGGGCCCTAGAAGGGCGCCGGGAGCTTTAACCGGCCAGAAAAAAGGCAAACCTCCGGGTCTGCCTTTAGCTGTTAAATCAAGTCTGGAGAAGGGTTTTGAGGAGAACCTAGTTGTTATCGTCCTCGACGGTGGCCCAGCTATTGGGATTGCTGAGTTTAGTGCGGAGGGGAACCACCCGGGCCGTCGTCATCCGGTCCCAGTTCGATCCCGATTGGTTCAGCGCCTCATGGGAACCCTGACCGCCGCCTTCCCAAGCTTTCACCCAGTAAATACCATTTTGATTCGCGCCGGAGGGACAATCCCCCGCATGACCGCCGCCGCTCATGTCCACGGTGTAGGTCGGCGCCCAGAAAAAGACGCTACAGACCGAAGCGTTACCTGTAGTTTCAAAGGTTCCAGTACTTGCCGCGCCGATAAGGTTGACATCCGTGGCGTCGCAACCAGTAACGCCTTCGCAGTTATGGGCGATGGAGCCGCCGCCGCCTACTTCAATATCGCCGTTGACAAAGAGAACGACTTTTTTGCCGGGAGTAAAGATCAGACTTTCGTTGTTGCCAATATCAATGGCATTGGCCGCGTAGTAGTAGGTTTGAGTGGCGGCGTGGTAATTGGCGGAACTGGTGTTGTGGGTCGATAGCGGTAAAGTCAGGTCGTTATTCACCGTCCCTAAACTATGGGTCGTCACCCCGGCCGGCGCCGTTGTCGGCGGAGTAGGCATGGGCATTTGGGTCATTTGGGGGGGAGTCATGCCGTTGGGCAGAGCCACTCGAATGGCTTTATCGCCGTTGGCGGCGTTATTGGCGGAGCGGTATTCCGTATAACCGGCGGAACTGCCGTTACCCGCTGTCGTTGTTAAAGCGCCGGGGTTAATCCCGCAGTCGTAGACCACTTCGGCGTTGAGGGTGCCGGGGTTATTGTTATTCTGACCCGCTTGCAGATATTCTTTCACCCAGAGGCCGGGGAAAATAGAACTGGGAACGACCGCGGCGTCCGGATCTACGGGAAAGGTCACATTCATGTCCGTCGAGGCGATCCGCTGGCCGTCCTGACCCAAGACTAGACCCTGTAATTTCGCTGTGGCCACTTTATTGTTATATTCATAACCTTTGAAGCGAAATTTGGTCGTCCAGTTATTACCATTGCCGGGCAGAGCAACCGCTTGGGCGGGGTTTGTTTGCAAACTGCTAACTAAAGGCAACAAATCGTTCATCGCCGCCGTTCTGACGGCGCTGTCGGTTTGGCCCGCCGCGGCGCAACTATCTTCTTTAGCGGCGCTGACCAGTTCGGCAATAGGAGTATCGTCTGTAGTTGAGTTCGTCTGGGCCGCCGCGGCCATAGCTTGCCAATCGCTCATATTTTTATCGGCTAGGTGGGGATATTTGGCTAAAAACTGTTGCAGACGGGTAAACCCGGCTTCCGCCGCGGCGTTGGCTTGGCTTTTGGCTTTTTGGGCGACGACTTTGTTATTGTCTCCCATCCCTTGCACCACCATCGTGGCGCCGACGACGGCGATCACCAGACCGGTCATCATAATCAGGGGCAGAACAAAGCCCTTTTGGGGACGAGCGCCGAGATGGCAAAGCCAGAGACGATAAAATTTGCTGTTCACGGGGTTTTCTCCTGTAACTTAGAACGCTTCAACAGACTTTCACTCTCATCCTACGGTTAAGATCTCATCGTGGCGGTGATTTCAGTCATTAATTATGGTGATCCTGATCACACCTCCCTGTGTTTATACTGAAAACTTACCCCGTGGAAGCGTTAACCAAACCAAACTCGCTAAAATCCGCGGCTATAATACAGAAAACCTTTTGGCATTGTACCCATGCGCCGCCTCCCGCTCCTCCCATTCCGCCTCCTCTTCCCGCTTCTCCCCCAAGGTCGTCGTCGGCAGAACCCTAAAGAACCTACATTTCGCAGGTTCATGGAAGACAATAGTATTTCTGGCAAGGAGAACCGAGTAAAGCTAAAACTTGCAGATGAAAGTCAGTGAGATTGGAGATGAGTTTACTCTCCTCAAGCCAAAGCACGTGAATGGACTGAA
>WGLZ01000017.1 GCA_016471375.1 Cyanobacteria bacterium RI_101
ATTGAGAACGTGTCATCGATTTTGCAAAAATTTCAAAATTATGAAGTCTATATTCGAGCTTTTTGCTAAAGTCAGACTATACACAGTTCCTAATCTGACAAAGTATAATGCTTTTTCATGTCTCGTTTGAAAATGCTATAGAAGAACGTCTAACTAGGGATTAGACTGAAACTTTCCGTATAACACTCTCTACAGTAACAATATCTGAAAACTTTCGGTATATCACCCCATTTTTGCATGATCTCAAGAAGTTTTCCGTGTATCGCTCCTAAAAGAGCCTTATACAGATTAGCGTACCGTAAATGACCTCCTTTGACTAGAGTAGCCAGCGCCGACAGACACCGTTTTCAGAAATATAGCGCCGATTTCCCGACCCGAGACAGATTCCGAACAACACTTTACTAACCCCCAGTTATCCCTCCCTAGTAACGACCACGCGGCACTGAGGATCGATTAACAGGTCGGCATCCAAACTTACAGGCGGCGCTTAATGGGGAGGCGGTTAAAACTCTTTGGCGGCGCTCGGCGCATGTGTATGTGCTTGTGAGGCATGGCTTTACGACCTCCCCTTACCTCGCTCTTGGTTGAACTTCAAAAGCCAACTCGTGTCGGTAGAAGCAAAGATTAAATTCCATGAAGAAATTAACTTGTCCCAAAATCAGCGGAATATTTTCGGCTTGAGTCCAGGCAAAAATCAATTGCACAGGCTGAAAATTCCCGACAATAGCTTGCACAAGGACTGCTCTCGCTTGGTACTGGGCTAAATTACCGGTTAAATCAAGAGCCGTTGTCTGTCGTTCCCATTCATAACTAAGCCTAGTTCCCAACGAATAGGGCATTACATTTACTGTTGCTCCGGTATCCAACAAACCTGATGTTTCAGCAGATCCTTGTGGGCTGTTCAAAAGTAAGGGCAAAATGGGACGAAATCCAGCTTCACCCAACGCAGGATCTTTGGGCACATATGGGTATCGCTCAGGCTCAGGCATGATCTTGCGTCTCAGCGGCTTCAAGCATTTTTAGCATCTTGTCTGCTGCGTCAAAGGCATCATAGGGTGACCACACGGGATAGGATTGTCCTTGCTTGAGTAGTTGTTCTTCCTGCTGAGCAAGTTCAGAGATTAAAGCTTGTACAATATAAAATTTGTCAGTTCGGTCTAACCCTTGTAACGTTGCCATGAGTTCTGATGAGAGCATATTAAACATGGAATAGGTCAGGCTTGCTTTCCTATTTTAGCTACCTTTCACACTTCTGAGGAATCTCGGGTCAGTTTTTATCTCTCCACCTATGACTTACAATCATAGATAGCCGCCTTATAAGCCGACAGACACCGTTTTCAGAAAAATAGCAGCCGATTTTCCGACCCGACACAGATTCGTAACAAAACTTTACCAACCCTCAGTTATCCCTACCCAGCAACAACCACGCGGCGCCGGGGATTGATTAACGAGCCAGCGGTCAAACTCACAGGCGGCGCTCGGCGCTTGTCGCCCATTCAAAAATCAAGCGCGCCACCTAGGACGAGCTAGCTCAAAAGGCGCCCAAAAAAAGTCGCAACTCTGACCTTATTAGCGAGATTGAAGTCTAACGGCTGGCTCGTCACCGGACGGCGATCACCTTCAGCGATTGGTTAGCCCTCCTTCACCAATGGGAGGCGGCGCATACGAACTCGGCTCGGCTCAACCGTCACGACAACCCCTTGTTCTAGATCCTCTGCAACCTCACCAAGAACTGTTAAGAGCAGATTGGTCAATGCTTGGGCACGCAATCTTTCAATTCGGATGCGAATTACGGAAGGAGAAGTCATTGCACTCAGCGCCAATAAAGCATGGAAGTCGGCATCAAGAGTCACAACTATCCGCTCATCTTCCCTTGCTCTCTGAAGGATATCGGTATCATTTGCTGCCGACAAGCTAATCTCAGCAACGTGAACCGTATCGATTCCAGCCTCACTTAGCAACGTTGCCGCAGAGCGTGGTAAGCCCTGATCAAGCAGCAATTTCATCGCTTTGAGATAGTTCTACAATGAGATCGTCCAAGTAGGAAGAGGCAAAAATCAAGGCCTGCCGGATATCTTCCTCTTCCAGTTCAGGAAACTCTTGAAACAGTTCTTGGCGATCAGGGTAGGTCGCCAGCAATTCAAGCACCCGACGAACTGTAAGGCGCAGATCTCGAATGCAGAGTTGCCCATTCATACGATTGGGATCGCTAGTAATACGGTCTAATTTCATGTCGGTAACTCTAGCTTATTCAACGGTGAAAAGTAATCCTAAATAGGATTGAAGAGCGGAGCGCTCAGTTGGGTTTCAGGATCAATGCCCTCTGTAAAATTGTAACGACGACCATTACAGCGATGACAGGCAAGAGCGAGGTTCTCTTCAGAGTCCGTACCGCCAAGGGATTGAGGTACTAAATGGTCAAAGGTAAAGAGAGAGGCGCTAGCTTCTTCCGAGGAATGACAATATTCACACAAACAACTGGCGCGCTCACGTATGCGCTGACGACTCTTAATGCTGATAGTCATGACTCAGCAATAATGCGAGCATTCATTAGGGTAAAAATTCGATCTAGGTCAGTAATACCAGCCAGCTCAGCAGTTTCTTCTGAGGTAAGCAGGTTAGCCTTTTGCCGATCAACCAATGTTTCAAGTCGTATTTGGAGGTCATCGGTAAATTTGAAAAGATTCAGTCCACGTATTTTTTGAAGCTTAATACCTCCTTCGATCCATGAAGACGCTTGTACCACTGCTTGGGTGATCATGGCAACTTTTCCTACTCTCTATGGGCAATTATATTTTATAGAGTTCACTACAGAGAATGTTAATGTCAGCAAAGCAAGTGAGGGCAAAAAAACATTCAAAAAACTATAGCGCCGATTTTCCGACCCGACACAGGTTCGTAACAACGCGTTATCAACGCAGGTTTGCCCAATCTTCAACACGCTTGCGGAAAGTCTATTGCAGCGCCCGAATCGCTTCTAGTAAACCCCGCGCTTTATTGAGAGTTTCTTCGTATTCTTTTTGGGGATCGGAGTCCGCCACCACGCCGGCGCCGGCTTGGACGGAAACTTGATACTGTCCCAGCCCCGTTTCCCTGACAACCATGGTGCGAATGGCGATGGCGGTGTTGAGTTGTCCCTCGAAATCGTAGTAGCCATAGACCCCGGAATAAATCCCCCGGCGCTCCGGCTCTAGCTGACGAATAATTTCCATGGCCCGGATTTTTGGCGCTCCGCTAACGGTGCCAGCGGGAAAACAGGCCGCTAGGAGATCCCAGGCGGTTTTTTCCGGCGCCAGTTCCCCGGTGACGTTACTGACGATGTGCATGACGTGGGAATAGCGCTCAATCACCATCAATTGATCGACCCTCACCGTGCCTTGAGCGCAGACTCGGCCCAGATCATTGCGTCCCAGATCCACCAGCATAATATGCTCGGCGATTTCCTTGGGATCCGCCAAAAGCTCCTGAGCCAGCGCTTCGTCCTCCGCCGGGGTTTTGCCCCGGGGACGGGTTCCGGCGATGGGTCGCACCGTGGCTTGCAGTCTCCCGTCTCCCCGACGCTCGGCTTTAACCATCACCTCGGGGCTGGAGCCGATAATGTGCCAATCGCCAAAGGCGAAAAAGGCCATGTAGGGGGAAGGGTTGATCAAGCGCAGGGAACGATAGAGTTTAAAGGGCGCGTCCCGGTAAGCGGCGCTGAGGCGCTGGGAGAGAACGACTTGAAAAATATCGCCCGCTTGAATGTATTCCTTGGCGACGCCGATATTTTGGCGGAATTGTTCGGGAGTCGCGTTGCTCTGATAGCTAAAGTCCGACTCCTCTCTCCGCGGCGCCCGTAATTCAAGGGAGCTAGCTTCCGGGGGCAGGGGAAATTTCAGTTTAAGCACCAGTTCGGTGACCCGGTCCCAAGCGCGATGGTAGGCGGCTTCTAGATTGGTTTCCTCCCGCAGGTCGGCGTAGGCGATGGCCCAAATTTTGCGTTTAACTTGGTCGAAAATGAGTAAATGATCCACCTGCATCCAGAAACCGTCCGGCAAATCCCCGGCGCCGGCGGGGTAAACGGGAACTCTCGGCTCCATCCACCGGATTAATTCATAGCCCCAGACGCCAAACAGGCCGCCAATGCCGGGGGGCAGTTGGGGGAGTTTAACCGGCTGAATCGGCGCCAGACACTGGGCTAAAATTTCTAACGGATTGCCGTTAAAAACGTTTTCGTCCCCAGACCGGAACCGCTGGCGAGTCTCCGCTCCCCTCGCTTCCAAAATCCAGACCGGGTCGCATCCTAAAAAACTATAGCGTCCTAAATTTTCGCCCCCTTCCACGGATTCCAATAAAAAACTGTAGGGCTGAGCGCCGCAAACTTTATACCAGGCGGAAACCGGGGTCTCTAGATCCGCCGCCCATTCCTGATAAACCGGCACAAAATTGCCCCGCTGGGCTAGGCTCTTAAATTGCTCAAAGTCTGGCAGAATCATGGCTTTGGGGTCGAAACAAACAAAAATTCAGCGACGGCTACCCGTCTCCGCGCCGGCGGTCGCCGGCGCTTTCCCCAAGAGACTGAGGGCAGATCCGCCACTGAACTTAGAACACTATCGGATTTTTAAGCTTCGTAGGGCTTGACGCCGGAGAACTTGAGGGTCGCCGGCTCGGGATTTTTGCCGATGCTCCGGGCTTTGGTGCCCTGGGCTTCCCGACCTTGATTGACTTTTTCCGGGAAAACGCCGTCGGCGGGGTGGAGGTACTGGACTTCCCCGCTGGGATAGACGCGGTAAATCTTGTAATCTTCAATTTTGGGCTTAAATTTGGTTCGTAACTGGGTGCCCAGCGCCAAACATTGTTCTTTGCGAGCCAGATAAAGAAGGTTTTCCCCTTCGTTCATAATGGCGGCGCCGCCCGTGGGCATTTCAAACACTTGTTCGGCGGAGCTGGTCCAGGTGATAGCATACTTTTCTTCCCGGTCGGCTTTGGAAAGCAGGCCGCCAGTGCTACCCCCGAACTTAGGAGGTTGTCCAGAAAGTTCTGTCATAGGAGGATTAATGAAAATTACAAGGGTATTTTAGGGAATCCTATCACTGTGTCTCCTCTATCTCGGGAATTTGTCAAGATCTGTAACAAATCTTGAACTTTCCGACCGAAAAAGAGAACAGAAGATCCGCTTGTCCTGCCGTCGGACTCTATGGCTTGTGGCTAATCCAACAAGGCGTTCAGTAGAAATTGATCAATGGAATCGGGTTTCAGGTCTAGCAATTGCCGGGCGTCCACAATGTCGTGACGAGCGCCGGCCCGGTGCAGGTCGTTGTCGAGGGCGTGGAGAAAGCCTTTGGTTAAAATGTCCTCCCCAATTTGGGCGAATAAAACCCCTAATTCATGCTCTTCCTTAAGACGGAGAGACGCGTCTACCAATAAGCGAATTAACTTTTGGCGATGTTTAGGCTCTTGATCCAAAATCGCCACAACAATTTCTCCGCGGTAAGCGTTTTGGGGGTGAGCGCGCCGATAGAAAAAGTCTTGTAAAACCCGTTCTAAACTTGCCAATAGGTCAATCTTGGGAGGGCCGTAACCCTGTCCAAAAATCTGCTCCAGCTGAGACGGAGTCAAATCGTGATATTCGTAAACCGGAGTCGCCGCCACATAGACGGAGAATCCTTGAGGGTTCCAATACTGACAACGCTCGGCGATTTGGAGGAGAATTTTCTCCGCTTTACGCCACTGACGATTGAGGAGCTGATGGAGGTGGGGCGGGGGGTCGGGGCTAGGGGCCAAGATCAAGCTAACGTGAAAGTCTCGTAGTTGCTCGGGAGATAGCGGCATGACCGGGAATACCCTAAGCCAAGAGGATGATCAGCATGAAGAAGGCGAAGAGGGCGCCGCTGGATTGAAGGAAAAGGGGAAAAGCAAAGGATGACATGACTAAAAGCCTCGTAGAGGAAAGGAGAACGATAGGCAACCGGGCGAATTCGTCTTGTTTACCTTACCTTTTAGCCTAGCGAAGAAATTCCCGGAGGATTCTAGGTATTTTTAGGGATTTCCCCCCTAGACTGGAAGGCCGTTTCCCCTTAGTGTAGCGAATCTAGGTAGTAAACTTTGTTTTTTCTTAATATTTTGTCGGCGTTTCCTGACTCGGCGCTCTATTCCTCGACTTTGCGGCTATTACACCAGACCTGCCAACCCAGGTAAATCAGGAGCAGGGTGGCGCCGATGGCGAAGCCCCAACCGCTGGGAATATTGGAAAAACCGAGGGCGAGACTGCCGGCCCAGAGGGTGAGGGCGTAGATAAACAGCACCGTTAACCGATGGGAGATGCCCGCTTTAATGAGACGGTGGTGGAGGTGCCCCTTATCCGCCGCGAAGGGAGATTTGCCCTTGAGGATGCGGGAGATAATCACCACGGACATATCTAAAATCGGCACCGCTAGGACCAGGTAAGGCAAAAGCACCGCCGTCACCGCCACGGTGGTCACCGCGGCCACCTTGACTAAACCGATGATGGCCACCCCCGCTAGGGTAAAACCCATGAAGTAAGCGCCGCCGTCCCCCATAAAAATTTGGGCCGGGTTAAAGTTGTAGCGTAAAAAGCCTAAGGAGCCGCCCGCCAGCGCCGCCGCGATCAGCGCCGCCGCCGATTGCTCCATGAAGAGGGAGAGGACGAAAAGCACCACCGCGGAAATACCGCAGACGCCCGCGGCTAGACCGTCGAGGCCGTCGATCCAGTTAATCGCGTTGGCCATGCCCACGAGCCAGAGGATAGTGATGGGCAAGCTGAGCCAATGCAGATGGATGAGATCAAAAAAGGGCAGAGTCAAAAACTCAATCCGCACGCCCATGCTCCAGACCAGCGCCGCCACGCCAATCTGGGCGACGAGGCGGGAGACGGCGCTGAGGTTCAGCAGATCGTCGATTAAGCCGATGCTAAAAAAGGCGACGCCTCCCAGCGCCACGCCCCAGACTTCCCATTCCTTGGGGGTGGGCAGTAAGCCAAAGCCGCCTAAACCCCAAACCGTTAACAGCGCCACTAAACTACCGGCGAAAATCGCCACGCCCCCTAGCCGCACCATGGGCCGCTGGTGCATTTTCCGTTCGTTAGGCTTATCCACATAGCCCGCTTTGAGACCCAGGCGCTTAACAATGGGCGTTAGCCACCAAACAACGACGAGAGCCAGGAAAAAGGCGATCAGATAATATTGTTCTCCTAGCATGGCGGGGCGGCAATCAGAGAGGGTTCGGTGTAGAGTGTACCCTAAAATTCCCCCTAGGCCCTAGGGATGGACGCTACCGTCGGGCATGATGGTTTCGCTCAGATTAATACTGCTAATGTGGCTATTGCGAAAGTTGGCGTTGCGGAGATCCGCTCCGCGGAGGGAAGCGTCGATGAGGTTGGCGCTCTGGAGATTGACATTGACCATGACGGCGCGCTGGAGAACGGCGTAGTCTAAATTGGCGTTTTTGAGGACGGCCCCTTGAAGAATCGCGCCCTTGAGGCAAGCGCCGGTGAGATTGATCCGATTGGAGAGGGTGATAGCCCGCAGGTTGATTTCCGAAAGGTTAATCAAACTCAGGTTGACCTCTTTCATAATGGCCCGGGCCAGATTGGCGCCCTTGAGGTTGGCTCGACTCAGGTTAGCGCCTTGAAAAAAGGTTCCCTCCAGGTCGCTATTGCGGAGTTGACTCTGATTCAGGTCGGCTTTGTACAAATTGACGTTGGTTAAGGTCGCTCCCCGCAGATCGGCGCCGGTTAGATCCGCTCGACTGAGGTTGGCGCCGGAGAGATCCACCCCCGAGAGGTCGGCGCCGGTTAAATCCGCCCGACTGAGGTTGGCGCCGGAGAGATCCACCCCCTGCAAGGTCGCGCCGCTGAGGAGGGCGCCCCGGAGATTGGCGTTAAAGAGTCGGGTTTGCTTGAGGGTCGCCTCGGATAAATTGGCCCCCGCCATCTGGGCGCCGCTAAAATCCACCCAACTGAGGTCGCAGTGACTGAGATCGGCGCCAACGAGTTGACTCTCCCCAAAGCGAGCGCTCATTAAACAGGCGTGGGAGAGGTCGCAGTAGTTGAGTTTGGCCCGACAGAGACTGACGCCGCTGAGGTTGGCCCATTCGAGGTTAGAGCGGCTGAGATCGCTTTCGTCCAGATTTTCTTGAATAACGCTAGCGTGTTGCAACTCCAAACGGCTAAAATCTCGCCGTCCCTGGCCGTATTCCCAGATGAGTTGCTCGATCTCCATAAATTGAGGATGTTTAGTAAAGGTTAACTTGCTCCCTAAATTCCCCAACTTTGGGGGACTTTGAGTCCGGTTCCCCCCAGAATTGGGGGGCTAGGGGAGCTTGCCAAACCTTTTCAAACTAGGCGGCGCCCCAGGCGAGGTAAGGTAGGCGCCGGGCGGTTTCCGCAATGGCTTGGGGGTTATGGGACAACTGGGCGCAACTGTCCCAGGCGCCGCTGAGGAGCATTTGCCGGGCGCTCTCCGGCAGATTAACCGGCCAGGTTTCACCCTTAAAACTGACGGTCAAGTCCTGAAGACTGAGCTTTAATGGGCTACTGGGATAGGCTTCGAGCGCCGTTTGCAAGCGTTGAACGACTTCCGGCGCCGCCGTGACGCAGGGCAGACCGTTGGCGAGGCAATTGCCCTGAAAAATTTCGGCGAAACTTTCCCCAATCAAGGCCTGAATCCCCCATTTCAGAATTGCCTGGGGGGCGTGTTCCCGACTGGAGCCGCATCCAAAGTTGCCGTTCGCCACCAAGAGCGTCGCGCCCTGATACTGGGGCAGGTCAAAGGGATGTTTGCCTCCCAAGGCCGAGCGGTCGTCGGCAAAGACTTGTTCTCCCAGTCCGTCAAAGGTGACGCAACGCAAAAAACGGGCGGGAATAATACGGTCGGTGTCGATGTCGTTGCCCCGGAGCGGCAACCCCCGACCCTCAAGAAAAATCAGCGAACTCATCGGCGCTCTGACGGTATGGGTTTTCTGTTCATTGTAGGTTATGGGGCAGTCTCCCTCGCGGCGCCGGCGAAGGATTAGGAAAACTGGGGGAAAATTTGATGCTCCAGTTCTTCCCGACCTTCCAAAATTTCAAAGACCCGATCCATGCCCGTCAGTTCAAAAAAGGTCTGGACTTGGGGGTTAAAGGAGCAGAGGAGAAGCTGGGCCCGATTTTCCTGAACCATCTTCAGCGCTTGGGTCAGCGCGCCGAGGCCGGAGCTATCCATGAGGGCGACATGGCGAAAATCCACCACAATCACATCGACTTTACGACTCAACAATTGCTCCACATCCTGACAGAATCGGGCGGCCTGGAGACTGTCAAAAATGCCCTCCGGCTCCAAAACTTGGATTTGGAGACTCATCCGCGACTCCGAGCGAAGGGCGCCGGATTTTGATCCCGACGGTGTTGGCTGGGAATGGGCGGCCCCGGTTGGTCTCCCGCTAGGGCGGCGGTTAATTCTAAAGATTCCCGCAGGCGCCGGGCGGCGTAGAGAGACATATCCCTGGGAACGCTAATCCGGTCTCGGAGATAGCGGAGAGCGCCGTCGCTACCGGGGGGAGGCGGGCAGAGGTCCCCTGCGATTAAGTGGGTCAGCGCGCACCGGAGGGCCCGTTCAAAGTCGGCGCCGGCGACAGGGTTAACCTGAATTAAAGTTTCTCGATGTTTTAACACTCGGGTTAACGCTTCCGTCCGGGAGGTTTCCGGCTCGGGGTAACCCGCCTCCGGCAGATCTTCCCAGGGGCCCTGATCCACCCGTTGTTGGTTAATCTGACTTTGGGCCGTTCCATTGCTCCAACAGCCCCCCATCTGGGGCGGCAAATCGTGGACGTGGGTGTGAAAATCCGATTGGGTGCCCCGATAAACAGCGCGGGTTTCCAAAGCGTCGAACCAAGCGCCGAGGCGGGGATTGGCTTCCCGCAGAGAGTAGCCTTTGTAATAGTAAAGGCTGGCGTTCATGCGCTCGACGTAGGGAATGAAAACCACATCAGCGGCGCCGAAGTCTTCTAGAAAATAGGGGCCGGGGGTTTGAGCGAGGGCCTGTTCCACCCGTTCGACTTGGGTCAAAAACTGGTCTCGGTAAAAATTTTCCTCTTTCTCCGAGCGACTGGGCCGACAGAGCCAACCGCACCAAGCCCGAAATAAGTCCCGCTCTAGGCGCCGGAGGGCGAGAACCTGGGGATCGGTCAAACTCCGACTTAAGGGGCCAAAAGTTTGCTCAAGCGCCCCTAAAATAACGTCGCTCTCGGTGATCAGACGTCCGTCCAATTCCAGCGCCGGCAACATGCCGGAGGGAACTTTGCGCTTATACCAGCTTTCCTTTTCCCCGTAGCAAAACATGGTCACCTTAGCGATCCGGTAGGGAATGCGCTTTTCTTCGAGCCAAATCCAAACCTTTTGGCAGTAGGGGCACCAGGCGTGGTTATCTCGGTAGAGGGTCGCCCGAACCGCGGCTTCCGGTTGGCCAAAGAGGCGCAGAGTCGCCTGGGCGTTAGCGGGGCCTTGAACCCGATCCGGGGCGAAGGTGGCGAGGGCTTGCAGATCTGACCAGCTCAGGGGAGAAACCATGGTTTACTTAAAAAACTTAACCCTCATGCTAACCGGCGCTGAAATTCCTTGCCAATAGGCTTTAGTCTAAGAGGAAAGAGGGGAACTAATCAGATCCGGGCTTCGGCTACGCTCAGGATATAGCAGGACTAAATGGGTAGTAAACGTAATCCCATGGTTATCCCCCCCCACATCTCATGGTTTGACCCCCCCGTCAGGCTACGCCCGCCACCCCTCCAAAGGAGGGGATTTTTCCACAGGCAAGTTACCGCGACGATTCCCCTCCCGTGGAGGGGCGGGGTGGTAAATCCCTCCCGGATCGAAGAGATATTCATCTACAAATCCACTAAGACTGCCATAACTGATAACTGAATTAAATGGACAAATTAGCCTGGTTGAGAACAATCTATCAGGAGGGGCGGCGCCGATGCCGTCTAGCGCCGAAATCCGCGGCCCTCGGTCTTTTGTCCCTGGCGATGACGGGGGGATTATTGGTGTTGGGGATTCCCAAACTGCCCTCCCTAGAAGACCGGATTAATTACGAGATTGAGGGCGCTCTGCCGAGTTTGGTTCCCGATTCCAACTTGCGGGGAAAAATCCTAATCTGGCACGGGGAACGGATTCAAGCGTTCAACAGTATCCGGCGGCTGGTCGGCGCCTACGAAGATCTCCATCCCCGGGTCAAAATTGTGCTGGAAACTATCCCCGAAAACCGATTAATCAAGACAATCATTGAGAACACCCGAGGGGGTCTGGCGCCCAATTTAACCTTGACCAACTACGCCTCCCTCTTGGATTTAATCGAAGCGGACGCCGTCAGCCCCATTACCCCGCCGCCGCAATTTGAGAACTACCTGCCCGCGGCGCTGTCCCAGGTCACCTACCGGGGAAAAATTTACGGCTTTCCCGTAGCGGTTTTGACTCAGGTGCTTTGTTATAACCGAGCCAAGCTCGGGGAGAAACTTCCCGCGGCTACCCTAGACGAACTTTCGCTTCAGGCCGGTCAGGGTTATTCCGTCGGCATTCCCTCCAGTTTTTTAAACACCTTTTGGGGACTCTCCTATTTCACCCCCCATATTTTCGACGCGGGGGGGGATTTCGCTATCCGCCGGGGCGCCTGGAGTCTCTGGCTCAGTTGGCTGTTACGGGCGAAAACCCAACCCAATGTCTTTCTAGAAGCGGACGAATCGGCGCTGTTACAGGCGTTTCGAGAGCGCCGCCTCACCTACTTGATTTGCGACGCCTCCTATATCGCCGAATTGCAACAGTCGTTGGGGAAGCAAGAGTTCGGGATCGCTCTTCTGCCCCGCCATCTGGGTCGGCAAGCCGGCCCTCTGCTCTACACCAAGGTTTTAGCGGTGGGGAAAACGCCCAACGCCCAACAGGAGAAAATCGCCCTAGACTTCGCCCAGTTTGCCGTCAACCCGGAACAAGTGCGTCAACGGGTTCAGGAGCTAGAGGGATTTATTCCCCCAGATCTAAAGCTCAAACTCAACGCCAATTTATACGCCACCGAAGCGATTTTAATGCGTCAATCCCAATCCGCCATCGCCATTCCTCTAGAAAAACTAGGAACGACTCTAGGCTTTTCCGAAGAAGCGGAACTCCTTTATCAACAGGTGATTGCCGGTTCTCTCTCCCCTCGACAGGCGGGGGAAACGTTAAGAAATTTAATCCTTCAGCACTCTCAACCACAGCCACCTTCACCCTAATTTTGCGATGAACAGCGCCGAACTTTATCCCCTCTCTTTTTTGTGGGAACAACTGGAAAAAGTCGTCATTTTCTTAGAAAGATCCTCCGTTCAAAGTCAACTGTTTATCTTGGCCCTAAGCTGGCTTCTGAGTTTAATCAGCTCTCGAATTTGGCGCCGTTGGCTAGTAAAGCGTTTTCCTCAATACCAAGAAATTTTACCGCTCTCCCAACCCTTTTCTCTCAAACATTATTTATGCTTCTGTTTTCCTGTTCTTTGGTTTGCTCTTTGGAATATTATTGCAACATTTTTACTGCAACTTTACTGGCAACAACAGGGCTGGCCCTCCGCATTCTTGGGAACCGCGCTAGAGATTTATCTTATCTATTTTGTTTATAAGGTTTTTGTTTTTGTTCTACTGCTTTTTTTGCCAGTCCAGCAAGTAAGAAGCCATGAAAGAAGCTTTTTTTTACCGGTTTTCTTACTGTTCGGTTTGACTCAGTTTGCAAATTTAATTTTTGAGTTGCCCTACTTAACCCAGGTCAAGCTCGTTGAGTTATTCGGCGCGCCTTTGACCCTCGGCGCTTTAATTATCAGCACCGTTGGTTTATATATTTGGTGTTCGTTTATTAGTTTTTTCCAGGATTTATCGCTCTATATTCTGGAATCCTTCAAGCAAGGGGATAACAGTTCCCTACGAGCGGCTTTAATTCTCAGTCGCTACTTTTTGATCGGACTGGGCGTGGTGGTCATTTTTGGTTATATCGGAGTGAATCCCACCGCTTTTGCCGCCATTACCGGGGGATTATCCGTGGGAGTTGGTTTTGGCTTGAAGGAAGTGTTTAGTAATTTTATTAGCGGGATTATTCTTTTATTCGAGCGCTCTTTAAAGCCCGGAGATTTGATTGACGTCGAGGGTAAGCTGGGGATTGTGCAAACCCTAAATATGCGGGCGACAACCGTTAAAATTTTAGGCGATAATTCCGAAAAAATTATTCCCAACCAAACTTTTTTTACCACCAATGTCACCACCTACACCGGGAGCGACCGTTTGATTCGTTATTCCCTCGCCGTCGGCGCCGGTTACGACTGCGATCCCGACCAAGTCATCGCGCTTCTCTTAGAGATTGCCCATAGTCACCCCAAGGTTTTGACCGTCCCGGCGCCGTCGGCCTTCCTCAGCGAATTCGCCGACTCCGCAATTAACTACACCCTCAACTTTTCCCTCGCCGACCCCACCACTCGCCTCGGGGTTAAAAGCGATCTGTCGCGTCAGATTTGGCGGCGCTTTAAAGCCGAGGGCGTTTCCATTCCCTACCCCCAACGGGATCTCCATCTGATTCGGGATTAACCCTTGAGGGCGTAAACCCGTTGCCATTGTTCCGGGGTGACGCGAAAATTGGTGCTGTTGGGCGCCTTGAGAACCAGTAGAGTTTTCAAAATCTGATCCTGTTTCAGGTCGGCCCGCCGCAGGGGTTGTCCCAACAGTTTCCGCTGAAACCGGAGGATCGCCCTCGGTTTCTCGGGTTTGCTGTCCTGGGGACTGAGCCAGTAATTTTGGTCGGGAAAGGTCGTTAACACTTGCGGCGCTTCGCTAATCTCGGCAATGGCGTAAATCCCCGCCTCCGGCCCGGCTAACCAGACCAAAACCCCGTCTCCGGCGCTCATCTCCTTGCCGTAGCGGGTCACGAGCCAGGGCATTTCCTCTTGCTCGGCGATGGCGTCGAGGATGCGATAGTACTTGGGGTTGCCTTGAAATAACCAATAGGCCACAGGCCGGCGCCTCCTTGTCGGTGAAAGATGTTTAATTTCAACATTATGCCCGTTTCTCCCCCCGCCCTCGGTTTAGTTTGGTTTCGCCAAGATTTACGCCTGGCGGATCACGAACCCCTCCACCGGGCCGCCGGGGAGTGTGGGCGGTTAATTCCCCTTTACTGCTTCGATCCCCGTCACTTTGGTGAGACCTCCTTTGGGTTTCCCAAAACCGGCGCTTGGCGGGCCCGTTTTCTTTGGGAAGCGGTGACGGATCTGCGACAAAGTTTACGAACTCTGGGAAGCGAGTTGATCCTACGGACGGGGCGCCCGGAAGACGTGATTCCCGAATTGGCCCAAACCCTAGGGATTACCGATTTTTACTACTACCAAGCCGTCACCCCGGAGGAATTGGCCGCGGAAACGGCGCTGGCGGAAAAACTTTCAACCCTCAAAGTTAACCTTCAGGGCTACTGGGGAACCTCCCTGCTCCATCCCGAGGATTTGCCCTTCCCTCCGGCGGAACTCCCCGACCTCTTTACCCAATTCCGACGCCGGGTGGAAGGGGAAGGAAGCCGAAAAAAAAAGCTAGCGCCGGTTCCTGTCCGAGCGCCCTACCCGGTTCCAGCTAATCTGCCGCCCTGTCCCGACCTAGAGCCGGGGGATCTGCCGGCGCCGGAGAATTTTAACCTGACTTTTCTCGACGCCGATCCCCGGGCCGTTTTACCTTTTCAGGGCGGCGAAACGGCGGGAAAAGCTAGGGTCAGCGCCTATCTTTGGGAGCGAGATTGTCTGAGAACCTATAAAGAAACCCGCAACGGTCTCCTCGGCGCCGATTATTCCTCCAAATTCTCCCCTTGGTTAGCCCTGGGTTGCCTCTCCCCCCGGTGGCTTTACGGCGAAATCCGGCGCTATGAAGCAGAACGGGTTAAAAATGACTCTACCTACTGGCTCTTTTTTGAACTGCTCTGGCGGGACTTTTTCTACTTTGTCGCCCAGAAATACGGCGCTCGGCTGTTTTACCCTTCGGGATTGCGGGGTTTAACCTTGCCCTGGAGTCGGGATTGGGATCTCTTTCGGCGCTGGAGCGAGGGGCGGACCGGCTATCCCCTCGTGGACGCCAACCTGCGGGAATTGCGCCTCACCGGCTTTATGTCCAACCGCGGGCGGCAGAATGTCGCCAGTTTCCTGACGAAAAATCTCGGTCTCGATTGGCGCCTAGGGGCGGAGTGGTTTGAGTCATGGCTGATCGACTACGACGTCTGTAGCAACTGGGGCAACTGGAACTACGTCGCCGGGGTGGGGAACGACCGGCGGGAGTTTCGCTACTTTAATATCGCTAAACAATCCCGCGACTACGACCCCCAGGGGGACTATCTCCGCCATTGGCTCCCGGAATTAGCGGCGCTGGCGGGGGATAAGATCCATGAGCCAGGGAAACTAACCCAAGGGGAGCAGTCCCGGTTTGACATTAAACTAGGCCGGGATTATCCCCGTCCCCTGGTGGATTTTGAGGACTCCCTGGCTCGACAACGGGCGCTTTTCGGCATATGTTAATATTAAAGCTCATTTTTATTTATACTGAAGGACTAAAGTCACTCTGAAAAGTTACCATGTACACACAAGTGTCACGATCCCCCCTAACCCCCCTTGGAAAGGGGGGAACTAGCCTTCAAAGTCCCCCTTGTAAAGGGGGATTTAGGGGGATCAAATCCAAAATTCAGGTCTTTAGTCAAGACTTGTGTACACCGTAGGTCTGGGGAGGGGGACTGGAAACTTTGGATTTCAATTTAGATACGGGTTACAAGGGCGTGGCCCATGTTAGGGTTAGGAAAATTTAGCTGGCTCTGCCCTCTCCCTTAATAAATTCTTTTTCTTTAGCCATCGTTAGGAGTTTTTATGTATATTGTCCAGATTGCCTCGGAATGCGCCCCAGTGATTAAAGCCGGAGGGTTGGGGGACGTCATTTACGGGCTGAGCCGAGAGTTAGAACTGCGGGGGCATTGCGTCGAGTTAATTCTGCCTATGTACGACTGCATGCGCTACGACCAGATCTGGGGACTCCACGACGCCTACCGGGATCTCTACGTGCCTTGGAATGGGGAAGCCGTGCATTGTTCCGTCTTTTGCGGTTGGGTGCACGGGCGCCTCTGTTTCTTCATACAACCCCATTCCCCGGAAAATTACTTTAACCGCGGTCATTATTATGGGGCGCTGGACGACGTCATGCGCTTCGCCTTTTTTAGTAAAGCGGCCATCGAATTTTTACACCGCAGTAATAAGCGCCCCGACGTGATCCACTGCCACGACTGGCAAACGGGTTTAATTCCGGTCTTACTCTACGAAATTTACGGCTACCACGGCATGGAGCGCCAACGGATCTGCTACACCATCCATAACTTTAAACATCAGGGGCTGGGGGGGATCGACGTTTTGCGGGGCACCGGATTAAATAACGAAGCCTATTACTATCAACCGAACCGACTTCAAGACGACGTTCACTACGGCGCCATTAATTTAATGAAAGGCGGCATTGTTTACGCCAACTTTGTCAACACCGTTTCCCCTCACCACGCTTGGGAAGCCCGCTTTAGCGATGTGGGTTGCGGGTTGCAACGGATTCTAGAAATTCATCAAGCTAAATTCGGCGGTATTTTAAACGGCATTGATTACGAAGTTTGGAACCCCGAAATCGATCCCCTCATTCCCCATCACTTCAGCGCCGAAACCTTTGAGGAAAAAGCGAAAAATAAAGCGGCTTTGCGGGAGCGTTTAGGATTAAAAGACAACGATCAACCCCTAGTTTGTTTCATCGGGCGCTTGGATAGCCAAAAAGGCGTCCATCTCGTTCATCACGCTATTTATTACTGCCTCAACCACGGCGCTCAATTTGTTCTCCTTGGCTCCGCTACAGAAATGGGCATTAACCAATGGTTCTGGCATGAAAAACAACATTTAACGACCAATCCTAATGTTCATCTAGAGCTAGGCTTTAACGAAGAGCTTGCCCACCTAATCTACGCCAGCGCCGACATGATCGTCGTTCCCAGCAACTACGAACCCTGTGGCTTAACGCAAATGATTGGTCTCCGTTACGGAACCGTGCCCGTTGTCCGGGGCGTGGGCGGTTTAGTCAACACCGTCTTCGATTGGGACTACGACTCCGAGCGGTTGCCGGAAGAGCGCAACGGCTTCGTCTTCTACCAAAACGACGAACCGGCGCTGGAATCCGCCCTCGGTCGGGCTTTAGAACTCTATCAAAAAGAACCCCAGGTCTTCCGACAATTGGCGCTACAGGGTATGGAGTACGACAACTCCTGGAAGCACCCCGGCGAAAAATACGTCGGCGTTTACGACTACATCCGCGCCTAACCCCTCCTCCCCCCACTCCCCACACCATGACCACCACTCTAAAAATCCCCCCGGCGCTGAACTGGGATAGCGAGCAATTCTTCCAACTTTGCCAAACCAACCCAGACCTAAACCTAGAGCGGAGCGCCGAAGGAGAATTATTAATCATGCCCCCCACCGGCGGCGAAACCGGCCGCGCTAACGCGCTTTTAATTACCCGTCTCGTTACTTGGAATGAAAGCGCCGGACTGGGGGTTGTCTTTGATTCCTCCACCTGTTTTCGACTGCCCCAGGGCGGCGACCGCTCCCCCGACGTCGCCTGGATTCAGGCGGAGCGTTGGAACGGGTTGACCCCAGAGGAACGGCGCCGATTCCCGCCCCTCTGTCCCGATTTTGTGATTGAACTCCTCTCCCCCAGCGACCGAGCGCCGTTAACGCGGGAGAAAATGGCGGAGTTTTTAGCCTCTGGCCTGCGGCTGGGTTGGCTGATCGACCCCCAGGTGAAACAAGTGGAAATTTACCGCCCCGACCAAGCGGTAGAGATATTAGCAGAACCCGCGGAACTTTCCGGGGAAGCTATTTTACCCGGCTTTACCCTCAATCTCGCCTGGCTTTGGCGCTGAGATTGCGGGTAACTGTTCAACAGGGAACGGAGCAATAAAGGTTTCGGCGGGCTTTGTCAATTTGGCGTGTTGCCGTCGCTCTTGCTAAGGCGCATTGAAATCGTGTTGTGCGAATATCCGCTCAGAAGATTGCTCCTGTTTCCTAGCGGGGCCGCCGTTGGGAGCATAACCGACACGGGCCATGGCGTCAGCAAGGGCCTGACGGAGCCGGTTCAGTTGCGCCGCAATGTCTTGTTCGGTCAGATTCCAGCTTTCGGGGACTCGATTCGGCGCTAGGACGGGTTCTCCATCGCGCCAGGTCACCAAATTGATATTTTCGTCAGGATCTTCGGCGAGGCAATAAAGCTCCCACTGGTCAGGCTCAAAGTCCTTCGGAGCGGGGGGAGAGGCGTCGGCCCGTCGTCCGTCGATGTATCGGGCCAGCTTCCATGACTCTTCACAATAGGCATACACATGATTGGGTTGGACGATGGGGCCCTCCGTCGTCTCCTGTTTGCCCTGGGCGATAGCGTCCTTGACGATCTGGAGAAAAGCCGTAAATGTAGCGGGTAAATTGGAGCGATCCGTCGGCAAAGTGATGTTATCCTGGGTCACGAATAGAACGCCCGGCCTCTCATCGGCACACTGTGAGGTCGGCGCTCCCTGGATCGCCAAGCTGAGGTCGCGACCGGGTAACTCGTAGACCTCATGGCCGAGAATAAGAGATTGAAGCAACGATTGTTCTGACTTGTGGTAGCCCGCCAATCCCAGAAGAGTGGGGGCCAGGTCAATGTGACTGGTAACAAGGTCGATATCGCGGATCTGGTCAGGCTCGGGGTTAACCAGGGGACTCGATACAATCAATGGCACATGGATCGACTCCCGATAGGCGTTATGCCATTTCTCGATCTGACCGCCATGGGCGCCCCCCATTTCGCCATGGTCGGAGGTAAAGATAATAATTGTGTTGTCTAGCAGGCCATTTTGTTCAAGATTGGCCAGGACTTTGTCCATGGAGAGATTGAGCAGGTAATGGTAGTAGATATAGATTTGTAAATGGGCCAGCAACCAATCTTGGGGGCGAACAGCAGATTTATAAGGGAGCGGCGCCGCTTGCCAAAGCTGGGAGGGCCACTGGGACAGAAATCCCTGACTGATCTTAAAAGACGCCTCGTACTGACAGGTGGGCTTGGTCGAAAGATCACTGTTCCAGTTCGGCGCAAGCGCGCCGTTATCTTGGGGGAAGCCGTCGGGATTCAGCCACACTTGGTAAGTTCCCCCGGTGGGGGCGGCGCTCCTGTCCCGCCGATCCGGGATCTGGGCAGGGGCCTGGAGCAAGGCGCCAATGCGCTGAAAAACGTCGTCTTGAGCGTGTTCGTTATCCGTGGCCGGCAAAGGCTGTACTCCTCCGAGCCAGGGAAGCGGCCATCCCGTAATGTCATGGGGGTTCACGAATGAAGCCACAGCGAACCAAGGGGTCTGTTCCGAGGTGGCGTTCGTGTTGTTGTAGACGCTTCTAACATTGGCCTCGAATCCGAGGGCCTTGCGATTGAAAAAGGTATTCATCACATCGACAAAACCGATGTCGCGAAAGACGCCTAAGTTACCGCTCCCGCCGCCCTGGCTACTGGGCCAAGAGCTAGACCAGTCGCTGAAACCCCACTCCTCAAGGCTGGGAGCGGGGGGCGTCGTGAAGTCGTGGCGACCGAAAAAGTGGGTGGAATAGCCCGCCGCCCGAAACCAATCCCCGATGGTGGGAACCTGATTGTTGGGTAGCCAAGGAAAGCCGGGGTCGTAATCCTGCTTGAACATACCCGCCGTCTGCGTGACTAGGTGCCGGCTCGGATATTGACCTGTAAACAACGTGGCCCGACTTGGAACGCACGCGGAGGAAGCGATGTGGTGCCGGGGTAGGCGGACGCCATGGCGGCGTAAACGACGGAAGGCCGGGAAGAAGGGAAGGAACGGATTATCATCCTTCATCTGGGGATCGAAGCTCAAGACCTGATTCAGCGCCGCCAACTTGGCGGTTAGGTTGGGTTGGCTGGGGGGCATCCTCATCTGGTCTACGAGGATAAACAGGATGTTCGGTTTGGTTGCCATCGTCATCTCCCCATGGGGCGCTTAATTGCCGTGTCTTGCCGGCGCCGATCGCACTCATAAAAAAGTTTTGTTCCCCCCAGGGTTGGGGGGAATTTAATAAAGAGAAATCAAAACAGGGAAAATCCCTCGGTATTTAGTAGGCCAGACCCATACTACGGGTGGTTTCAGCGCCGAGATAAACGCGGATGCTGAGGAAGTCCGTAGGACAAGCCGTTTCGCAGCGTTTACAACCGACGCAGTCTTCCGTCCGGGGGGAGGAGGCGATCTGAGCGGCCTTACAGCCATCCCAGGGAACCATCTCCAGAACGTCTAGGGGGCAGGCGCGGACGCACTGGGTGCAACCGATGCAGGTATCGTAGATTTTTACACTGTGGGACATTGATAATCGGCTCCTTAACCGAGTGTTCTCCGTGATTTAGGTGGATATAAAGTCAGGATTACGGGCTAGTTTACCCTAGACGCGGGATTTCTCCCGGAAAATTCTCCAGATCTTTAAATTTTGTAACATCCCTAGGAGAAAGCCGCTGGTGGTTAAAGTCTCAGTTTGGGGCTTGATCCTCCTCCTAAATCCCCTTTGAGAAGGGGGTCTTTGAAGGACGGTTCCCCCCTTGCAAAGGCTACGGTGTATACACAAGTGTCAACACCCCTTCTAACTCCCCCTTGGTAAGGGGGAGAACCAGAAATCTTTGTTCCCTCCCCTTGCCAAGGGGAGGGCTAGGGAGGGGTGACGACGGGATCGGCGCCGAGGCAATTGACCCGCGCCGTCTTTAGCCAGACTAATCATTCACTTAAACAAATCCTTATTGCCTTAGGATTCAACTCCGGTCTATGCTAGATCTGGTTTTTCTTTCCCCGCTTGGTTTCCCCCTATGCTCGCCAGTCTCAGTCATACCCTTTGGCTTGTGCCCTGCTACGCCCTCCTCGGCGCCGTGTTAGCCGTTCCCTGGTCTCCGGGATTTATTCGGCAGACGGGGCCCCGACCCGCGGGTTACGTCAGTATCGCCATGACGCTTCTGGGGTTGCTCCATAGTCTGGCGGCGCTGGTCTATAGCCAGAGCCATCCGGTCTTAAACCTTTCCTGGCCTTGGCTGGCGGCGGCTGGGCTGAACATTAGCTTTGACATTCAGGTCTCTTTCCTCAACAGCGCCGCCCTGGTGTTAATCACGGGACTAAACCTAATGGCCCAAATTTACGCCGTGGGTTATCTGGAGCGGGATTGGGGCTGGGCCCGCTTTTTCGCCCTGATGGCGCTGTTTGAGGCGGGACTCTGCACGTTAGTTTTGTGTAATTCCCTCTTCTTTAGTTATGTGGTCTTGGAAATCCTCACCCTGGGGACTTACCTCTTAATCGGCTTTTGGTTTAACCAATCCCTGGTGGTGACCGGCGCTCGGGACGCCTTTTTAACCAAACGGGTGGGGGATTTGATCTTATTAATGGCGGTGGTGGCGCTGTTGCCCCTGGCGGGGAGTTGGAATTTCGACGATCTGGCCCGCTGGGCAGAGACGGCCCAGTTAGACCCGACCCTAGCGACGCTCCTTTGTTTGGCGTTAATCGCCGGCCCCTTGGGAAAATGCGCTCAGTTTCCCCTCCACCTTTGGTTAGATGAAGCGATGGAGGGGCCCATTCCCGCCACCATTTTGCGGAATACCCTCGTGGTCTCCACCGGCGCCTGGGTGTTGGTCAAACTGCAACCGGTTCTCGCCCTTTCTCCCCTCGCCTTAACGGTCATGGCGGTCATCGGCGCCGCCACGGCGCTGGGGGCCTCCCTAATCGCCATCGCCCAGGTGGATATCAAACGCTCCCTCTCCTACGTGGTTAGCGCCTATATGGGACTGGTGTTTATGGCGGTGGCCACGGGGGAAACGGCCGCGGCGTTACAGTTGATTTTTACCTATACCCTAGCCATGGCCTGCCTAGTGATGTGCGTGGGGGGGATTATTTTAAACAATGTCACCCAGGATTTAACCCAATACGGGGGACTCTGGAGTCGGCGCCCCATTTCCGGTCTGGTTTATTTGACGGGGATCGCCTCCTTGATCGCCCTGCCGCCCTTCGGCTCCTTTTGGGCGTGGCTCAAGTTAGCCTCGGCTTGGAGTCAAAGTCAGCCGATTTTGTTGGGGGTTTTACTGCTGGTTAACGTTCTAACGGCCTTTAACGTCGCGCGGGAATTTAGCCTTATCTTCGGCGGCCAACCCAAACCCATGACCGTCCGCTCCCCGGAGGCGCTCTGGGCGTTGGTCTTACCGATGACGATCACCGCCGGTTTCGCCCTCCACGGGCCTTTGTTGCTCGGAGCAAATGGCTTGCTTCCCCTCTGGGAAGAAATTTCCCTGCCTCTCGTCGGCGCTTTAACCCTGGCCAGCGCCGCGGGCGTCGGAGCCTCCGCGGGCATTTACCTTAACCCTAGGGTGGCTAAACCCCTAACGCTTCCTTTGCCCGCTCTGCAAAATTTCTTCGCCTACGACCTCTACACCGCCCAAACCTATAAAGTCACGGTGGTGGCGCTGGTGGACGGCGTTTCCCGCTTGATCGACTGGTTTGATAACGCCGTTGTGGACGGCGCGATTAATCTGATTGGTTTAGCCACCCTAGTAAGCGGTCAGGGATTAAAGTATAATGCGACGGGTCAAACCCAATTTTATGTTCTCTCTATTGTTTTAGGGTTAAGCCTAATTGTCGGCTTACTGACCTATCGACTGCTCAATAATTTTTTCTAGCTTTACTGAAACTTTAATCTCAGGTAATTATTATGACTTTCTCTCCCCTCAATCGGCGCCGTTTGATCCAGTATGGCGGCGGTTTTGTCGGCGCCGGTCTTATGGCGACGGTGTTAGGTCAAAATTTAGCCCATCCTCCCGTTGTCCAAGCCCAAACCTCCAGCAATCGGGATCTGAGTCCCGACCAGGCGCTGGAAAAATTGATGAAGGGCAACGAGCGTTTTGTCAGTCAAAAGCGCCTCAATCCCAATCAAGATCAAGCTCGTTTAACCTCCGTGGCGGAAAGCCAAGCCCCGTTCGCGGCGGTGCTCAGTTGCGCCGATTCCCGGGTTCCGGCAGAAATGGTTTTTGACCAAGGCATCGGCGATTTATTCGTCTGTCGCGTCGCCGGCAATATCGCCACGGCGGAGGAAATTGGCAGTTTAGAATTTGGCTCTATGGTTCTCGGCGCTAAGGTGTTGATGGTCATCGGTCACAGCCGTTGCGGCGCCGTCAAGGCGGCCATTGAAGGGGGGCGGTTCCCCGGACAAATCGGCCGTTTAATTGATAGCATCCAGGTCGGCGTGGAACGGGCACGACAAATGAGCGGCGGTAATAAATTGGACAACGCCATTAAAAGCAATGTCCTTTATCAGGTCGAAAAGCTAGGAAAATCGCCTGTTTTAGGCGAGCTAGTTGACAAAAAAGAGTTAAAAATTGTCGGCGCTTATTATGATCTAGATACTGGGAAGATTTCTCTGCTGAGCTAATCATACTAGATCCTCCCTAACCCACCTTTCTAAGGGGGGAAGTTGATTTCAAAGTCCTCCTTACACAAGCGGATTGTTCCACTGAGCTTGCCGAAGTGTAGGGGGATTAAAGCCCAAAATCTTTTCATTTATTATTCCTATGTTAAATCTACTCTTAATTTTACCGACCCTAGGGGCGCTGATTGTGGGTTTTGCTCCTAAACAATGGGAGGCCAAAACTCTGCGGCAAATTACCGAACTATTTGCGGTCTTAACCCTAATTTGGTCTTTGATCTTACTCTTTAAATTTGATCTCCATAACCCCGACTTTCAGTTCCCCATCTATTTGCCCTGGGTTCCCCAACTGGGTTTAAACTACGCCCTCGCCGTTGACGGACTCTCTCTGCCGTTGATTATTCTCAACGGCTTACTAACCGGCGTCGCTATCTATAGCATCGGCCCCAACCTCGACCGCTCCCGGCTTTACTATTCTCTCATTCTGCTAATTAACGCCGGCATTTCCGGCGCTTTAATGGCCCAGAATTTACTGCTCTTTATCATCTGCTACGAACTGGAGTTAATCCCCTTTTACTTAATGATCGCCATCTGGGGCGGAGAAAAACGGGGCTACGCCTCTATGAAGTTCTTGCTCTTCACCGCCTTTTCCGGTCTCTTAGTTCTAGCGGCCTTTTTAGGCATTGGTTTGCTGTCGGAAACGGGGCAGTTTGACTATAGTTTCGCCTTAACCCAAGGCTTTACGCCCACAGCCCAATTTGTGCTTCTAGGGTTAATTTTGGTGGGCTTTGGCATTAAAATCCCCCTGGTTCCTCTCCATACTTGGTTGCCGGACGCCTATACAGAAGCTTCTCCGGCCACGGCGATTTTACTAGGAGGAATTTTAGCGAAACTGGGAACTTACGGTCTGCTTCGTTTCGGCTTGCAACTCTTTCCCGACGCCTGGGCCCAACTGGCGCCGCTATTAGCCATTATCGGCGCGGTTTCCGTCCTCTACGGCGCCCTGGCGGCCATCGCCCAAAAAGATATTAAACGGATGGTGGCTTATAGCTCTATCGGCCACATGGGCTATATTCTCGTGGCGGCCGCGGCCGGAACTCCCCTCAGCGTCCTCGGCGCCGTGGCCCAAATGCTCAGTCACGGTTTAATTTTGTCCCTGCTCTTCCATCTTGTCGGTATTGTCGAACGCAAGGCCGGCACCCGGGATTTGAATGTGTTAAACGGGCTGATGAACCCCGTGCGGGGCTTGCCCCTAACCAGCGCCTTGTTAATCGCCGCCGGTATGGCCAGCGCCGGCATTCCCGGACTGGTGGGCTTTGCGGCGGAGTTTATCGTCTTCCAGGGCAGTTTTTCGCCCTTGCCGATTCCCACCTTGCTCTGCATTTTCGCCTCGGGTTTAACGGCGGTCTATTTCGTTATTTTGTTAAACCGCACCTGCTTTGGCAAATTGGACAACCAACGGGCCTATTATCCCCGAGTTCTGCCTTCTGAACTCTGGCCCGCCCTAGTCTTAAGCGCCATTATTTTATTTTTAGGCGTTCAACCCAATTTTCTCGTCCGTTGGATCGAACCGACCACCAACGCTATGGTCGCTGTTTTCTCTCCGGCCCCTTCTCATCCCTCTAATTTTGGGGCCTAATCCAATGGAGCTTAGTTTTTTCGGCGCTCTGTGAATTGCGGATAGTTAGCTTTTTGAGGGTCAGTGGGAAAACCTTGCTCAGTCAGGGTTTCCCACCCTTAGATCCCCAAAGAAGCGTCAGTTTAAGACAAATTTTTATTGTTCTAAATAGATTCTTTCAAAAGGTTCTTTTCGATAACGACGATAAATATCAAAGTCACTATCTAAAGTAACAATTGTCGAACCTACATTTCGCAGGTTCATGGAAGACAATAGTATTTCTGGCAAGGAGAACCGAGTAAAGCTAAAACTTGCAGATGAAAGTCAGTGAGATTGGAGATGAGTTTACTCTCCTCAAGCCAAAGCACGTGAATGGACTGAA
>WGLZ01000070.1 GCA_016471375.1 Cyanobacteria bacterium RI_101
TAATAGCTGTGAACTTACTTGTTTTTTCCTTGAAGATTTTACCAACCAAAGGCTTCATAGTTTCTTGGTTGAACCCTCTATCTTCAGTTTTTAAGGTACTGCGTCTTGGCAGAACGTTTTTGGTTGGAGTTTTTCATCCTGAAAACCAAGACGGTTCCAATCTTAACACTTGAATGGGATTTTGTGAACAAAACGGGGGGTTAAAACCCCCTCGTGTTGAAAACCCCACGCTTAAGCGTGGGGTTTTCAACATCATTTTCGATAACGTATCTGTGATAAATTCCCAAATTTTATCAAGAACCCCTCCCTAGCCCTCCCCTTGCCAAGGGGAGGGAATAAAGATTTCTGGTTCTCCCCCTTGGTAAGGGGGAGTTGGAGGGGGTTTTGACACTTGTGTATACACATGTGTGCACAGTAGCCAGCGCCGGGGGGAGGAGACAGTTAAAACGCTCTAGTCTGGAAACCCGACCGGGAAAGGGCAAAAACCGTCTAGGAGGTTTGGGAGTCGCCTCCTTACAATAGGGACAGTAACGACCTATACAAACTTCTATGCAACCCACCAACCCCAATCAATTTACGGAAAAGGCCTGGGAGGCGCTGGCCCGAACGCCGGAGATCGCCAAACAGAACCGCCAACAGCAGATCGAATCCGAGCATTTGTTCAAAGCCCTGCTGGAGCAGGACGGCCTAGCCGCCAGTATTTTTAGCAAAGCTAACCTCAGTCCCCAGCGCCTGCGGGACCGGGCCGACGAGTTTATCGCCCGACAACCTAAAATCAGCGCTCCCAGCGAATCGGTTTATCTGGGCCGCAGTTTAGACACTCTCCTAGACCGGGCGGAAAAAGCGCGTCAAAAGTTTGGCGACGACTTTATCTCCATTGAGCACATTATCCTCAGCTATCCCCAGGACGACCGTTTTGGCAAGGCGCTCTTCCAGGAGCTAGGCTTAACGGAAGCCAAACTGAAAGATATTATCCAACAAGTGCGAGGCAGTCAAAAAGTGACGGATCAAAACCCCGAAGGCAAATACGAATCCCTGGAAAAATACGGGCGGGATTTAACGGAACTGGCCCGTCAGGGCAAGGTGGATCCCGTCATTGGTCGGGACGAAGAAATTCGCCGCACCATTCAAATTCTTTCCCGCCGCACTAAAAATAACCCGGTTTTAATCGGGGAGCCGGGGGTGGGGAAAACCGCCATCGCCGAAGGTTTAGCCCAACGGATTATTAACCGAGACGTGCCGGAATCTTTACAAGACCGTAAACTCATTTCCCTGGACATGGGGGCGCTGATTGCCGGCGCTAAATACCGGGGGGAATTTGAAGAGCGCCTGAAAGCGGTGTTAAAGGAAGTCACCGAGAGCCAGGGCAGTATTATCCTCTTCATTGACGAGATCCACACCGTCGTCGGCGCCGGCGCCACCCAAGGGGCCATGGACGCGGGCAATTTATTAAAACCGATGCTGGCCCGGGGAGAACTGCGCTGTATCGGCGCCACCACCCTGGACGAGTACCGCAAATACATCGAAAAAGACGCGGCGCTGGAGCGCCGGTTCCAGGAAGTCTTTGTAGACGAACCCAATGTGGTGGACACCATTTCCATTCTTCGGGGTTTAAAAGAGCGCTACGAAGTCCACCACGGGGTCAAAATCGCCGACAGCGCTTTGGTGGCCGCGGCTATGCTCTCCAATCGCTACATTAGCGACCGTTTTTTACCGGACAAAGCCATTGATTTGGTGGACGAAGCCGCCGCCAAGTTAAAAATGGAAATTACGTCTAAACCGGAAGAACTGGACGAAGTGGATCGGAAAATTCTCCAACTGGAAATGGAGCGCCTTTCCCTACAACGGGAAAATGATCCCGCTTCTAAGGAACGGTTAGAAAAACTGGAAAAAGAGTTGGCGAATCTCAAAGAAGAGCAAAGCCACCTGAACGCCCAATGGCAATCGGAAAAACAAGTCATCGACCAGATCCGTCAGGTGAAGGAAGGGATTAACCAAGTTAACCTCGAAATCCAACAGGCCCAACTGGATTACGACTACAATAAAGCCGCCGAATTACAGTACGGTCAACTGACGGAACTGCAACGGCAGGTGACGGAACTGGAGCGCCAACTGGCGGAGCAACAGACCAGCGGCTCCACCCTCCTACGGGAAGAAGTACTGGAATCCGACATCGCCGAAATTATCGCCAAGTGGACGGGTATTCCCATCAGTAAACTGGTGGAATCGGAAAAGGAAAAACTCCTGCACTTGGAAGACGAACTCCACGCCCGGGTGATTGGCCAAGAAGAAGCCGTCACCGCCGTGGCGGAAGCCATCCAACGCTCTCGGGCCGGACTCTCCGACCCCCGGCGCCCCATCGCCAGCTTTATTTTCCTCGGCCCCACGGGGGTGGGCAAAACGGAATTGGCGAAAACCCTCGCCCAGAGTTTATTCGACACTGAAGACGCCATGGTGCGGATCGATATGTCGGAATACATGGAAAAACACACCGTTTCCCGTCTCATGGGCGCCCCTCCGGGCTACGTGGGCTACGAGGAAGGGGGACAGTTAACCGAGGCCATCCGGCGCCGGCCCTATTCCGTCATTCTTTTTGACGAGATTGAAAAGGCCCACGCCGACGTCTTTAACGTCATGTTGCAAATCCTGGACGACGGCCGGTTAACAGACGCCCAGGGTCATGTGGTGGACTTTAAAAACACCATTATTATCATGACCAGCAACCTCGGCTCCCAGTATATTCTCGACCTAGCGGGGGACGATAGCCAGTACGAGACCATGCGGGGTCGGGTGATGGAGGTTCTCCGGGCTAACTTCCGTCCTGAATTCCTGAACCGGGTGGACGAAACCATCATCTTCCACGGCTTACAAAAATCCCAACTGCGGGCCATTATCGAAATCCAAGTTCAACATCTGGCCCAGCGTTTAGCGGAGCAAAAACTGGGGCTGAAACTGACCGACGCGGCGCTGGATTTCCTTGCGGAAGTCGGCTACGACCCGGTTTACGGCGCTCGACCCATCAAGCGGGCCGTCCAACGCTACTTAGAAACCGCCATCGCCAAGGCCATTCTCCGGGGCGATTATAAACCCGGCGAAACCATCCTGGTGGACGTGGAGGCGGAGCGCCTGAGCTTTAAACCCACCGGCGCCGGTTAAGCCGGGTGTCAGGGCCTCGTCATTAGAGGCCGTCGAGTCGGAGCGAATCGGCGTCCTCAGCCCTGGGGGACATGCGACTTAGCCCGCAGGCCCCCTAACGCTTCAACTGGCGCCAGCGCCGGAGATAACGGGAGCCGAGGAGCACCACCCGATGGGGATCGAGGAGACGGTAGAGCCAGAGTTTGACCCAGTCGAAAATCAGGAACCAGAGGAAGGCGTAGCCCCAACTGGCCAGCGTCCACATGGGCCCCACCCCGGTCATTAAAATCCCGAAACAGGCCATAACGGTGGAAATGGCCACGGAAGCGCCGGTGGCCATCAGCATCTTCGGCGCCGGGGGAATCGACCAGAAGGGGCCCTGCACCCGAGTGACATAGATGGTCATCATGCCGCCCACGGCGAGGTGGAGATAAATCAGGGTTTGCACCTGCTCGTGGGGTAAGCGCAGATAAATTTCCGTGTAGTAATAAAGTAAAAAGGTTTCAATCACTCCCACCAGTCCAATCACCGTAGCGAGACTGAGAATATAGGGCATATTCCAGCGCTGGGGCGTTTTCGGGATGGTGGTGTTGTCGTAGGCGATGGTCACCATGGAGCCGTCGTTAATCAGCGCCAGCAGGACGAGCATAATCACCGTCACCGGGTAGGTTCCATAGACAAAAATGGCCAGGGTGATAAAGATCAAAATGCGAATGGTCTCCACCACGCGGTAAATACAGTAACTATTCATCCGCAGGAAAATCTGCCGACTCAGTTCAATGGCGTCGATGATCACAGATAACCCCGGCGTGAGCAAAACAATATCCGCCGCGGCCCGGGCCGCGTCCGTCGCTCCGTGGACGGCGATGCCGGCGCTGGCCTGTTTTAAAGCCGGGGCGTCGTTGACGCCGTCCCCCGTCATGGCGACGATGTAACCCCGCTTTTGCAGGGTTTCCACAATATGGAATTTATCCTCCGGGAACACCTGGGCGAAGCCGTCCGCGCCTTCGATTTGAGCGCCGAGTTGGCTTAACTGAGTGGCGGGCGTCTGGCGGAAGAGTTCGGCGTTGAGGACGTTCTGCCCCAGCCCCAACTGCCGACAGGTCTCCTTGGCGATGGCCACCTGGTCGCCGGTGATCATCTTCAGGGGCACCCCTAGGCGTTTGGCGTTTTCAATGGTGATTTGGGAATCGGGGCGGGGAGGATCAAAGAGGGAAATAATCCCCAAGAAACGCCAGTTATCGGACTCGTCGGTTCGGGCCACCCCCAGGGCCCGATAACCCCGTTGGGCCAAGGTTTGGATCTGCTCATTGACTTCGGCGCCGAGGGCGTCCTGCCGGGAATCCAACTCCAAAATCACCTGGGGCGCGCCTTTGCTGGTTTTAAACCGCGTCCCCGCCTCGTCCGTCACCTCCGCTTCCGTGCGTTTACTAACGGGATCGAAGGGGGTAAAGTGGCCGATGTCGTAGTCGTGTAATACCTGGGGGTCGGTCAAGCCGTTAATAATGGTCAAATCAATGGGGTCGTTGTCCGCCGGACTAGAGGCCAGCGCCGCCGCTAAAAGGAGATCCTGGGGCGCGACGCCCGGTTGGGGAAAGGGATCGCCTAAACTGAGTTTATTGAGCGTCAGAGTGCCGGTTTTATCGGAGCAGAGCATATTCACCCCCGCCAGTTCGTCAATGGCCGCCAGACGGGTGACTAGGGCGTTTTTCTGGGCTAAGAGTTGGGAGCCGATGGCCATGGTCACCGCCAAAACCGTGGGCGTCGCCAAGGGAATGGAAGCCACGGTTAGAACCAAACAGTATTTCAAAACTCGAATAAAGTCTTCGCCGGCGTGAACCCGAACGACTAAAATCGCCGCCACCAGAATCATATTGATAATGATGAGGTAATCCGACAGTTTCAGCACCGCTTCCTGCAAATGATCCGTATTCTCCGCCTCCGACACCAGTTTGGCCGTCTTGCCAAAGAAGGTGTTCGCTCCCGCGGCGCTGACCACCGCCTCCGCCTGACCCCGTTTTAAGATCGAGCCGGAATAGACCTCTTCCCCGGCGCCGCGACTCACCGGCAAAGATTCCCCCGTCAGCGCCGCCTGGTCGATGGACAAACTATCGCACTCCAAGAGCGTTAAATCCGCCGGAAGCACGTCCCCGATTTTGATCCGAATTAAATCCCCCGGAACTAACTCCCGCGCCGGAATCGATTGCCACTGGCCGTCCCGTTTCGCCGTCGCGTTCAGCGCCAACTGAGCCTTCAGCGCCGCCACCGCGTCCCCCGCGGACTTTTCTTCAAAAAAACCAATCAGGGCGTTGCCGATTAAAAGAGCGCCGATAATGCCAAAATCCACCCAGTCCCCCACCAGGGCGCAGAGAATAATCGCCGCTTCGATCATCCAGGGCATGGGGCCCCAAAAGTAGGAGAGCAGTAACTCGAAAGCGCTGACTTTTTTTTCCGGCAGTTCGTTGTAACCGTACTGAGCCAGTCTACCCTGGGCTTCGGCGGCGCTGAGACCGGTTCGGGAAGCGCCGAGTTGGGAGAGGACGGCGTCAAGATCGGGGGATGGGGACATGGCTGGCTCCGGTAATGGACGACTCGGATGTTCACGCCGCTATATTACTTCACTTCTCTCATCTGGATCATCAGAGGGACGTTTGGATTGCCCCCCCCAACCTAACTCCATTTTGCGTTTCCCTTGACCCGTCCAGGGCGACAATTAGAAATTAGTCGCTGATTCCGTCCTTCACTCCCCCTCCCTCAATGAAGATCAAACCCCTAATGATTTGGGCGAGTCTAAGCCTTGCCTTAACGCCTTTGTCGCCGGTTGTCGCCCAAAGCGCCGAGAAGAGCCGCGTTCAGGACATTTTGGCGGAACATTATCAAACGTATCGAGACCGAGAGTATTTTTCCGGGATTCAAGCCTCTATTCAAGTCGGCGCCGGGCCAATCCAGACCTACGTCGTCGGAACCCTAGGCCGGGAGCCGAATAGTCCCCCTATCACCCCTCAGACCCTGTTTAACATTGGCAGTATTACCAAATCCTTTACGGCGGCGCTGTTATTAATTGCGGAAAAAGCGCAAAAAGTCGATTTAAAGGCCGATTTTACGAACTATCTGCCGGAATATTCCCGGTGGTCGGGGATTTCTGTCACTCGTTTACTTAACATGAGTTCAGGGTTGCCGAACTACACCGACAGTCCGACGATGAATTATCGGGTGACCCAAGATTTAGGTCGGGTCTGGAAGGATACCGAATTGGTGGATATCGTTTATCCCCGGCAAGTTTCGGTAACGCCCCCGTTAAAATCGGGCTATTTCTATAGCAATACCGCCTATCTTCTCAGCGGCATGATTTTAGAGCGCCGATTTCAGGAAACCTACGCCCAATTGCTGGAGCGGTATCTAATTAAGCCCTACGGCCTGACTCAGACCTTTTATCCGATTCCCGATAAGCCGCCGGAGGTCAAACAACGGCTAGCCCAGGGCTATAGTTTTAATAATTACGACAATCCCGAACTCTTAGGGCGAGAGGTAAGCGAGAATAACCTCTCCTGGGCGGGCGCCGCGGGGGGGATTGTGGCGAACACGGAGGATATTATCCGCTGGGTCAAGGTTCTGTTTACCGATAGCGGTCTGCTGGATCAGGGGCAACAGCGCCAGCTTCGACAATTAGTCTCCCTCCAAACCGGCAAACCCATCGCCGGAATTACGCCGGAGGACCCCAAGGGTTTTGGCCTAGGCGTTCTGCAAGCCTACCGTCCCGAGTTAGGCAAATTCTGGTTTTATCAGGGGGAAACCATCGGTTATCGCGCCTTGTATCTCTATTTTCCCTGTAATCAAACCATTGTCGCCCTAGCGGTTAACAGCGCCGTGGACGATAGCAACGACGCGCTAGGGAAGCTAGCGGAAAAACTTTATCAAGGGATTCTGAAGGATTCTGGCCAGAACGCTTGTCAAAGTTAAGGCGGAGCCTCCGCCCCAATTTTTTCAACAGCGCCGTCAAGATTTGCTAGGCTAGAGAGTCGCTAACCTGCGGCGGAGGGGAAATTTAAACGATGGCTTTAATTGTCCAGAAATACGGCGGCACCTCCGTGGGCACGGTGGAGCGGATCCAGGCGGTGGCCCGGCGGGTGTGTCAACGGGCCCGGGAGGGAGACAGCCTAGTCGTGGTAGTTTCGGCCATGGGCAAAACCACGGATGAATTGACCCGTCTGGCCCAGGAGATTTCTCTCCAGCCCTCCCGTCGGGAGATGGATATGCTCCTCTCCACCGGCGAGCAGGTTTCCATCGCTCTGCTGAGTATGGCTTTACAGGAATTGGGGCAACCCGCCATTTCCCTCACCGGCGCCCAGGTGGGCATTGTCACGGAAGCGGAGCACAGCCGAGCCCGGATTTTGGAAATTAAGCCCGACCGTCTGCTTCAGCATTTAACAGAAGGAAAAGTGGTGGTCGTGGCGGGATTTCAGGGCATTAGCAGTTTAGAACATATGGAAATCACCACCTTGGGGCGGGGCGGCTCCGACACCTCGGCGGTGGCCCTAGCGGTGGCCCTGGAAGCGAGTTGTTGCGAGATTTATACCGACGTGCCGGGGATCTTAACCGCGGACCCCCGTCTAGTGCCGGAAGCTCAGTTATTAACGGCCATTACCTGCGACGAAATGTTAGAGCTGGCCAGTCTCGGCGCGAGCGTCCTCCATCCCCGTTCCGTGGAAATCGCCCGCAATTTTGGCATGCCCCTAGCGGTGCGCTCCAGTTGGACGGAAGCCCCCGGCACCCAAGTGCTCTCTCCCCCGCCCCGCCCCCGCTCGCGGGTGGGTTTAGAAATTACGAAGGCGGTGGACGCCATTGAAGTGGACGCGGCTCAAGGAAAAGTGGCTCTCCTGAGAATCCCCGACCGGCCCGGCATCGCGGCGACCCTCTTTCGGGAAATCGCCGGTCAGGGGGTGGATGTGGATTTGATTATTCAATCCATGCACGACGGCGCTAGCAACGACATCGCCTTTACCACCTTAAAAGCCGATTTGCCTAAGGCCCAGGCGGTGGCGGAAGCCATCGCCCCGGTTCTGCGGGCGCCCCAGGGAGCGGCCGGGGATGTGGAAATCTTTGTCGAACCCCGCATGGCTAAAATCGCTATCGCCGGCGCCGGGATGATTGGCCGGCCGGGCATCGCCGCTAAAATGTTCCGCACTCTAGCGGAGGCGGGGATTAATATCGAAATGATCTCCACTTCGGAAGTTAAGGTGAGTTGCGTCATTGAAGAGGCGGAAGCTAACCGGGCCGTGGCGGCGCTGTCCCAGACCTTTGGCGTTCCCCTGAACCCCAACCCGGCGCCGCCCCCGGAACCCAACTTACCCCCGGCCCGGGGCGCCGCTTTGGATCAGCATCAAGCCCAGATCGCCATTCGGAATGTGCCGGATCGTCCCGGTATGGCGGCTCAGATTTTTACGGCGCTGGCGGAGCGCAATATCAGCGTCGATATGATTGTCCAATCCCAACGTTGCCGCATTGTGGAAGGGGTTCCCCGTCGGGACATCGCTTTTATGACGGCCCAGGGGGACGCGGAAGCCGCTAAGGCCGTTCTGGAAAAATTAGCGCCGACCCTCGGTATGGGAGAAGTGTGGATCAACGCCGACATCGCTAAGGTCAGTATCGTCGGCGCCGGAATGCAGGGACAACCCGGCGTGGCCGCTCGTTTATTTTCCGCCCTGGCGGAGGCGGGCATTAACATTGAAATGATCGCCACCTCGGAAATTAAGGTCAGTTGCGTGGTGCCCCAAGCTCAAGGCGTGGAGGCGTTGCGGATCATCCACCGCGCTTTTAATCTAGAGCGCCTGAGTTAACATGACCCAAGGTTTAACGGCGCAACCGGCCATTGTCGCCCTGGGGGGGAATGTGGGGGATTCCCGCCAAATTTTCACCGCCGCCCTGGGCGCCCTAGAGCATACTCCAGGGTTAACCCTCTTGGCCCAATCCGCCTGGTATGAAACCGCCCCGGTGGGGCCGCCCCAGGCCAACTACCTCAACGCCTGCGTCTTACTGCAATCGGCGCTGTCCCCCTGGGAATTGTTGACGGAATTACAAAGCTTAGAAACGCGATTTGGGCGCCGGCGCCGGGAACGGTGGGGGCCGAGAACTTTGGATTTAGACCTGATTCTCTTTGGTCAGACCGTGATGACGGAAGAGCGGTTAACGCTTCCCCATCCTCGTCTAACAGAACGAGACTTTGTCTTGGCGCCCCTGTTGGAAATCGCGCCGGATTGGGTCGATCCCCGCAATGGCAAATCCCTAGGAGAATATCTTGGGGCGCTGACCCACTCCACGATTCTGCGGCGAATTGTTCCCTCGGCTTAAACAATAATCAGAATCTAGGATCTACTCGGTTCCTTGAAACATCATCCAGGAGAGGAAAAAATTTAACACAAACACCGCTAACAGAGAGGTGACGACGGCGGTGGTGGTGGATTGCCCCACGCCCTTAGCGCCGCCGGTGGTGGTTAGGCCCCAACTACAGCCAATAACGGCGATGACTGCGCCAAAGAGAAAGGCTTTGATCAGGGAACTGACAATATCCCAGACGTCCATAAAGGTTTGCACGGAGGTTAAAAAAACGCTGGAGTCAATGTCGTAGAGGGCTTGGGCGATAAATACCCCCCCCGCAAGGCCCACCCCGAGGGACATCAGACTCAAAATCGGCACCATCAGCCCGCAGGCTAGCACCCTAGGCGTTACCAGGTAGTCGATGGGGTCTGTTTTTAACATATAGAGCGCGTCGATTTGCTCCGTCACCCGCATCGTGCCAATTTCGGCGGCGAAGGCGGATCCCACCCGACCCGCCACCACCACGGCGGTGAGAACCGGGCAGAGTTCCCTCGCCAAGGCCAGCGCCAGAACGCCCCCCACGGTGGACGCGGCCCCAAAGTTAATAAACTCCCGAGCCACCTGAATGGTAAAGACCATGCCCACAAAGGCCGCGGTCACGAGGGCGATACTCGCGGACTCCGGCCCCACTAGACTCATTTGCTCTAGGGTATTGCGGCGATGAATTTTGCCCTGAAGCAGATGCAGAAACACTTGCCCCCCCAAAAAGGCGGCCGCCACTAGGCGCTGGAACCAAATGTCGGCGCCGCCGAAGAGGAGAGAGGATTTAGCCATGGGTTAGGGAGAAATTAAGTTTTGCGCCGGTCCACCTTCCCCAAATTGACGCCCAATCTGGTCAAATCGCGGGCTTTGGCTTGGGAGACGTAAACTCGTTTCTAATCTTACTGATTTTCATTGGTCAGTTTTAGCGCGGCGCAGTCTTTCCCAGCGGACAAACTCGCGTCTTCGGCAAACCGATGAAACCTCACTTCTCAATCGTATCTAAGCCGTTAACCGCTCTACCACCAGATGATAAAAATCGGCGATGAGGGGAATTTTCAGCCGATCCGCCGTTGTCGCGATCGCCACTTGCCGCTGGGGAGGAGGAACAAGGGAACGAATAGCGAGTTGAGGATTGTTTAGAGCGGGAACCAACAGGGATTGGGGGAGTAGCGCCACCATCTCGCTATGGGCGGCCACTCCGTAGAAGGAATCCGGCACATTTAACTCTAGACAAATCCTCGGGGACAGTCCCCGTTGACTAAATCCTTCTTCCACTAAGCCCCGCATCCGGTAGCCTTCCTTAAAGACCGCCTGGGGATACTCGGCGACCTGCGCCCAAGTAACCTGAGCCTCTTGAGCTAGGGGATGACTAGCCCCCATCAACAGCGCGATCGGCTCGGTATAAAGGGGAGTCACCACCCACTCCTTAGTGGTCTCCAAGCCCCGGCGCCCCATGATAATAGCCGTATCCACCAACCCGTCCCGGAGCACTTTTAAGGCCCGGTCGCTCCCCAGCGCCGTCACCCGTAACTGAATCGCGGGATAGCGTTCGCAGAATCGAGGCAACAGGGGCGGCAAAGCCGAGACGCAAACGGAGTGGATAGCGGCCACGCAGAGTTCGCTCTGTTTGCCCTGGAGGAGTTCCCCTAGCTCCAGGGTGGAAGTCTCCCATTCTTGACAGATGCGCTGGGCCCGCCGGAAAAATAATTCCCCCGCCACCGTTAAATTAGCCTGCTGACCCCGGTGGATTAACTGGCAACCCAGGGCGGTTTCCAGCGCTTGCAGTTGTCGACTGATGGTGGATTGGGTGACGCCGTTAGCCAGCGCCGCCTGCTGAAAACTTTTCAGTTGGGCCACCAGCAAAAAAGCTTGTACTTGTTCCAGTCGCATAGAAAGGGGGAGACAGACTCTTAAAAAAGGTGAACGCGGGGGGGCCGCCAAGCGAAAAAATCTCGTCTAATCTAGAAAATAAGAGTTCTAAATTACAGGAGTAGGTTATGGATCAGCCTGTCGCCCAACGGGATACCCACGCCTGGATTATCCAGGTCTGGGCCTTCTTCGCGATCGCCATCGCGGCCATGGGATTTAGTATTATCTCCCTACCGACGGATCGGCCCATCGACAACTGGATGAAAGGGCAACTGGGGATCACTTTCCTCTTTGCGGTGAGTTCCACCTTTACTCTGGCCAAGACCATTCGGGATAACCACGAAGCCACAAAACTGGTGGCCCGCATCGACGAAGCTCGGGTGGAGAAAATCCTCGCCGAGCACCATCCCCTTAAGTAGAAACCTCAAACCGGCGCCGAAGCGGGGTCGGAAACCCCCTGATATCTGATAACTGATATCTGATAACTGATATCTGAAATCTGGTATCTGAAATCTGTCCTAGGGCGCTTTGGGGGCGTCGGCGTTGATAATGGCGGCGCCGTCCTGGAGGTTGACCAACCCGGAGGTAATCACCCGCTCCCCCGGCTCCAGCCCGGATTTAACCTGATAGCGGTTCCCCTGAAGCGGCCCCAGGGTCACGGAACGCTGTTGGGCGACGAGTTGGGGTTTTCCTGTTTGTTTGTCCTTGCCCTCTTGAACCACATAGACAAAGGTCTCGCCGCCAATCCGAGAAACCGCGGTGGTCGGCGCTAGCAGTCCCGAGCGCCGACTCCAAAGAATGCGGGCTTCCACCAGTTGTTGGTTCAGTAGATTAGCGCCGGAGTTGGCAAAACTGGCCTTAGCCAGAACGGTCTGGGCGTCGCTATCCACGTTGGCGGCGATAAACGTAATTTGCCCCGTCGCCTTGGCTTCCCCCTGGGCGTTGAGGAGTTGCACCGTCAAGCCCCGCCGCAGTTGGGGCGCGAGATCTAGGGGCACCTGTAGGTTAACGTCCAGACTTTGGTTCTCCGTCAGAGTGGTCAGCGTTTCCCCCGCTCGCACATAGTCGCCAATCTTGACCGGGATGGCCCCCACCGCGCCGTTAAAGGGGGCTTGAATATTCCGTTTTTGCAGGCTCACGTCTAAGGTGTCCAGGCGAGCTTGGGATTCCTTCACCTGGGCCCGAGCGCGGGCGATTTCCTCCGGTCGGGCGCCCCGTTCTAAGCGGCTTAAGGCCTGGCGGGCCCGCTCGACTTCGGCCCCCAAGCTTTCAATCTCGGCGCCGCGGCTTTTTTGCAGTTGGGAGAGGCGCCGTTGGGCCGATTCTAGATTGGCCAGCGCCTGACGTTGCTCCTTCAGTTGTTGGTCATAAGTGTCTAAAGAGACCACCCCCTCGTCCCGTAATTTTTGGAAGCGCCGAACCCGTTCCTTGGACAGTTCCGCCTCGGCTTGGGCCGCTCGAATTTGAGCTTCCGCCTGGGCGATTTCTTCCGGGCTGGAGCCTTTTTTGGCGTTGGTCAGACGCGCTTGGGCCGCTTGTAAATTGGCTCGGGCGCCGCCGATATCCTCGGAGCGACTACCGGCTTCCAACTCCGCCAGCGCCGCCCGATTGCGGGCCAGATCCGCCTGGGCTTGTTGGCGCTCGGTTTGCAGACTCTGGTCGTCCAGGGTCATCAACACTTGCCCTTGCCGAACCCCGTCCCCTTCCTCAACCAAAATGGCCGTCACCCGTCCTTCCCCCTCCGCGGTAATGGCCGCGGCCCGGTCCGCCTCCAGGGCGCCCACTAGAGTGGTGGCGTCTTCCACCAGCGCCGGCTCTAGGGTTTCCCAACGGACGGGCGCGGCCCTCGGGCCCATCCTGGCGCCGGGGGGGGCGGCCTTAGGGGCGAAAAAGTAGTACCCAATACCGCCTCCCAGGAGGCACAATCCCAGCAGGGGCCACAGCCAACGGGTTTGCCTAGGGGGCCGGCGCGGGGCGGTTGACGGCGTCGAGGCATTCGTCAAGGGATCCAGGGACGGGGGCGTTAGGGTCATGGGGCGGTGGCGTTAAGAAACGTTAAGAAATTTTCCCCTATATTAACAAATAGAGTTTTCCTCTATCTGGAGCTTGGAGGCTCCCTCATCGCCTATGACCGCCACCCAATCGAGAGACAAAAACGTGCTGGGGGGAGAATTGACCTGTTGTTGTCAGTCTCCCCGCACCGGCTTCTATCGCAACGGCTACTGCCAGACCGGGCCCGAGGATCTGGGGCGCCATGTGGTCTGCGCCCAGATGACGGCGGAATTTTTAACCTTTAGCCGAGAGCGGGGCAACGATTTAATCACGCCCATGCCGATGTATCAGTTTCCCGGCCTCAAACCCGGCGACCGTTGGTGTCTCTGCGCCGCCCGTTGGCGGGAAGCCCGTTTAGCCGGAGCGGCGCCGCCGGTGGATCTCTACGCCACTCACCAAGCGGCGCTGGAAGTCGTCTCCCTAGAAGACCTGTTAACCCACGCCTTACCCCTGAAAGAGAGAGAATCCTAACCCTTGGGAGTCGGCGTCCGCTCCGGGGATTGACCTTCGCTTTCCTCCAGTCGGGCCTGCATTTTGACCGACTCCTCTAGATTTTGAGCCTCCCGTTTAAATTCGCTTTCAAACTCCCGGGACGCCTCCTGGAACCCCCGGAGCGCCTTGCCTAAACTGCGGCCGATTTCCGGCAATTTTTTGGGGCCAAAGACCAGAAGCGCGATCACTAAAATCAGCGCCATTTCCGGTAAGCCAATACCAAAAACATTCATCTCGCCGTCTCCCCCTTGAGGTGTTTAAAAAGACAAAAAGACCCCGGCGGGCCGAGATCTGGTTAAAAGCTAAGAATTAACCGAGGCTAGAATTCTAACCGTTCCAATCAACGGTAAACCCTTCTAAAACAAGAGAGGAATTATAGATTTGGAGGATAATCAGCAAAAAGACCAAAAACAGGGCCATAAAAACCCCCATGACCGGGGTCGTGCCCCAACCGGGGACGACTTTACCGTATTCCGAGTTGAGGGGTCGGAGAATATCGCTGAGCCGAGTACGCTGTGCCATAGGGTATCCGCAAGAATCGCTAAAAGGAGTTTAAAAGGTGCTTTGACATCCTCACCCCCCGAGGAGAGGTGATCCCGGTAGGTCGAACAAAGGGGACTGAGCGACCCGCGGCTGGGTTGACGGTGCGACGAAAAAACTTCCTTTGCAGAAAGTCTGACCTTCTCGACCCGTCCGTTTAACGTCTCCGTCTGTCTCCCGGCGACTTTGGCAAATATCGTAACATAAAGCCGCCCTTCGGGCTGATCCTGAATTCTCTCCTCCATGATGGGGCTTTAGAACCAATCCTCTGAATGGTATGATGGGAAGAAATCGTATCCCTCGTAACCTATCTCCATGGAACCCGCCGCCGTCATCGGTATTTCCTTTGCCTCCATCCTAATCGCCATCACCGGTTTCGCTATTTACACCGCCTTTGGCCCCCCTTCCGCCAAGCTGAGCGACCCCTTTGAAGACCATGAAGACTAAGCGCCGACCCTAAAAATTCCAGCTCCAGCGACCGCGCTATGCCTACCCTCGATCTTTTTGGAGTCCCCCACGCCTACGAGCGTCTCGGCGCCTCGGATTCAGAAAACCGTCCGGTTTTGGTCTTTGTCCACGGTTGGCTTCTGAGTCGGCAGTATTGGTACCCTCTGGCGGAAAAATTAGCGCCTCATTATCCTTCCCTTCTTTACGACCTGCGGGGCTTTGGGGATTCGCCCTTAACAACCCCCTCCCCGGCGCCGTCCTTTAGTTTGGCGGCCTACGCCCGGGACTTGGTGGCTCTGCTCGCGGCGCTGGAGATTAACCAAGCCTGGCTAGTGGGTCATTCCCTCGGCGGCAGTATCGCCCTCTGGGCCGCCAGTCTAGCGCCGGAGCAAATTCAGGGCGTGGTCTGTCTCAACGCCGGGGGCGGTATTTATCTCAAGGAAGAATTCGAGCGTTTTCGGGGCATGGGCGAGCGTCTCGTCTCCTTTCGTCCCTCTTGGTTGCCGGGGGTGCCGGGTCTGGATTGGCTCTTCAGCCGCATGATGGTGGATCAGACCCTAGAGCGGCGCTGGGGGCGCCAACGTCTGCGGGATCTGGTGCGGGCTAACCCGGAGGCGGCCCGGGGGTCTCTGCTGGAATCCACCACGGAGGAAGAGGTGCACCATCTCCCCCGTCTGGTGTCCCAACTCCGGCAACCGGTCTATTTTTTCGCCGGGCAACAGGACAAGGTGATGGAAGCCAAATACGTGAACTATTTAGCCAGTTTCCATTCCTCGTTTTACCCCCAGGGACAAAACGTGATCGAATTGCCCAACTGCGGCCATTTCGCGATGTTAGAGCAACTGGATTTAGTGGCGGAGAAGTTGGGCTATATTTTAGAAGCAAAACCCTAAAAGAACATTTAACCGATACTCCAGCGGGCGGCGCGGCTCAACCTTAAAAAAGTACGGCGTCCGCTCGATAGAGATATCGAGAACCGTTGCCTGACAAGCGCAAAACTTGGAATTCCCCAAAATAACCCTAATTTTTTTGCAGTGGGTCTGAGAGGGGGCAGCTAGAGCGCCCCCCATCTCTATTGCTTATTTTCCGGCGCCGGCGGGCATTCCCAGCAGATCCTCGATTTTGGGCATCTCTTCTAGGGGAACCACCCGCCCGGCGTCTTCAAAGCCCGCGATTTGGTCAAAATTGAGGTACCGGTAAAGGTCGCCTTTAAAGGGGTCCACTTTTTCTTGGACAATGGCCAGATATTCCTCCACCGTGGGAATTTTACCTAATAAAGCGCAGACCGCCGCCAACTCCGCCGAGCCGAGGTAAACCTGGGCGCCTTTGCCCATGCGGTTGTTAAAGTTGCGGGTGGAGGTGGAGAAGACCGTGACCCCATCTTCTACGCGGGCTTGGTTGCCCATGCAGAGGGAACAGCCGGGCATTTCCGTCCGCGCTCCCGCCGCCGCAAAGACGCCGTAAACCCCTTCTTCCCGCAGTTGTTGTTCGTCCATACGGGTGGGGGGACAAATCCAGAGGACGGCTTTAATGCGACCGGCGCCTTCCAGGATTTTAGCCGCGGCTCGGTAGTGGCCGATGTTGGTCATACAGGAGCCGATAAAGACTTCGTGAATGACGTCCCCGGCGCATTCGGACATGAGCTTGACGTTATCGGGATCGTTGGGCGCCGCCACAATCGGCTCGGTGATCTCGCTCAGGTTGACTTCAATGGCGTCCACATACTCGGCGTCCGGGTCGGCGCTCATTAAACTGGGATTGGCTAACCACTGCTCCATCTTGGCGATGCGCCGGAGGAGGGTGCGGGCGTCGGTATAACCCCGGGCGATCATATTTTTCATCAGGCTCACATTGGAGCGCAGATATTCCGCCACGGTGGCTTCGCTCAGTTTGATGGTGGAGCCGGAGCAGGAACGCTCGGCGGTGGCGTCGGTCAGTTCAAAGGCCTGTTCTACCTTCAGATCCGGCAGACCCTCCATTTCCATAATGCGACCGTTGAAGACATTAATCTTGTTTTCCTTGCCCACCGTCAGTTTGCCCTGTCGCATGGCCACCCAGGGAATGGCGTTGACAATATCCCGTAGGGTTACCCCCGGTTGCAGTTCGCCGCTGAATTTCACTAAAACCGACTCCGGCATATCCAGGGGCATGGCGCCCAGCGCCGCCGCAAAGGCCACCAGACCGGAGCCGGCGGGGAAAGAAATCCCTAGGGGGAAACGGGTGTGGGAATCGCCCCCGGTGCCCACGGTGTCCGGCAGTAACGTGCGGTTAAGCCAGGAATGGATAATGCCGTCCCCCGGTCGCAGGGCCACCCCGCCCCGGGTGGCGAAGAAGTCCGGCAGTTCCTTGTGGGTTTTAATGTCCACCGGCTTGGGATAGGCGGCGGTGTGGCAGAAGGATTGAAGCACAAAATCGGCGCTGAAGCCCAGGCAAGCCAATTCCTTCAACTCGTCCCGAGTCATGGGGCCGGTGGTGTCCTGGGAGCCGACGGTGGTCATGAGGGGTTCGCAGGCGGTTCCCGGCCGCACCCCAGGCAAACCGCAGGCTTTGCCCACCATCTTTTGGGCTAGGGTGTAACCTTTGCCGGTGTCCGTCGGCGCCGTCGGGCGGGTGAAGAGTTCGCTGGGGGGCAACCCTAGGGCTTCCCGAGTTTTATCCGTCAGCGCCCGGCCAATCAGGAGGGGAATCCGTCCCCCGGCTCGGACTTCGTCCAGAATGGTGTCGGGTTTGAGGCTAAAGGAGCTTAACGTTTCCCCGGCTTCGTTCGTGATTTTCCCCTCGTAGGGATAGATCGTAATCACGTCGCCGGTGTTTAATCCCGTTACATCGCACTCAATGGGCAGAGCGCCGGAATCTTCGGCGGTGTTAAAAAAGATGGGCGCGATTTTTCCCCCCAAAATGTAGCCGCCGGAGCGTTTGTTGGGAACAAAGGGAATGTCGGCGCCGATGTGCCAAAGAACAGAGTTAATGGCGGATTTGCGGGAAGAGCCAGTGCCCACCACATCCCCCACATAGGCCACGGGATAGCCCTTTTCTTTCAACTGGGCGATAGTGTCTAAAGCCTCCGGCATTTTCGATTCCAGCATGGCCAGGGCGTGGAGGGGAATATCCGGGCGGGTGGTGGCGTGGGGCGCCGGGGAGAGGTCGTCGGTGTTGGTTTCTCCCGGCACTTTCAACACGGTGACGGTAATGCTTTCGGGAACCTTGGGCTTGGTGATAAACCAATCGGCTTCCGCCCAGGCGTCCACCACCTGTTTGGCGTAGGGATTGCGCTCGGATAGGTCTAAAACTTCGTTAAAGGCGTCGAAGACCAGGAGCGTTTTGCTCAAAGCGCCGGCGGCCGCGGAAGCGATATTGGGTCGGGGGGATTTGAGGAGTTCCGCCAAAGATTGAACGTTATAGCCCCCCATCATGGTGCCGAGAAGACTGACGGCGCCTTCCGGGGAAATCAGGGGACAGGTGGTTTCTCCCTTAGCCACCGCCGTTAAAAAGCCCGCTTTGACATAGGCCGCCTCGTCCACTCCAGGGGGAACCCGGTCTCTTAATAGCAGGAGTAATTCCCCTTTTTCCGCCTCCGGCGGATTTTTCAGCAGTTCGCATAACTGGGCTGTTTGCTCGGCGCTGAGGGGCAGGGGGGGAATACCGAGTTGACGGCGCTCGGCGGCTTGGCGGTGATAATCGGCTAACATGGGCGCGGGTTGCTGATGGGACGTTTAAAGGTCGGTTAAAGATTCTATTTTACCGGGAGAGCGAGAACAGTTCCCGGTAAACGGTTTAGCGTTTGGCGCTAAGCCCCGGTTCGCTAAACCTAAATATAAAGAGGTTTCTGGCTCCCCTTCTCCCGCTCTGGGAGAAGGGGCTGGGGGATGAGGGCAAACAAAGATCGTTCTCACTCGTCTGCAAACCGCTATACAAGGTTTTAGAAGCGGTTCTCTTCTAAATCCGGCGCCGTAGGATAGTCATCGCTCGCGGGTTCAAGGGAAAAACAGGGGAGCCGCACGGTAAAACAGGCGCCTTCCCCGAGGGCGCTTTCCACGGTCACCTCTCCCCGGTGTAGAGTCGCGCATTTTTTGACGATGGCTAACCCTAACCCCGTGCCCTGAATGGTGCCCACGTTGCTGGCTCGGTGAAAAGACGTAAACAAACGGGGCAGGTCGTCCGGGGGAATACCCATGCCTTGGTCTCGGACGGTGAACACCGCCTCTTCCCCGGAGGCCGCGAGGGTGAAGTAAACCTGACTTTCCGGGGGCGAATACTTGAGGGCGTTGCTGAGGAGATTGGTGAGAATTTGCCTGAGGAGTTTGGGGTCAAAGACGGCGTCCCAATCCAATTCCGGCGCTAAACCGGAGTCGCCGCACTCAAACACAATAGCTTGCTCTCCGGCGCCGAGTTGGATCTCCGCGGCTAACTGTTGGCAAAAGTCCCGTAAATTGCCGAGTTGGGGTTGGAAGGCTAAACGCTCGGCGTCGGCGCGGTTGACTAAGAGAACATCGTCCAGGAGTTCCGTCATATGTTTGACGCTCCGGTGAATACGCTGGAGGTGTTGCTGGCGCTTGTCTTCGCTGAGGCGCTGATAATAGAGTTCTAAAATGCCGGTGGAGGAGCCGATAATAGCCAAGGGCGTGCGAAACTCGTGGGAAGCCATGGAAATAAAACGAGAACGTAGTTCGCTCAGTTCTTTTTCCTTCTCCAAGGTCTGGAGAATTTCCTGCTGGGCCTGTTTGAGGTTGGAAATATCCCGCATGATGGCTACCCAGTAAACGGGAGCGCCGCCAGGGTCGCAAATCACAAAGGCGTTATTCAGCACGGGAATGGGGCGGCCGGTTAAGAAATGACGCAAGCGCATTTCTCCCTCCCAGCGTCCTGTTCTTTCTAATTCGCCAAAAACTTCGCTTTCAACCCAGGGTAGATCCTCCGGGAAATGAAAATCGGCGATGACGGTTTGTTGAGCGGACTGGAGGGAGGCGAGGCCGACTAAATCGCAACCCGCTTGGTTTAAGAAGGTAATACGCCGCTCCTGGTCGGCAATGGCCACCAATTCCGAGCTATTTTTAACCACCGCGTCTAGGGTGTGACGCTCCGCCTCTAGGCGCCGGCGCTCGCGAATATCGTTGGCGATGCCCACAAAACCGACGCAATGGCCCCCTTCGTCCCGCAGGGCGTTCACCGTCAAGGAGACGGGAACCCGCTCGCCAGTTTTTGTTAAATAAGTCCACTCCCGCTCCTGAACCTCTCCCAAGGTGGCGGGGAGGGTAAAGACGGTCATATCCGCCGGCACACTTCTCCCCAGGGCGGCGCTCAACTCCCGCGCTCGTTGCGAGATCTCTTGGGGGTCGTGAAATAAAACGGGGGTATGTCGGTAAAGGACTTCTTCTGCTTGATAGCCCAATAAGCGCTCCGCCGCTCGATTAAAGGTGATAATTTGCCCCGTTAAATCGACGGCAATGATGGAATAACTGGCGCCGGCGAGGATGGCTTGGTGGAGACGAGTAACTTCCAGAAGTTTATCCTCGGCTTCCCGGCGCTCCCTTAGTTCCTGCTCCAGTTGCTCATAGAGTTCCGCCTGTTGGATGGCGATGGCCAACTGGAGGGAAAGTTGCTGAAGCAGGTTAATTTCCCAGTCCTGCCACTCCCGCGGCGCCGAGCATTGATGGGCGATGAGCAATCCCCAGAGTTTTTTGCCGTGGATAATGGGCGCCACCAACTTGGCCCGCACTTGAATTTCCACCAAAAAATCCGCCAAGCAGTCCAGCACGTCGCCGGTTTCCCGGTCTGTCAGGGCAAAAATATAGCCGTCGGCGTAACGCTCGTAACACTCCAGGGGAAAAACCTCTTCCGGGAGGTCAAAGCCCAACACCCGAACCCATTCCCGTCCCACGGATTCGGAGATGGCCTCCCCAGTGCCGTTGTCGTAGGTGCGATAGACCAGAACTCGATCCGCCTTGAGGGTTCTGCGAATTTCCTGCACGGTGGTGCGCAAAATCGAATCTAGATCGAGAGAGCGCCGAATCCGTTGCCCGATGGCGAAAATAAGTCGTTGTTGTTGCCCCTGTTGCCGGAGTTGGATTTCCGCCTGTTTTAAATCCTCGATATCCGTGCAGGAGCCGAGCCAGAGAAATTGCCCCTGGGCCTCCGGTTGGAGCGGCGTGGCTTGCACTAAATGCCAGCGATAGACGCCGTCCCGGCGCCGGAGTCGGTATTCCGCCTTCTCGGCTCGCAGTTCAAAGTTGCTCCGTTGCCAGTCCCGCCGGGCCCGCTCCTGATCCTCCGGGTGAATGATATCCCGCCAGAGGCGGGGTTGAATTTGGCTCCGGGCCAGTCCCAGATAGTTCAGCGCCGATTGGTTAATTTCTTGCAGTTCCCCGGCGCCGTCCAACACCCAGACAATATTCGGCACCGTTTCCATCAAAGTCTGGTGACGGAGTTCGCTCAGGCGGGCCCGCTCCGCGTCCAGTTTGCGGGCGGTGATGTTGCGAATGGAGACCAACTGGGCCGGTTGGGCGTCCCAGAGGATGGACTGGCTTTGAATTTCGCCGACGCCGACCTGTTCCCCCTGCCAAATTTCAATTTCTCCCTTGGCGTCCCCCAGTTGACTCAGGTTTAAGGAAGATCCTAATAAATCTTGCTTCGGTAGAGAGAACATCTGAGAGGCCTGAGCGTTGGCGAAGATCACTTTTTGTTGGCGATCTAAAATCACAATTCCCTCCGCCACATTGCTCACAATGGTTTCCAGATGAGCTTCGTTCAACTCCCGGGCCAACTCCGCCCGTTTACTGGCGGAAATATCCAACAAGGAGCCGACGATTTCCTGGGGTTCCCCCTGGGCGTTTTTCAATAGGCGGCGCTCGTCCCGGAGCCAGAGGACGCGGCCCTGGGGATGAGACCAGGGATACTCTAAACAGGAGCGACCTTGATGGGCAAGATTGTCCAGTTCCTTGCTCCATTCTTCCCGATAATCCGACGCGATCCGCTCTTGCCATTGCCCCGGCGCCCGCAGAAGTTCGGAAGGGGTATAGCCCAAGAGTTTGACGGCGTTGGGACTCATGTAAAGGCAGTCGAAGGGCGCCTGGGGCCGGAGGGCGTAAATCACCGCCGGGCTGGCGGAAAGGAGGTAACGCAGGCGCTCCTGGCTTTGTTCTAATCCGGTTTCCGCCGAGGCGCGTTTGCGGGGGGGGGCTTGCGCCAACCAAGCCGTTAACCGCTCCGGCGCCAGCGCCGCCAAGAAATCTAGAGGAGTCAACCAGCCCTGTTCTTCTCCCGAGGCGGCGATAATGCGAACAAAATCAACGTTCCGCTCTCGCATTAAAGTTTGAGCGTCTTGATAAGTGCGCCCTGGCGTTAAAGTTGGAAAATCCTCCTGGGCCAGTTGCCCGAGGGTTCGGCGCCGAGCGCCGGGGTCGAGGAGTTGACTGAGCCGAACCAGTCCCGAAGAGTTCCCGTCTGCCAGTCGAATCCAAACAGAATCCCGCTCCGCCGCCAGCAGTTCCCCTAAGGCTTCCGCCGCTGTTAATTCGGGGGAGAAAAAAGAGTCCGGCGCCGCGATAGTTTCTAGGGTTAAACTGCCCCAAAGACGGGGTAGGCTTAAATCCCGGATAAAGTCGTCTCGATTCAATAACCGCCAACGGTTTTCTTCGGCGCTCCAGCGGGGCAAATCCGCCAAGCCGGTCTGACGAAAAGCGGCGCTTAAACTCTGCCAATCCCCTGGGTTTTCTACCCTCGGCGCCGGTAGTAAAATATCTCCCAGAGTTAGGCGCTCTTGACCGGGAAGCAAACACCGCAGAAGGCGCCGGGCGGGAACGCAACCTATCAGGATTTCGCCGTCCAAAACTAAACCCGTCGAGGGACAGGGTTCCGGTAAATCTCTCAGAACCTCCGCCGCCAACGTATCGGCCCGCCCCGACCAGGGCGAAGCGCGGAGGCGGCTAGGGAAGGCGAAGGACATGGGGATCAAAGCGGCGGTCAAAACCCATGATACTCCATCCCTAATCTTTACTCTTGCTCAAGGAATCCCGGTTTTTTCCCCGCAGTCGGCGCCAACTCTCGATTAAAGTCGTTAAAAAATAACCGGTGCTTAAGAGCGCGTTCAGATAAATAATCCTGGCGCCGTCTAAACCTTCCAAACTCTGACCGGCGCCGCTCAGGAGGGCGTAAAGCAGGAGCCAGAGTAAGGTTAACCGGAGCGCCGAGCGGGCCGAGCGCCGGATGTTGGCATCATTGGAGCCTAAATCGTAGAGCGCCAGCGCCGCCCCCGCCACGGGCAAAAAATGGAGGCCACCGCGGCGCCGATTTTCAGCGGGGTCATAGTGCATGGTTAGAGGATATTGGGCAAGTTCCTAGATCTCTGGGCGATCCCCCTAAATCCCCCTTTACAAGGGGGACTTTGAGGCATTTTCCCCCCTTTCAAAGGGGGGCTAGGGGGGATCAAGCCTAGGCGTTAACCCGGCAGGTCGGTTTCCCCCATTAAGTAAAGATCGCAAGCCCTGGCGGCGCCGCGGCCTTCGTTAAAGGCCCAGACCACTAAACTTTGCCCCCGGCGGCAGTCCCCGGCGGCGAAAACCCCCGGTAGGCTGGTTTCGTATTTGCCATAGTCGGCTTTGACGTTGCCCCTGGGGTCTTGCGCTAAATTCAGGCTCCGAATCAGAGGCTCTTCCGGCCCTAAAAAGCCCATGGCCAGCAAGACTAACTGGGCCGGACGGACTTGCTCCGTGCCGGGAATGGGTTGAGGGACAAACTGTCCCTTTTCATTTTTGCCCCACTCCACTTCGACGGTGTGAACGGCTTTCACCCGCCCCTGGTCGTCTCCCTCAAAACGGGTGGCGGTGGTCAGATAAACCCTCGGATCTTGACCAAAGACGGCGGCGGCTTCCTCCTGACCGTAGTCCAATTTATAGACCTTGGGCCATTCCGGCCAGGGATTATTCGGCGCCCGTTCTTTGGGGGGTCGGGGCATAATTTCCAACTGGGTCACGCTCTTGCAGTCCTGCCGGAGGGAGGTGCCCACGCAGTCGGTGCCGGTGTCGCCGCCGCCGATGATCACCACGTCTTTATCCGCGGCGCTGATATAGTCGGCGCCGGGTTGGCCGTCTAGTAAAGCCTTGGTATTAGCCGTGAGAAAATCCATGGCAAAGTGAATCCCGGCTAACTCGCGACCCTCTAGGGTTAAATCCCTGGGGCGAGTGGCGCCGGTACAGAGAATGACGGCGTCATAGTCCTTTAAGAGGGTTTCCGCCGGTAAATCTTTGCCAATTTCCGTATTGCAGACAAAGGTAATCCCCTCCGCCTCCAACACCTTCAGGCGCCGGAGCACCACCTCGTCCTTATCTAACTTCATATTGGGGATGCCGTACATCAACAGGCCCCCCGGCCGGTCGGCCCGCTCATAGACCGTCACCCAGTGGCCCGCCTTATTTAACTGGGCCGCCGCCGCTAACCCCGCGGGGCCGGAACCCACCACCGCCACTTTTTTCCCCGTCCGTTTCAGGGGCGGCTCCGGCGCGACCCAGCCTTCCCGCCAACCTTTGTCAATGATGGAATACTCGATATTTTTAATCGTCACCGGCGGGTTATTAATCCCCAGCACGCAGGAGCCTTCGCAGGGCGCCGGACAGACCCGCCCGGTAAACTCGGGGAAATTGTTGGTTTTATGAAGCCGGTCGAGGGCTTCCCGCCAGAGGCCCCGATAGACCAGGTCGTTAAATTCGGGAATCAGGTTATTAATGGGGCAACCGCTGGCCATGCCGCTCACCAGGTTTCCCGTGTGACAAAAGGGAGTGCCGCAGTCCATGCAACGAGCGCCCTGGGTGGCCACCTTCTCGTCGGCCATGGCCAAATGAAATTCGTCCCAGTTGCGCAGGCGCTCCTGGGGAGAGAGTTCCAGGGGAAGTTCGCGGGTAAATTCAAGGAAGCCGGTGGGTTTGCCCATAGCGCTATCGAAAAATGAAGGGAGGATCTTCTAGTGTAAAGGAGAGTTTTGGCGCTGACGGCGGCGCTTTGTCTCGATTTGTTGGCTTGACGCCGCTAACCTACATTTCGCAGGTTCATGGAAGACAATAGTATTTCTGGCAAGGAGAACCGAGTAAAGCTAAAACTTGCAGATGAAAGTCAGTGAGATTGGAGATGAGTTTACTCTCCTCAAGCCAAAGCACGTGAATGGACTGA
>WGLZ01000045.1 GCA_016471375.1 Cyanobacteria bacterium RI_101
CAGTCCATTCACGTGCTTTGGCTTGAGGAGAGTAAACTCATCTCCAATCTCACTGACTTTCATCTGCAAGTTTTAGCTTTACTCGGTTCTCCTTGCCAGAAATACTATTGTCTTCCATGAACCTGCGAAATGTAGGTTGTAAAATTGTCACGGAAGCCCACGGGGGAAAAATCGCGGTGTTTGATCATCAACCCCAAGGCTCTATCTTTACCTTGGTTTTTCCTAAAGAATCCCAGAGTTAATTTTTGCCCATTTTCTTATGTCCCTTTCTCTCTCTACTTGCTCTATAGTAAATTTAAGTGCATCGTAGGCAGGCTCCGATGAGCGCCCCCTGGGTAAGCTACGGCGTACAGAGATCTCGGTTAAAGGACTCAGTTTTGGGCTTGATCTCCCCACACCTCGGCGCGCTCAGCAGGACAATCCCCCTTTGCAAGGCGCCGTATTTGAAGGCCGGTTCCCTCCTTTCCAAGGCTACCGTGTACACACATCTACCCATCAGCCTCGTTTTGCCCCCCCCAGCCCCCCAATTTTGGGGGGAGTTCGGAGCCTTTCTGAGTTCAAAGTCCCCCAGAATTGTGGGATTGTCCCACTGAGCCTGCCGAAGTGTAGGGGGCGAGATAAGGTTAATGACAAAACCAAAGACTTGTGTATACACCGTAGCCTTTCCAAGGGGGGTTAGGGGGGGATGGCGTTCACGACTCATCCGTAAATCCTCTATAGCCATCGCAAATGGTCGCTTTCGCTACCTTTCGCCTAGCCCAAAACCCCGGCGCCGGGGGGAAATTGCCCTTTCGGGAAGGGATCTTATAGAATTGTTAAGCACTGACTTGCCGGTAATTCTACGAGCCACGCCATGACTGACCGCCGCCCCGCCGCTCCCTTAACCCCTTTTCTCGGACACCCCTGGCTTGTTGAAGAACGGGACGCCTGCGGGGTGGGGTTCATCGCCCAGACCCAGGGAGAAACCAGCCATCGGTTAGTCCAACAGTCCTTGCAAGCCCTCGGTTGCCTGGAGCATCGGGGGGGCTGTAGCGCCGACCGGGATTCCGGGGACGGCGCCGGAGTAATGACGGGGATTCCCCGCAAATTGCTGGCGGGCTGGTTTGCGCAACGGAATTTGCCCATGCCGGCGCCGGAGCGTCTGGGGGTGGGGATGGTCTTTTTGCCCCAGGAACCCGGCGCCAGGGAAGTGGCCCGGGCCCATGTGGAAGAAGTGGTGCGTCTGGAAAAGCTAACCCTGTTGGGGTGGCGGGAAGTTCCCGTTAACCCGGATATTTTAGGCCCCCAAGCCCGGCAGACCCAGCCCCATATTGAACAGATTTTAGTCACCGGTCCCGAAGGTTGCGCCGGGGATGAACTCGACCGGCGCTTGTATATCGCCCGCTCCATTATCGGCAAGCGCCTGGCGGATGATTTTTATGTTTGCTCCTTTTCCTGCCGGACGGTGGTTTACAAAGGCATGGTGCGGAGCGAGGTTCTCGGGGATTTTTACCTAGATTTAGTTAATCCTGATTACGAAAGCCAATTCGCCGTCTATCACCGGCGCTTTAGCACCAACACCATGCCCAAATGGCCCCTAGCCCAGCCCATGCGTTTACTGGGGCATAACGGCGAAATTAACACCCTGCTGGGCAATATCAACTGGATGGCGGCCCGGGAAAAAACCTTCCGGGTGCAGGGCTGGAGCGACGAGGAATTGCAAGCCCTGACGCCCATCGTTAATCCTGACAATAGTGATTCCTATAATTTAGATAGCACCTTAGAATTACTGGTTCGCACCGGTCGCAGTCCCCTGGAGGCGGCTATGATCCTGGTGCCGGAAGCCTACCAAAATCAACCGGCGCTGAAGGCGCACCCGGAGATTGTCGATTTTTACGAATACTACAACGGCTTTCAGGAAGCCTGGGACGGCCCGGCACTGCTGGTCTTTAGCGACGGCAAGATTGTCGGCGCCGGTTTAGACCGCAACGGGTTACGCCCCGCCCGCTACTGCGTGACTCGGGATCACTATATTGTCGTCGCCTCGGAAGCGGGGGTGGCGGATCTGCCGCCAGGGGAGATTGTGGAAAAAGGCCGCCTCGCGCCGGGGCAGATGATCGCGGTGGATCTAGGGGCCGGGCGGATTTTGAAAAACACGGAAATTAAGGAAGCCAGCGCCCGGCGCTTACCCTACGGGGACTGGTTACGGAGCCAGCGCCGGGAAATCCCTCCCCAACCCTTTGCGGAAACGCCCTTATTTGCTAACCCAGAGACTCTGCTCCAACAACAGGCGGCCTTTGGCTACGGCGCCGAGGATGTGGAAATCGCCCTGGCGCCCATGGCCAGTCAGGGGAAAGAGGCCACCTTTTGCATGGGAGACGACGCGCCCCTGGCGGTGTTGTCCCATAAACCCCACCTGCTCTACGACTACTTCAAACAACGCTTCGCCCAGGTGACCAACCCCGCCATCGATCCCCTGCGGGAAAATCTGGTGATGTCCCTAGGGATGAGTTTGGGGGGCCGGGGTAAGTTGCTGGAGCCGGAAGCGGACGCGGCCCAGATTTTGAAATTAACCAGCCCCGTTTTGAACGAAGGGGAACTGGCCCAAATTAAGGACTCATCTCGACTACGCTCGATAGACACTGATTTTCAGACGGCGGAACTGGGAACCCTCTACGACCTCGGCGCCGAAACCCTGGAAACGGCGCTGGAGCGTTTATTAACGGCGGCGATTACGGCGGTGGAAAGCGGCGCTCGGATTCTGATTCTCACGGATCGACCCCAGGGGCAATTCCTCCAGGAAAACCAAAGTTATATTCCGCCCCTCCTGGCCGTCGGCGCCGTCCATCACGGGCTGATTCGCCGGGGTCTGCGCTTAAAAGCCTCCTTAGTCGTCGATACGGCCCAGTGTTGGAGCACCCACCACTTCGCCTGCTTAATCGGCTACGGCGCCTCGGCGGTCTGTCCCTACTTGGCGCTGGAATCCGTGCGGGGCTGGTGGTCCGACTCGAAAACCCAGGCGCTGATGGGGAGCGGCAAACTGCCGACTTTAACCCTGGCCCAGGCCTTGCAAAATTACCGAACCGCCGTTGAAGGGGGATTGTTTAAAATCCTCTCCAAAATGGGCATTTCCCTCCTCTCCTCCTACCACGGCGCTCAAATTTTTGAAGCCATCGGCCTCGGCGCCGAATTGGTGGAATACGCCTTCGCCGGCACCACCAGCCGGGTGGGGGGGTTAACTCTAGAGGACGCGGCTCGGGAAACCCTAATGTTCCACCGTCAGGCCTTCCCCCAGATGGCCAAAAAGCTGGAAAACTACGGTTTTATCAACTATCGGCCGGGGGGCGAGTATCACATGAACTCCCCAGAAATGGCTAAGGCTCTGCATAAGGCCGTCACCCTAGCCCAGGCGCCGGAGGTGTTAGGAAATGAAGAAGCCCAAAGCCTCTACAACCTCTACCGCCAACAGTTAGCCAGCCGCCCCGTCACCGCCCTGCGGGATCTCCTCGATTTCCAGAGCGACCGAGCGCCGATTCCCCTCGACCAGGTGGAGCCGGTGGAAAGTCTGGTCAAACGCTTCTGCACCGGCGGCATGTCCCTCGGCGCTTTATCCCGAGAAGCCCACGAAACCCTCGCCATCGCCATGAACCGCCTCGGCGCTAAATCCAATTCCGGGGAAGGGGGAGAAGATACCGTGCGGTACTTAACTCTTAACGATGTGGACGAGGGGGGTCATTCCCCCACCCTGCCCCACCTTCAGGGCTTAGCTAACGGCGACACCGCCAATTCCGCCATTAAACAGGTGGCCTCCGGGCGCTTTGGGGTGACGCCGGACTATCTCATGAGCGCCCAACAGATTGAAATTAAAGTGGCCCAGGGCGCCAAACCGGGGGAAGGGGGGCAGTTGCCCGGGCCCAAGGTCAGCCCCTATATCGCCCAGTTGCGGCTCTCTAAACCGGGGGTGACTTTAATCTCTCCTCCGCCCCACCACGACATCTATTCCATTGAAGACTTAGCTCAGTTGATCTATGACTTGCATCAGATCAATCCCCAGGCCAAGGTCTCGGTCAAACTAGTGGCGGAAATCGGCATCGGCACTATCTCCGCCGGGGTCGCCAAAGCCAACGCCGATATTATTCAGATCTCCGGCCACGACGGCGGCACCGGCGCCTCCCCCTTGAGTTCCATCAAACACGCCGGCTCCCCCTGGGAGTTGGGCTTAACGGAAGTCCATCGGGCCCTGATGGAAAACCGCCTGCGGGAGCGGGTGCTCCTCCGGGCCGACGGCGGGCTGAAAACCGGTTGGGACGTGGTCATGGCGGCGCTGATGGGCGCCGAGGAGTTTGGCTTCGGCTCCGTGGCCATGATTGCGGAAGGGTGCATTATGGCTCGGGTCTGCCATACCAATAATTGCCCCGTGGGGGTCGCCACCCAGCAGGAGCGCCTGCGGCAACGGTTTAAGGGAGCGCCGGGGCAGGTGGTTAATTTCTTTTATTTCATCGCCCAGGAGGCCCGGGCCATCTTGGCCCAGTTGGGTTACACAAGTCTTAATGACCTAATCGGTCGGGCCGACCTCCTGAAAGTCCGCTCCGATGTGCAATTAACCAAAACCCAGAGTTTAAACCTCGACTGTTTACTGAATCTCCCCAACAGCAAAGTCCACCGGGAATGGCTAACCCATGAGCCGGTTCACAGTAACGGCGCCGTTCTCGACGACCAGATCCTAGGGGACGCCGAAATTCAGGAGAGCCTGACCCATCAAACCGAGGTCACCAAAACCTACGCCATTGTTAACACCGACCGCTCCGTCGGCGCCCGGCTGGCGGGGGCTATCGCCAAACAATACGGCAACGCGGGCTTCGCGGGCCAGATTACCCTCAATTTCCAAGGCTCCGCCGGTCAAAGTTTCGGCGCCTTTAACCTCCAGGGCATGACCCTCCACCTCCAGGGAGAAGCCAACGATTATGTGGGCAAAGGTATGAACGGCGGCGAAATCGTCATTGTGCCCCCCATCGGCGCCGCGTTTGTCCCGGAAGAGAACGTCATCATCGGCAATACCTGCCTCTACGGCGCCACCGGCGGCATCCTCTACGCCAACGGCCGGGCCGGGGAGCGCTTCGCCGTCCGCAATTCCCTCGGTCAAGCGGTGATTGAAGGCGCCGGAGACCACTGTTGCGAATATATGACCGGCGGCGTGGTGGTGGTTCTCGGCCCCGTGGGTCGCAATGTCGGCGCCGGCATGACCGGCGGTCTGGCTTATTTCCTCGACGAAGCCGGAGATCTGCCGGAGAAAATTAACCCGGAGATTATTAAACTGCAACGGGTGACGGCGCCGAAGGGAGAGGAGCAGTTAAAGGCGCTAATTCAAACTCACGTGGCCCATACCGGCAGTCCGAAAGGAAAACGGATTTTAAGCGACTGGTCGGCCTATCTGCCCCAGTTCTGGCAAGCCGTGCCTCCCTCCGAAGCCAATTCCCCCGAAGCCAGCGCCGACGGGGTTTTAGACGGGGAGAAAGCCTTGACGTCGGTTTAGGGCGTTGCTTAAGATGGGGAGTAAGAATAAAATCACTCCTCTTTTTTTACTCATTCTGGGTTAGGACTATGGCCGCGACTTCTTTCCCTAGCGATAATCAATCCTTAATCGTCCAGGCGCTGGAAAATCCCCGCTATCAATGGCGAACCATTCAAGGTCTGGCGAAGGAACTGTCAATTCCTGAGCGGGAGGTGCGAAACTATATCGCCTCCCATCAAGATATCATCGTGCAATCCTCTGTACCGACCCAGGATGGTTCCGACCTCTTTACCACTCGGCGTAAACTCCGCCAAGCTAACCCAATGATCCGACTCATCGGCGCTTTTAAAAACAGGGCGGTTTAAATCATTGGCGGAAGAGTTATTCGGAAATTCTATTTTTCAGGCGTTTTGCTTCGGGGTCTTAGGGGGATTAATGCTAAAAATCCTAGAGTTAGCTGAACTCTACAAAATACCTAAAACCCAACGCCCAGACTTTCGCGATTGGTTATATTGGGTTCCCTTCGTGGTAAATCCTTTACTGGGCGGCTGTTTAACCCTCGCCTACGCCCTCTCCGAGATTGAGCTTAGCCCAATCCTCTCGATTAATATTGGCGCCTCGGCGCCTCTTATTCTCAGAACGATGGCCCAAATTGCCCCCAATACCACAGCTTCGCTAGATTCGCCCACTGACTAAACTCTAACCCACATTCCGCTAATCACCTGAATCGGCGCCGAAGCGGTTTGAATGCGCGAGAAAGCCTTGACATCGGTTTAGGATGCCCTTTGGGCCTCCAGTTGATCAAAAAACCCTAGCCCAAAGGCTAGGGTTTCATCAAACCAAAAACTTTAAGGGGAGCGAGTGGTCAGAGACGAACCCGACTCCGGGGAAAATTCGGTTTAGTAGCGACGACCGCCGCCGCCGCCCGCGGGACGACGTTCTTCCCGAGGACGGGCTTTATTGACTTTGAGGTCCCGACCCATCCATTCCGCTCCGTCAAGGGCGTCGATGGCGGCCTGTTCCTCCGCGTCGGTGGACATTTCGACGAAACCAAAGCCCCGCACGCGACCCGTTTCCCGGTCGGTGGGAAGTTGGACTCGTTTGACCGTGCCGTATTCAGCGAATACGGCGTTAAGGTCTTCTTCTGTAACTTGGTAGTTCAAGTTACCTACGTAAAGCGACATAGAAAAGCTCCAAAACCGGAATTGAAAGTAAGAATTGAGATTTCGGAGAGAAGCCTGCCCATGCGAACCGCGAAAAAATCGTGAATACCTTAAACAAGTGCCACTGACCGAATACTGATTCTTGAGACTCCATCATAGCGCCTGCTCCGTTTTCTGAATAGGGGGCGCGGCCCCTTTATCGCGGTTCTGGAGCGCCGTAGTCTGAGACCCAAGGATCAAGGCGAAACTCTCCGGCGAGAAAGTCTCGCAAGGCCAATAATTTAGGGGGATAGAAACGGCTCCGGGGGTAAACGGCGTAAATAGGAAGGGTGGTGGGCTGAAAGGATTGTAAGACTACTCGCAGGTCGCCTCTATAGATTTCTTCGCCAAACATCCACACCGGCGCCAGGGCAATTCCCAACCCGGCCAAAACGGCGGCCCGCACAGCGATAGAGCTATTGGTCTGAAAAGCGCCGCCCACCCGGACTTTGATTAAACCCTCGGCGCCTTGAAAATGCCATTCATTGCCCGAACTGAGGCGAGTGTAAACAATGCAATGATGATCGACTAAATCGGCGGGGGTTTGGGGTTCACCAACCCGCTCAAAGTATTGATTCGCCGCCACCGTCACCCTGCGGGTAATCCCTAGCCGCTCCGCTACCAAGTGGGATTCTAGACGGTCGCCAATACGAATACAGAGATCCAGCCCCTCCTCCACCAAATCCGCGAAGGCGTCCACCATGACCAAATCCAGTTTCATTTGGGGGTAGCGCTGAAAAAAGGCGGGCAAGCGGGGCACAATCTGCATTTGTCCAAATAAAACCGGGCAACCCACCCGCAAGACGCCGGAGGGTTTTTCCGCCGGGGTCAGATTGGCTTCGGCTTCCGCTAGGGTTTCTAAAATTTGTCGGCACTTGAGAAAATATTGTTTCCCTTCTTCCGTCAGGTTTAAACCGGTGGTGGAGCGCTGGAGCAGTTGAACGCCGAGATGTTTTTCCAGCGCCGAAATTTGTTTGCTAATGGTGGGTTGAGTGGTTTGCTGCTCCCGGGCCACGGCGGAGAAACTATTCAACTCAATGGCCCGGACAAAACTCTGCATACAGGCGAGGCGATCCATCGCTGACTCGGCCTCCTCGCCGATTTGGCGCATTAACTCTGGACTGGCATGGTTTAACTTTCTGGCGGTCTAGGGGAGAGCCGGGTTGATCGTTAATTGCTATATTAAAAAGCGCCGAAGCGTCGCGGGATAATAACGGAGTCAAAAGCGGGCCGATGATTCATCCAGTTAACTTAGCCTTTTTAGGTTTTTTACCGTTCTTCGGGAGCGGCGAACCGCCCCAGGGACAACCCGTGGCCTGGGACGGAGCTAAAATTTTTGACCTGCCCACCCAGGAAGATCCCGCGGTGACGGCAATTATTGGGGATTACCTCGACCGTCTAGCGGCGCTGGGCTACCCTCGGGAGCGCCAGGGGATTTGGATGCAGAGCGAGTGGGCCTATTTAGCTCAACATCAGGAAAATCGGGCGGCGCCGGCGGCGTCGTTAACCAAAATCGCCACCAGTCTAGCGGTTCTTGACCACTGGGGGCTGGAGCGTCGTTTTACTACCGGGGTTTATGGTCGGGGAACTCTAGAAAACGGAGTTTTAAGGGGAGATTTAATCATTCAAGGCGGCTTTGATCCCCTCTTTGTCTGGGAAGAAGCCATCGCTCTGGGGAACGCTTTAAATCAGTTGGGGATTCGGGAAATTACCGGCGATTTAATCTTAGTCGGGCCCCTGGCCATGAACTTCCAACGGGAGCCGACGGTGGTGGGCGCTCTGCTAAAACAGGCGCTGGACGCAAGCCAATGGTCGCCCCTGATTACCGAAGCCTACGCTAAACTACCGCCGGGAACGCCCCGGCCTCAGGTGAAAATTAACGGCGTCGTTCAAAGCCTAGCTCGGGTTCCCGACGGGGCCCAATTCCTCCTCGCTCGCCAGTCCCCAACTCTAGTCCAGTTGGTCAAGCAGATGAATATCTACAGTAATAACGACATGGCGGAAATCCTCGGCGCTTCCATCGGCGGCCCCGCGGTTGTCGCCCAAAACGCCTCCCGTCTGGCCCAGATTCCCGCCGGGGAAATCCAACTGGAAAACGCCTCCGGTCTCGGGGTCGATAATCGCCTTTCCCCTAGGGCGGTGACCCGACTTTACCAGGCGCTGGCTCAAAAAATCGCCCCGGCGGGGATGACCCTAGGAGATATTCTGCCGGTGATGGGGCGGGACCGGAAAGGCACTTTAGAATGGCGGAGTATGCCCAAAGGCTTGGCGGTGAAAACCGGCACTCTTAATCAGGTCAGCGCCCTGGCGGGGATTATTCCCACCCGGGAGCGGGGCGTCGTTTGGTTTACCGTCATCAATGGCGGCCCCAACTTTGACCGCCTGCGGGCGGAACAGGATAAACTTTTGCAACGGCTGGCCCAACACTGGCAAGTTCTGCCGGAGGAACTGACCCCCGGCCCCACGGATACCGTTCAACTCGGCGATCCTAGCCGAACTCTCTTCGCTCCGCCCCAGTCTTAACGCCTATGACCGCGCCCACGATCTCTACCCTGCGGCACTTTGCTTGGATTGTCGCCGCAGGCGTCGCCCTCCTTTGGGGAACTATTATTCCCCTCCTCCACGGTCATGGTTTTTCCCCGCTCCCCTGGGCGCTGGCGGCGCTGTTCAGCCTCTGGGGCGCCGTTTTTCCCCGCTCCCTAGCGCCGCTTTATCATGTTTGGATGCGAATTGGGGAGGTGTTAGGCTGGATCAATAGTCGTTTGATTTTGGGGATTATCTTTTTCGGTCTGGTGACTCCCATGGCGCTGGTCATGAAACTACGGGGCCGGGACTCCCTCCGGCGCCGCTTTGCCCCAGACTTAACAAGTTATCGTCTCCCCAGCGCCCCCCGTCCTCTGTCCCACATGGAGAAGCCCTACTAATGGCCGGTTTGATTGAATTACTTCAGGATGTCTGGGGTTTCCTGCGGGAACGCCAAAAATATTGGCTTTTGCCTCTCATTATTACTCTAGTACTCCTCGGCGCTTTAATTGTCCTCACCCAAGGCTCCGCCATCGCGCCCTTTATTTACACCCTCTTTTAACCGTATCCTTATAAAAGAGAAAGTTTCTTCAACCCCGCCGCCATCCATGATTAGCCTCGACCAAGTGAAAACCCTGATCCAAGCCCAACTCCCCGACGCGGAAGTCCTCGTTCAAGACCTGGGGGGCGGCGACCACCTCGAAGCGGTGGTGGTGTCCGCGCAATTCGCCGGTAAAAGCCGGGTGCAACAACACCAGTTGGTCTACGGGGCGCTATCGGAAGCTTTAGCCAGCGAAGCCATCCACGCCCTGGCCCTGAAAACCTTCACCCCGGAAGCCTGGCAAGCGGCCCGCTCGGCGGTTTAAGCGCCGGTTCGGGGAAAGAATCATGTTTTTTCGCTTTGAAGCCGATTTTGTCGAATCCCTCCGCTGTATCCCCATGGTCGTCCGCTATAAGCTGGACGTCTGCGGGGTCAAGCTTAAATTAACCCATTGGCATCGACTCTCGGAGGCCCAACGGCAAGAACTGGTCTCGGCGCCCTCGGAAACGACGGCGGAGCGGGAAGACTATCGCCGACGCCTGAGGGATTGGATCTGGGAGCTAACCGGGGAATACCCCAAGGATTTGACCGTCAGCGCCGATTGGCTGGACGAAACCCAGGTTCCGACCCAAATTTTAGAGGAATTTCCCCGGCAGGGTCTGGCGGGAACCCTGTCCCTAGAGCGGTGGCGCAGCTTAAAGCCCCTGGAGCGTTTCGTGTTGTTGAAACTGAGCCAACCGGGCCACGAAAACCGCAATTTCCCCGCGGCGCTGGCGGAATTTGGTTTAAACGGGGACTAGGCCGCCTGGGGGAGGGCGGGGCTGACATCCGGATCAATCGCGAGACCCCGGTCTAACTGGGTCACTTCCAATAAAATCCGCAGAGCGGGAGAGGGACGGCAGAGGCGAAACTCTTTCCCCAGGGATTGGGCTAAACGAAAGGTTTTGATCATCACCGTCAAACCGGCGCTGTCCATAAATTCCACTTGACTGAGATCCAACGCCAACTGGGTCGCCGTCTGGCGCCGGGCCCAATCCTGAAGCGCCGTTAGACGATCCGGGGCGTTGGCGGCGGTCCAGAGTCCCTGGGCGGAATAGACCGCGACGCTCGGGGAAATTGGGGTCATGATCTTTAGCTCCTCGACTCAAAAAAGATTCGGTTTTTAACTAGCATTGAGCGACGATTGGTGGACAAATAATAACCACAATGGCGGCATTCAACGGTAAAGACCGATACATAATCCCGGCGCCGGGAAAGGGAGACTGGGGACGAGCGCCGACCCTAAATTGGCCCTAAGGGGGATTGGGCGTCGAGAAATCGACCCAATGGACTATAACTTTAAGGGAATTGGCCCCGTCCTTAACTCCCGGCGCCCGACTTATCTTCACTGGCTTACAGGATTTACCCCTATGGAAACGAAAACTTTTACCGCCGCCGCCGTCAACAGCGCCCCGATCCAAGTTGAAGACGACCGGACGGGCATGAGTAAGGCCACCCTGAAGCGGGCTTTCCTCGACAACCTCTTTTACCTCCAAGGGATCAATCGGGCCGAAGCCAGCGCCTACGACTACTACGGCGCTCTCGCCTTTACCATTCGGGACCGCATCTTACACCGTTTCTTGAAAACCCTAGCCACCTATAAACAGGAAAAAGTGAAGGTGGTCTGCTACCTGTCGGCGGAATTTTTGATGGGACGCCATTTGGGCAATAACTTGATCAACTTGGGTATTTACGAGGACGTGGCCGAGGCCATGGCGGAGTTGGGTTTAGATTTGGACGAGATCATCGAGCAGGAGCCGGACCCCGGTTTAGGCAACGGGGGGTTGGGGCGCCTGGCGGCCTGTTTCCTCGATTCCCTCGCGTCTTTGGAAATTCCCGCCATTGGCTACGGCATTCGCTACGAGTTTGGCATTTTTCACCAACGGATTCAGGACGGCTGGCAGGTGGAGGTGCCGGATAATTGGCTCCGCTTTGGCAACCCCTGGGAACTGCCCCGCCCCGACGAGTCGGTGGAGGTAAAACTAGGGGGGCACACGGAAATGGCCCACAATGAAAAGGGTCATCCCAAGGTGGTTTGGATTCCCGACCGCACGATTCTGGCTATCCCCTATGATACTCCCGTTCCGGGCTACCAGACCAACACGGTCAATCCCCTGCGACTCTGGAAAGCGGAAGCCAGCGAAGCCTTTAACTTTGAAGCCTTTAACGCCGGACTCTACGACCGGGCCGTGGCGGAAAAAATGGACGCGGAGACCATTTCCAAAGTTCTCTACCCCAACGACAACACCCCCGCGGGGCGGGAACTGCGTCTAGCCCAGCAATATTTCTTTGTTTCCGCCTCTTTGCAAGATTTAATTCGCCTTCATCTCAAAACCCACGAAAACTTAGACTTTTTCCACGAACGGGCCGCCATCCAACTCAACGACACCCACCCCGCCGTGGCCATTGCCGAACTGATGCGTCTCTTGGTGGATCAGTATAACTATGACTGGGAGAAGGCCTGGGACATCACCCAAAAAACCTTCGCCTACACCAACCACACCCTCATGCCCGAGGCGCTGGAACGCTGGTCCGTGGAACTGTTCGCCAAGCTTCTGCCCCGCCATTTGGAGATTATTTACGAAATTAATCACCAATTTTTGGATAACCTCCGCACCTGGTTCCCCGAGGACGAGGCGCTGGTCAGTAGTCTTTCCCTCATCGAAGAAAACCACGGCAAACAGATCCGCATGGCCAACCTGGCCTGCGTCGGCAGTCACGCCATTAACGGGGTGGCGGCGCTCCATACGGAACTGCTTAAAAAAGACACCCTCAAGGATTTCGCCCGGCTCTGGCCCCAGAAGTTTTTTAACAAAACCAACGGCGTCACCCCCCGGCGCTGGATTTTGCTCAGCAATCCCAAACTGGCGGCGCTGGTCAGTTCCAAAATTGGGGAAGGCTGGCTCAAGAATCTAGACGAGATGCGGCGCTTAGAGCGGTTTATCGACGACCCGGACTTCTGCCGTCAGTGGTATGAGATTAAACAGGAGAATAAGCGGGTTTTAGCCGGCGCCGTTTTAAAATCCCGCAACCTAGAGGTGGACGTTAATTCCCTCTTTGACGTGCAGGTAAAACGCATCCATGAATACAAGCGCCAGCATTTAGCGGTCTTAGATATCATCACCCTCTACAACCGTCTCAAAGCCAATCCCGGAACGGAGATGACGCCCCGCACCTTTATCTTTGGCGGCAAAGCGGCGCCGGGCTACTTCATGGCTAAGTTAATTATTAAACTCATTAACGCCGTGGCGGAGGTGGTTAATAAAGACCCCGACGTGCGGGGGCGCCTGAAGGTGGTCTTTTTACCCAACTTCAATGTCTCCCTCGGGCAAAAAATTTATCCCGCCGCCGACCTCTCGGAGCAAATCTCCACCGCGGGCAAGGAAGCCTCCGGCACCGGCAACATGAAATTCGCCATGAACGGCGCCCTGACCATCGGCACCCTCGACGGCGCCAATATTGAAATCCGGGAAGAGGCCGGCGCCGAGAATTTCTTCCTCTTTGGGCTTACCGCCGACGAGGTTTACCAACTCAAGGCCCAGGGCTATAACCCCCGTCAGTACTACGACAAAAATCCGGCGCTGAAGGCGGTTTTAGACCGGATTAGCAACGGTTATTTCTCCCATGGCGACCCGGAGTTATTCCGCCCCATTGTGGACTCTTTACTGAACCACGACCCCTATATGCTCCTAGCGGACTATCAAGCCTATGTGGATTGCCAGGATTTAGTCGGGCAAACTTACCAGAACCGGGAGCAGTGGACGAAAATGTCCATCCTCAACAGCGCCCGCATGGGTAAATTCTCCTCCGACCGGACGATCCGGGAATACTGCCGGGAAATTTGGGAGGTGGAGCCGGTGAAAATCGACCTAGACGCCTACCGCCCAGATTAAGGGGGTTTCGGGGAGGATCGACGGAGAAGCGCCGAAAACGCTCCCCCCGATCCTCCCGAGTAGAGGCTATTCGGATCGCCTCCATAACACCGCGAAATGCTGAGACCTTAAAGAACGCTCCGTCTTTATTCAAAAGGGTTGAGCGGTTTAAGCGCGGTAAGTAATCCCGGCCTTTCGCAGTCGGGCCAGCGCCTCCCCAAGGCGGTCTTCATCGGCGATTAAACTGGCCCGGACATAGCCTTCGCCGCCGCTCCCAAAGGCGCTCCCCGGAGTAAAGACCACCCCGGTGCTTTCCAAAACATTGAGGGCGAAATCAGCCGCCGTCATGCCCGCCGGACAGGGAACCCAGAGATACATGGTCGCTTTGGGAGGGGTAATGCTCCAGCCCAATTCCCCTAGACCCTGGATCATAAAATCCCGCCGGCGCTGGTAACGGCGCTGGGCCTCCTGAATATACTGATCCGGCAGAGCCAGCGCCGTTTGGGCCGCCTGTTGGACAACCCGAAAAATACCGTAGTCAAAGTTGGTTTTTAACGTCCGCAACCCTTGAATAATATCGGCGTTGCCCACCACAAAACCGACCCGCCAGCCCGCCATGGTATAGGTTTTAGACAAGGTGTGGAACTCCACGCTTAACGCCTTAGCGCCGGGAATTTCCAGCAGGCTGGTGGGCTGATAGCCGTCAAAGGCCAGTTCGGCGTAACAGAGGTCGTGGACGAGGAGAACTTCATAGTGGCGGGCCCAGGCGACAATCTCTTCAAAAAAGGCCCTCGGCGCCGTCGCGGTGGTGGGATTGTTGGGATAGTTGAAAAAGAGGATTTTGGCCCGTTGGGCCACCGCCTCGGGGATGGCCTGAAGGTCAATGAGCCAATCCTTCGCCGCCGAGAGTTTAAGGGGATAGATATCGCCCCCGGCGATGGCCGGCCCCCGGAAATGGACAGGGTAGGAGGGATTGGGCACTAAAACCGTGTCGCCGGGATTAATATAAGCCAGCGCCAAATGCCCCAGCCCTTCCTTAGAGCCGATCAGGGGCAGGGCTTCGGTGTTGGGATCCAGCTCCACGCCGTAGTGTTTTTGGTACCAACGACTGATACTCTGGCGAAAACTGGCGGTGCCCTCAAAGGGGGGATAACCGTGGGTGTCCGGGGATTGTAAAGCTTCGATAGCGGCGTCAATCACCGGCGCCGGCGCCGAGCCGTCGGGGTTGCCCATGCCCAAGTCAATCAGATCTAAACCTTGTTCCCTAGCTTTGGCTTTCAGTTCGTCAAGGCGGGCGAAAACATAGGGAGGGAGGGAGCGCAACCGCTCCGCGGGGCTGATCCAGGGCAGACTCATTCGGGGGCACTGTCAAAAAACGTAATCAACTATTGTCCCATAAATGGGCCCCGCTCCCCCAAGGCGGCAACCGACCTGGCAAAATTCCGAGAACCTTTCTAAAATGAAGAATGTAAAGAAATGTTGAATTTTCTCATGAATGCCCTCAGTTTAGAGCAGATCGCCAGCCAACTGGACAGCCCCAACTCTCGCGACCGGATGATCGCCCTGGCCTCCCTGCGGCCCTTTTCCGGGGAAGAGGCGGTGCCTTTGATCAAAAAGGTCTTGGAGGACGAAGTGCTTCAGGTGCGTTCCATGGCGGTTTTTGCCTTGGGGATTAAACAAACGGAAGAATGTTTCCCGATTTTGGTCAAGCTCCTGGAAACCGACGACGACTACGGCATCCGGGCCGACGCGGCGGGCGCCCTGGGTTATTTGCAGGATATTCGGGCGCTGGAGCCGTTGAGCCGGGCTTTTTACGAAGATACGGAATGGCTAGTGCGCTTCAGCGCCGCTGTGTCCTTGGGCAATTTACAGGATCTTAGAGCCAAGCAAGTTCTCTTATCCGCCCTGGAGAGTCGGGAAACCGTCGTCCAACAGGCCGCCATCGCGGCGCTGGGGGAAATCGGGGCGGTGGAGGCTATCGAAGCGATTCTTAAATTCGCCAGTTGCGAAGACTGGCTCGTGCGCCAGCGCCTAGCGGAAGCCCTGGGCAATTTACCGGACGAAAAAAGTCTCTCGGCGCTACGCTTTTTAGTGAAAGACGACCATCCCCAGGTGCGCCAGGCCGCCCAACTCTCCTTGGAAAAACTCGGCGGCAGTTGACGGGGCGTCCATTCTGTCCTAAATCAGATCCAGTCCGATGTCATTGCCATTACCGATGAAAAAAGTGATCCATACTCCCCAGGCGCCGACGCCGGTGGGCCCCTACAATCAAGCCATCTCCGCCCAGGGTCTGCTCTTCGTGGCCGGTCAAATTCCCCTCGATCCCCAGAGCGGAGCCATGGTGGGCGTCGGGGATGTGGCGAAGCAAACGGAACAGGTGATGGCCAACCTCGGCGCCGTGCTTCAGGAGGCGGGCGTGGGCTGGGCCCAGGTGGTCAAAACTACGGTTTTTCTCAAAAATCTGGAAGATTTCGGCGCCATGAACGAAATCTACGCCCAGCATTTTCAGGAACATAGCGCCCCGGCCCGGGCCTGCGTTGAGGTGGCCCGTCTGCCCAAGGACGCGCTGGTGGAGATTGACTGTATCGCCCTTCTGGCGACCTAGAGGACCAATGTGACCGATATTTTTATTCTGGATGAGAACCTTCCCCAACAACGGCGCTTGCAACGGTTATTAGTCAGCGCCGGTTTTCGGGTGGCGGTCTTCGACGATCCCGATACCGCTCTGCGACAGGCCCCTCTACTGGAGCCGTCCTTAATCGTCTGCGGCGCCGAAGTGGGGGGGCGCTCCGGCGTCCAATTGTGTCGGGAGTTTAAAGAACTAACGCCGGTTTCTCCCCTTTTTTTTCTGGTGTCGGAACCCCAACCAGCCCAAGGGAGCAACGCCCTGACGGAGCCGGGAGTGGATGATTGTCTCATCGAAGGCGCTCCTATTTCCGAATGGCTCCTGCGGGTGCGAAAAGGGCTGGAAATTCACCATCTTCGGCGAGAACTTCAGACGCAAAAACGGGATTTTGAACGCCAAAAACACCGTTTTGAACTGGAACTCCGGGAGGCGGAGGACTATGTTCGCTCAGTTTTGCCCCAGCCGCTCCAATGGGAGACCCCCCGGTTAAGACTAGAGGTTAATCACTGTTTTGTGCCCTGCCAACAGTTGGGGGGGGACGGTTTCGACTATACCTTAATCGACGAAAATAAATATCTGGTTGTTTATCTGTTAGACGTTGCCGGTCACGGCCTCCGGGCGGCGCTGCCCTCCATTTCGGTGATCAATTTACTACGGTCGAAAAAGCTTAAACAGGTGGACTTCCATCGTCCCAGTAGCGTCCTTTTAGAGTTAAATCAAGTTTTTCAAACCAATACCATCAACGATAAATATTTCACCATTTGGTACGGCGTCATTGACCTAGAGGCCCAAACCCTGACCTACGCCAGCGCCGGTCATCCCCCCGCGATTTTGCTCTCCCAAACCCCCGGGGGAGAGGCGAGAGAAGAGCGCCTGAGCACCCAGGGGTTTCCCGTGGGAATCTTTCCCGACACCTTTTACGAAGAAAAAACTGTCCCTTTGCCGCCCGCCAGCAGTCTTTATCTCTTTAGCGACGGTCTGTACGAAGTCGATAAAGGCAACGGCGCCTATTTAGGCTTTGAGCGCTTTACCCAGCTTTTGCGACAATACCATCAATCTCCCCGGCGCTCCCTCGGAGATTTATTACAACTCCTCCGGGAAAACGCCCAGCAACCCGCCTTTGAAGACGACCTTTCTCTCATCCAGATTGAGATCGCCGGGCCTTCGCTACCGCTCTAGTCCCAATTCAAAGCGAGCCATTTCTGTCTTGGCTTGGAGAACCGTTTCCACCGTGGCGAGCAACTCGTTGGCCTGAAAAGGTTTGGTCAAATAGTCCGTAGCGCCGAGATCCAGGGCCCGTTGTCGGTGGAGGTTATTTTCCCGAGACGTTAGGACAATCACCGGCAAGGACTGCCAAACGGGGTGCCCCCGCAACAACTGCATCAGGGTAAAACCGTCCATATTGGGCATCTCCAAATCGCAGAAGGCCAAGTCAATCCCCGTCGATTGACGGTTGAGAAGTTCCCACGCCTCCTGTCCGTCCCGGCATTGGAGCAACTGATAGCCCGCCCGTCCCAACACCCGTTGCAGGGTGCGACGCACGGTGACGGAGTCGTCGACGATCAACACCGTCGGGGTCTGGGAGGCCGCCTGGGGCGTTAACTCGGCGGCGCTCCAACGGTCGAGTTTGAGCCAATCCTGCCAGAGGGCGCCGAAGTTGCCGGGAATTAAAATGGGGATCGCTTCCCCCGTCCCCAACACCGTGCAACCGCCGATATAGGGGGGAATGGGGGTCAGGGAGTCCAGCGCCCGCACGACCAGAGGACGCTCGTCAAGGATGCGCTCCACGGCGATGACGACTTGTTGTCCCTGAAATTCCACCACTAAGCCCACGGAATTGTCCCGCCCCGAAGCCGCCGCGAGGGAATCGGCGCCGGCGCCGTGGGCGTAGGGCAGGATTTCGTCCAGGGGCCGCACCGCTAGGATCTGGTCTTGCCACTGGATGCGCCCGTCCGTTAGGGGATAGTCCGACAAGGGTAAAATTCGCTGAATACTTTCCGAAGGGAAGGCTAAGGTTCGGCGCCGGGTGCGCGCCAGTAGAAGGGGCAAAATGTTTAAACTCAGGGGCAGGCGCAGAACAAAGGAAGTCCCCCGCTCCCGTTGGGTTTCTACCGTTAAGTTGCCCCGCAGAGACTCCGTCAACTGTTTGACAATATCTAAGCCTAGCCCCCGACCGGAGAGGTCGCTCACCTGCTCGGCGGTGGAAAAACCGGGGCTGAAGAGATAGTTCAGGATTTGCTCCTGGGTTTCCTTCGGCGCGTTTTCCGGCGTGGTTAGCCCCAGGGCGACGGCCTTCTCTTGCACCTTTTGCAGATCAATACCCCGACCGTCGTCCCCCACCCGGATCACCACTTGGTTACCGCCCAGCGCCGCCGAAAGCGTCAACCGACCCTCCGGGGGTTTGCCCTGTCGTCGGCGCTCTTCGGGGTCTTCTAAACCATGGTCAAAGGCGTTTCTCAGCAAATGGGTCAGGGGCGTGCGCAATTGCTCTAAAACCGCGGCTTCCACTAGGGTGTTTTCTCCCTCAATTTCTAGGCGCACCGGCTTTTGGCGGGTTTGTCCCAACTTTTCCAGGGGTTGAATAAAGGAGCGAGCCATGCCCCCAAAGGGCACCAGGCGAGATTGGGTCAGGTCGTTATCGAGACTCTGGAGAGACTGACGCACTTGAATCAAAGTTTCTTGAAGATCCCGCTCGACGCTGTCCACGTCCTCTTGAATTTCCTGCACCTGCACCATTAGTTCTTGAAACCGTTGCAGAATACTGTGGACGGCGCTGTAGCTGTCGAATTCCAGGGCGTCGAACTCGCTCAGGAGTTCAAAATCCTTAGCCTGACTGGGGCCGGTTTCCGAGACGGAGAGTTCGTCATAGAGGGATTCCACTTGTTCCCGAATCGGGACGAGTTGTTGGCTCCGTTGTTTGAGGTTCCGGCTGGCTTGGCGCAGTTGTTGGTCAAACACCAACAGTTGCTCGTGACCGATGAGCAGTTCGCTGACGGTGTCGCTCATCCGTTGCAGGCGCTCCAGGGGAATCCTTAGGGTCTGCCGCGGCGCCGGCGCGCTGGCGGGTTTCGCGTCCGGTAAGGTTATCGCGGGTTGGGGAATGGGGGTTGGGGGGACAACGACTTCTGGCTGAGACTCTTCGGCCGCGACCGGCGCCGGAGTGAGTTCCCCCGCTAAAAACGCCTCTCTAAGACGCCTAATTTGGGCGATGGCCTCGGGCAGAACCGCTTCGTAGGGCTGAGTTTTGGTTTGTTCTTGAAATTGACGCCCCAGTTCCTCTAACCATGGACAACTGAGCGCCTGTCCTAAAAGAGCGCATTCTTCCAGAAGTAAATTACAGGCTTCTTTCACCTGCTGGGGAGCGCCGCCGCCGTGTTTTTCCGCCCGCTCAATGCAGGATTCCAACTCCACCGTTAAGGCGACTCGAATAAAGTCCGAGACGTCCCCCAGGGCAACCTCCTCCTCCGGCGCCGCGAGACTGTCTAAATAAGCCTCTAGAACCTGGGTGATTTCCGGCTCGTTCTCCTCGGCCCGGCCCAATTGGGTCCATTCGATTTGATGTTGCACCTGCTCCAGCGCTAGGGACAATAACTCCAGCGCTTCGCCGGTTTCCGTCACCTGTCCCCCCTCCAGCGCCTCGAAGAGGTCCTCCATGCGGTGACAGAGGCGGTTGAGTTGGGTCAACCCCGCCATGCCCGCGCCGCCCTTGAGGGAATGGGCCGCCCGTCCCATGGTCTTAAAAATGGGCTGGAGAACGGTCTTGCCCGGATTTTGAGCTAAAACGCCCTCTAGCTCCCGGAATCCCTCCGCCAACATTTGGAGGCATTCCGGCGCGTCTTCGTCCAAAAAGGCCTGGCGGGCTTCCTGGGTAATGGCTTCGAGAGTGGCGGCGTCTAACATGGTGTTATCAGATTTCAGATTTCAGAGACCAGATTTCAGCGTCTTCAGACACAGGGGGGTGTTTGCAGTTTCCTGTCATCTGTCATCTGTTATCTGTCCTCTGTTTTAAATTGAGACGCGGCGCTTTGGAGTTCAGACGCCAGCGCCGTTAGGGACTGGAGGGACTGGGAGACGTCCTGGGATTTGTCGGCGGTCTGTTCCGCCAGTTGGGCGACGGAGGTCATGGTGGCGGCGACGGATTGGGAGGCGGAGCGCTGAGAGGCGGTGTTTTGAGAAATAGACGCAAGGAGGCTGTCGATTTCTTCGCTAATTTCAGCCAAGTTTTGCAGGGTTTCTTTAGTGTTTTGCACCAGTTGCGTCCCCGCGACCACCTCGGTGGTGCTCTCTTCCATCATCTGGGTCATTTGGGCGGTTTCTTCCTGAATCCGTAGGATAACCTGCTCGATTTCCTGGGCGGAGACGGTGACCATTTCCGCCAGACGCCGCACCTCGTCCGCGACGATACGGAAGCCTTGACCGTTTTCCCCCGCCCGGGCCGCCTCGATGGAGGCGTTAAAAGCCAGTAGGTTGGTTTTTTCGGAAATGCCGGTGATAATCCCCACAATTTTGGAAATTTCCTGGGAGGATTCCGCCAGACGTTTGGATTTCTTGGAAATTTCCGCCACCCGGCCCCGGATGGCGTAGATACTGTTCACCGTTTGATCCATGGAATCCTGACCGGTTTGGGCGGTGAGTTTCCCCTGACGGGCGATCTCGGCGGCGGTTTCGGCGCTTTGAGCCACCGTTTCAATGGACTGGGCCATGTCCGCGACCGCCTGGGTGGCGGATTGGAGGGTGCGACTTTGGGAGAGCGCGTTTTGGGAGAGCGCGCCCACTTCTTGGCTTTCGCTGTTGGCTAAGGTGCTGACGGTGTTGGCGGTGACCACCACCTTTTGCACCAAGCTCCGCAGTCCCTCCAGGGTGGCGTTGAAGGCGTCGGTAATGGAGCCGACTGCGCCGGTTTCCACTTCCCCTCGGACGGTCAGATCTCCCTTGGCGGCTTCCTCAATACTGGTGAGCAAACGAATCACCCCCGCCTGTAGTTCCTCTTTTTCCCGACGCTGGCTTTCCGCTTCCGTTTGGCGCTGGCGGGCCGTCTCTTCGATGGATTGGGTATAGGTTTCCACCTGATCCGCCATCTCGTTAATAGCGCCGGCCAGTTGTCCCACTTCGTCGGTGGATTGAATTTGCGCCCGGATCCCCATCTCCCCGGCGCCGAGCCGTTGGGCGGTCTGTTGCAGTTTGAGGAGGGGATCGGTGAGCGCCTTGGCGATTAAATAGGCCACGATACCGGAGAGAATCAGAGCCAACACCCCCACCCCTAGCTGGAGTAAGAAGGTGTCCCGTAGCAGTTGATCCAGCGCCGTTTCCGGGGTGCCCCGCACTAGGAACGCCAGGGGTTCGCCGTCGGCGCCGGGCACGGAGCGCACCGCTAAGGTCAGGGGTTGCTTCTCCAGGGTGAGACGGGCGGTGAGATTGCCCCCGGCGCCTTTTCGAGCCAATTCCAGGAGAGACAAATCCGGCAAGGGCGCGTTCCGCTTAATCTCCGGCTCTTCCTTACCGTCCTGACTGGGAATTTGCAACAGGGAACTGGCGAGTTCCAACTCTCCTTCCGGCGGCAGGAAATAAACGGCGCTGTAGCCGCCCCCAAAGGCGCCGACGGTGTCTTTCACAATGGAGTCCTTGCCGTTGACCAGATCCCCGGAGACGAGGACGCCGCTGATCTCGTTGGTCGCGGGATTTTTAACGGGGGTGAGGGTGTAACGAATCAGAGCGTAGGCGCTATCTCCCAGCAGTTTTTGAATATTGGGCGGCGCTTCCCGCAGAAGCTCTTCCCGGGGAACCGTGGCGGAAATTTTCAACTGTCGGGGATTGCCAAGGACGTCGCTAACCTTACCCGCGGGGTCGAAGACTTGCCCGGTTCGGTCGGCGTTAGCGCCGACGATGATTTTTTTGTTTTTATCCACCAGGGTGGCGTATTCGATATTACGGGTGTCCCGCTCGTTCTGGAGAATTTTTCGCACCTCTCCCTTCAGCGGCGCCGGAGTCGGCTGACCCGCGGACGCCAGTTGGGCTAAACGAATAATGGAAACGTTGTCCGACTGCCCCCGGAAACCAAAACCCATTTGGTTAATCTTGATGTTGTAGTTGCCGTCGGTGACCACCACTTCGGAAAGGGCTTGGTTTTGGAGTTGGTTTCGCCCAGAAAGCAGAGCGATAGCCATACCGGCGCCGACCACCCCCACCACGGAAATGGCGCTACAGGTTAAAAAGGCGATGAATTGCTTGGAGGCAATGGGGAGGTTCGCCAAACTCTGACGGAAGTTGAGGGGGCTGGCTTTGCTAATGCCGTAATCCTGCTCCAGTTGACTCAACTGGGCCTGGGAGACTTCCGCCACCCGCCCCTGCCGGAAGGAAACGCCCTGGGAATCCTCCGGTTTATGACCCAATCGGCTTTGAATCTCCGCTAGCGCCTTCTCCGCCGCCCCCCGAAACGTGCCTTCCCCGTCCAGAGCTTTAATCTGCTCGTAGAGGTGAGCCGCGTCCTTCAGAAAGCCTTCCTGCTCTAGGGCGTTGGCCAGCGCGATCTTGGCCACCAAATCGCCGGGGTCTTGATCCACCGCTTGCTGAAGTTGGCGAATGGTTTCCGAGTAGGGCGGCGCCGCCGTGGCCCAGGCGTCCCCAGGGGTTTTCACCTCGATCACCCCTTGACGGTAGGAGCGAAACTCTTGGCCCCCGGTGGTCTTGGCTAACTTTTTACGAATATCCTCCAGCGCCCGGTCCGCCGAGGCGCTGAAGACCTGATCCGCGTCCAGCGCCTTAATGGCTTCGTATTCCGCCGCGGCTTCCTTGAGATATCCCCCCTCCTCCAGGGCGCTCGCCAGGGTGATTTTAGCCACTAAGTCCTGGGGAGCGGCCAGCGCCGCCTCCTTGAGGGACTGAATTTGCGGCGGCAGAGGCGGAGCGCTCCCCTGAAGGGCGAAATCGGAGAGTTCGGCGGGTCGAGAGGCGTTGGGACTGGGGGATTGCATCGCGGTCATGGCAAGCAAGGACTCGGTGAAAGGGATTAAACGGATAGGGCCGGGGCCCGGGCGGGCTGGGGATTTTGCAGGCGCTCAAACACGGCGTCCACATCTAGGAGATAGAGCGGTTGGCCGTCCGCCAGGGTTTGACCCAATAAAGCCGGTTGACTGACGGGCTTCAGCTGATCGAGATCCACCTCCGCTAGCCCCTGTAATTTGGAGACCACCGCCGCGACCCGAAGCTCCTCCCGCGCTAAAACCACGGCTTTGGACGTTTCTCCGGACTGGCGCTGGAGGGAGGGGGAGACGACGCCCTGGAGCAGGAACCGCAAATCGAGAACCCACAGAAGCGCCCCCCGCTGGTTGTTGACGCCTATCAATTCGGGACAAATGCCGGGAATCGGGCACAATTCAGAGGGGTGAAAGGACAACACCTCCCCCGTCCGGGCCAGGGGAATCGCTAGGGTGAAGTCGGCGCCGAGGGTTACGTTAAAGCAGTCGATCAGCATCTCGGGGATTAGGGAGTGGGGGTTAGGAATTAGGGATCTTGCTCCCGGATTGAACCTGATATCTGAATATCTGTCATCTGATATCTGTTTAAGCCAACAGGTAATCCTTGGCGGTTTTCATCAAATCGCTGGGACTGTAGGGCTTGGTAATATAGGCGTTGCCCCCCTGCCGCAAAGCCCAAAACTTGTCGTACTCTTCCCCCTTGGTGGAGCAGAAAACAATGGGCACCGTGTCGAGATTTAACTCCGTGCGAATTTTCCGACAGAGGTCGTAGCCGCTCATATCCGGCATGATGATGTCGAGAAAAATCAAATCCGGCACCGGATTGTTCTGGAGCCATTCCAGAGCTAAGTTCCCGTTTTCAAAGAGGATAACCTCGACGCCCAGGGTCTTGAGTAGCCCGGAAATGAGCAGTTGCTCGGATTTCGAGTCTTCGACAACTAAGATGCGTTTCATAACAGTGGGGTGCTCCTAGAGATTTGGGGATGGATTCGCCATGAAAGAATTGACCGTCTCCACCAATTCCTGGGGGAGGAAGGGCTTGGAAATATAGCCCACCGCTCCCACCATCTTGGCTTTGACTCGGTCGAGGATACCGCTCCGGCCCGTGAGCATAACAATGGGAATATCCTTAAGGGCGGAGGATTTATTGCAAAGACTGCAAAGTTGGTAGCCGTCAATGTCCGGCATATTGATATCCATCAGGATTAAAGCGGGTTTGGTGTGGAGGAGCGTGGTCAGCGCCTTAAAGGGTTCCTTGATATTAACGACCCGAAAACCGCTGGCCTCCAGGGTGAATTTAACCACCCGTTGGATGGCGGGGCTGTCGTCCACGCAGGCCACCACCGGACGGTCGTCCTCCACCGGCAGATTAAACGGCGCTAAATGAACGGCGCCGGCCTGCAAGAGCGGCTGGAGCATCAGGGCGACATTGAGGGCGCTGGTTCCGGCCCGGTTGGCGATTTCGTAGAGACAATATTTTTGATCAAGTAAATCTCGGATGCGTCGCAGTTGTTCTCGTTGCTCGTCTTTGAGGTGAAACTGATTTTCGATGACGGGGGTAATGGCTTCGGCGTCCCGAATCAGGGGGCGCTGGAAGGGCGACCAGATTTCCCGGCGGAGTTTGAGCCAATAGCGGATTTGTTGCTCCGCCGGCGCCATCAGTTGCTTGAGATCGAGATACAGGAATAAGTGCTCTAAACCAACGGTATTTTCAAAATAACAGAGAGATTGCTGCTGAGAGAGAATTTGAATCAGCGCTTCCTGGGTAAACTTCGCTAAATAGGAACGAATTTCTTGAAAAGAAAAGCCTTCAGACTGCCAGAGGTCGCAGAGATAGGGATAATCGTCGTTAATGTGCTCGGAGACGGAGAACCGTTTATCCGGGATATAGCGGTGGAGTAAGTAGCCTAGGCGCTCCCGTTGCCCCTTTTCGCTCCCCGCATAGTGAATACGTCCGTTTCCTAGGTAAATGCGCCAATGAACCGATTGATCCTGAGGATTGTGAACGATAAGTTTGCCGGAAGCTTGACTACTAATCAGTTTGTGGAGAACCTTATAAAGGGTTCCCTCGCTTTTTTGGGGGGGGGACGTAGTATCAAGGGGGGAGGTCATAGTCATCACGGCTGATACTTTCTCTCAATGCTAGGGGGTTTGGTTAATCCTGGGAAGACTTTGGCGGAAACCCTATTGGCGTCGGCAAACTCTAAGTGTTTTCAAGGAGAAGCAAGGCTAAAGCGGGCCAGCGTAGTTAACTATATAAAATAAATCCCCCTGGAGGTAGGTATTGAAAGTTACAGCGCCTTGACGTTTAGGGCGCCGCCAGCGCCGTTAGCACCTTTTCCCGGAGATCCGGCGCTAGCGGTAGATAGCCCATTTCCACCGCGTAGGGTTTCCCCTCCGTCAGCGCCCAACGGACAAAATTGTTGAGGATCGTTTTTTTGACGGGTTGATCATATTCTCCATAGAGTAAAAGCCAGGTTAGACCGACGATGGGATAAGCCTTCGGCGCCGTCGGGTCGGGAACCGTTAAAGCGAAGTCCTCCGGCGTCTCGACTCCCACTAGAGCCTCGGCGGCGGCCTCTGGGGTCGGCGAGATAAACTCGCCTTGCCGATTTTCGAGGATGGCGGCGGGCAAGCGATTTTTGCGGGCGGCGGCCAGTTCCACATAGCCGATAGCGCCGCTACTTTGACGAATTTCGGCGCTCACGCCTTGATTGCCGTCGGCGCCGATTCCCGCGGGCCAGTCCGCGGATTTGCCGACGCCTCCCTTCCAGTCGGGGCAGGCTTCCCGCAGATGGTTGGTAAAAATATAGGTGGTGCCGCTCCCGTCGGAGCGATAGACCCAGAGGAGGGGTAAATCGGGAAAAGAGACGCCGGGATTATCGGCGGCGATCCGGGGATCGTTCCAGTTGCTAATTTCCCCCGTCACAATGCCGCAGTAACTTTGGCGAGAAAGGCGCAGGGTTTGACTTCCCTCCAGTCCCGGCAGATTGTAGGAAAAAACGACTAATCCTCCGGTCATGGGGATTTGGATTAAGGTTCCCCGCTCCTGGGGATAGCGTTGGCGATCCTTCTCTCCCAGGGGCGCGTCGCTAGCGCCGAAATCCACCGAGGCCTCTAGATAACGGCTAACGCCCTGGCCGCTCCCCACCGCGTCGTAGGTCAGGGTCACGTTTTCGTAGGCTTTTTGCCGTCCAAATTCCTCCAACCAACGCTGATATAACGGCGCCGGAAAAGTGGCTCCCGCCCCCCGTAAAACCACCGGCTCGGCGCTGATGGGCGCCGAGCTAAAAACGGATTGACAACCGCCTAGACCGACGGCGGCGCCGAGGGTCAAGAGGGCGGCGGCGAGGGATAGCCGCCGGGAAACGAGGGTAACGGGCGCCATAGGCCGGTTGCGGCTGAATAAAGGTACAATTAAACGATTGAGCAAGTCTAAAATCTCAGGGATTTAATGGGTTTTAACCCTAGATCTCCCCATCATCCTAACGGGGATTGACTGTCGTAAAATTAACCAATAATTAATCTTTGTTTAAGATAATTTAAAATAAAATTAATCTTTTCATAAACTCTGATCCAGACCTCTCGTCATGCACCATGTTTCGATCCGCACCGCCGATATTCACCGGGCCATCGCCTTCTACGAGCGCCTCGGTTTTCAGGTGAGCGAGCGCTTTACGACGGGTTTTACCCTCGCCTGCTGGTTACAGGGCCCGGACGGTCGTTTGGAGTTGATCCAGATTCCCGAGCCAAAACCGGCGCCGGACGCCTTTGGGGACGAGCGTTATGTCGGCTATTACCATCTTTCTTTTGATTTAACGGGACGAACCGATAACCTCACCCTTTGGTTGGCTAAACTTCAAGCTCAGTTTGACGCCGACCCGGACTTGCCGCCTTTGCAAGTTCTCTTGTCTCCTCAACAACAGCAAATCGGCGCCGGGATTTATGAAGTCTTATTCATCGCCGACGCGGATGGATTACCCCTAGAATTTTTACGTCAAGTTAACTAGATTAAGATAGGATCGTGTTCTTTTCCGCGTCCCGGAACTTTCCGGCCGCCCGCCATGACCAAGCGCTCCCTTGTCGCGTCTCCCCAGGGACAGACCCGGGCTAAAAACGCCCTCCAACGCAAGGGCTGGACCCAGGATTATCTGGCCGCCGAAGCGGGTCTTTCCACTCGCAACTCCGTGTGGAAATTCCTGAGCGGTCGCCCCATTGACCGGCAGATTTTTATGGAACTCTGTTTCCAGTTGGATCTGTCTTGGGAGGACATCGCTCAGTTGCCCCAAGTTCCCGACGAGGAAGCGTCGCCTGAGGCGCCGGCGCCGGCGCCGGATTTGAAAAGTCGTCTTCGGCCTTGGATTGAGCGGCAATGCGGCGCTCTGCCGGCGGACTTGGATAGCGCCCGACCCCTGCCTCTTGAGAAAATTTATACCGACCTCTGCCTCTACGAGCGTCCCCGCCATCAGCAATGGTTGGAAGTGGCCGATCTTCAGAGGGAGGAACCCCGCCCGGACTTGAGACCCCTGCCGGCGCTGGCGGTTCTCCAGCGCCATCCTCGGGCGGTGGTCTTGGCTAAACCCGGCGCCGGTAAGACTTCGTTTTTAAAGCGTTTAGCCCTGGGATGTTACGCCGGGGACGCGGCGGCGCTTTTTGACCGGGTTCCTTTCTTTGTCTCCCTCAGGCGTTTCGCCCAATTTCCCGCTCTAGAGTCGGCGACGGCGCTATGGGATTACGTCGCGGAGGAACTGACGCCCCTCGGGGCGACGCCGGAAGAGATTAACCAGACGTTTGAGCGGGGCCAGGCTTTAATTCTTTTAGACGCCCTGGACGAAGTTCCCCCCAGTCGCAGCGCCGCGGTTTTAGCCTGTTTACAAAGCTTCGCGGACCGGTTTTACGGCAACGCCATGGTGATTACCTGTCGGCTAGCGGCCCAAACCTACCGTTTTAGCGGTTTCGCGTATCTAGAATTGGCGGATTTCAGCGCCGCCCAGACGGAGACGTTCATCCGGCGCTGGTTTGACCTCGCCGCGCCTCAACCGGAACTGGGCCGGCAACGAGCCGTCCAATTTTTGGAAACCCTAGACCAGCCTGATTATCAGGGTCTAGGAGAACTAACCCGCACCCCCCTTTTACTGGCGCTCCTCTGCTCTGTTTTTCAGGAACGGGCCAAATTTCCCCAAAAGCGTTCTCGTCTTTATCAAGAATGTCTGGAAATCCTCCTGGGCCGTTGGGATCAGGCCCGGGGAATCCAGCGGGAGAGCGGCGAAGTAAAATTAACTTTAGTTCATCGGCTCAAGTTGTTGGAAGCCATCGCCGCGGAAACTTTCCGCCGGGGGCAATATTTCCTTGAAAAACAGGAACTCCAACAGATGATCGCCGACTTCCTGCACACCTTGCCCCAGGGCGACCCAGACCCGGAGAGTCGTTGGCTCCAGGGAGAAACTCTGCTTCAAGCCCTGGCGGCCCAGTCCGGTTTATTTGTTGAACAAGCCAAGGGTATTTATTCCTTTTCCCACCTCACCCTTCAGGAATATCTCTGCGCCCGCCAGATTGCGGCCCGCCCCACCCCGGCGGAATTAGAACAGGCCCTAGAGGCGCTGGCCCAAAAACTGGACAAGCCCCGTTGGCGGGAAGTGATTGTCTTGACGGTTGAACTCTCGCCCCAAGCGCCGATTTTAGCGGCTCGCTTACAAGCCCGCGTTGACGAACTCTTTAGCGCCGATTTTTTGCGGGAGATCCGAGACAACCTGAAAACCGCGGCCCGGGCCCGGAGCCTCCCCTACGACCCGGCGGCGCTGGAGGCTTTTTATTTGGGATTGCTCTATATCAAGGATCTGAATCTGGCCGGCGCCCTAGACGCCCGCTTTTATCAAGATCTGCCGGGGGAATTAGCGCTGGATCAAGCCCTCCTGCGAGTGTTGACCCTAGTTAAACAGTTAGCCCGCCAGCCGGAACTGGAGGGGATTTTAGACCTGGGCTTCGCCCTCGATTTAGAGGGGCGTTTTACCCTATCTCCCGCCTTTAGCGCCTTAAAAAATCAACTGCCGGACGCGGGTCTTGGCTTAGAGGCTCTGCTGGACTGGTGGCGCCGTCAGGGAGAGGATTGGAGCCAAGCCTTTCAAGACTGGTTAACCGCCGAGCGCCGGTTGCCCCGAATTTTAGACCTCGGGCCTGAGCAACGGCAAAAGCTTCAGGAGTACTATGAAATCCAAAAGTTTCTCGCCGACTGCCTGGCCCTTTTACCTCCCCATCAACGCCCGGCGCCGGTCGGCTAAACCCAGTTAATCCGTGTTAATCCGTCGCCAATGTGGTTAATCTATAACCAGAACGATGGGTCAAAAGCGGACATCCGCCCGTGATTGTTGGGCACAAGAGTGAAGAAGCCTTACCCGATGCGGTTAATCTGGCAAAGACGGCGCTGATCCGCGACCAAAGAGCGATAGGCGTGTAACCTACATTTCGCAGGTTCATGGAAGACAATAGTATTTCTGGCAAGGAGAACCGAGTAAAGCTAAAACTTGCAGATGAAAGTCAGTGAGATTGGAGATGAGTTTACTCTCCTCAAGCCAAAGCACGTGAATGGACTGA
>WGLZ01000024.1 GCA_016471375.1 Cyanobacteria bacterium RI_101
AACCCTCGGCACTCAAACGACAGCGGTGTTGACCATTATTGATAACGATGTGGCCCAACCGGGAACCATCCAATTCAACAGTTCCGCCTACTCTGTTAACGAAAACGGGACGGTCGTTACCGCTATCACCCTGACTCGTACTGGCGGCAGTGACGGCGCTGTGAGCGTGACCTTAACCCCGAGTAATGGCACTGCTACCAATCCTGGCGACTTTAACGCCACGCCGATTGCGGTCAACTTCGCCAACGGAGAAACCAGTAAAACCGTCCCGGTTTCCATTGTTAACGACACCCTGTTTGAAGGAGACGAAACCGTCAACCTGACCCTGAGTAACGCTACTGGTGGCGCAACCCTCGGCTCTCAAACTACGGCGGTTCTCACCATTATTGACAACGATTCGGCACCAGTTATCCAGTTCAATAACTCTACTTACTCCGTCAATGAGAACGGCGTGCTTGTGAATCAAGTTACTTTAATTCGTAGTGGGGGGAGCAACGGCGGTATTGCTGTCACCCTCACCCCGAGTAATGGCACGGCGACAAGTCCCGCTGACTTTACCGCAACGCCGATTGTGGTCAACTTCGCCGAGGGAGAAAATAGTAAAACGGTTACCATTCCCATCGTCGATGACGCTCTAGTGGAAGGGAACGAAACCGTTAACCTAACTCTCAGTAACGCTACCGGCGGCGCCGTTTTAGGAACCCAAACTTCCGCTGTTCTCACCATCATTGACAACGATGTGGCCCAACCGGGAACCATCCAATTCAACAACTCCGCCTACTCCGTCAACGAAAACGGCACGGTCATTAACACGATTACCCTAACTCGTACCGGGGGAAGCGACGGCGCTGTTAGTGTGCGGGTCACACCAAGTAATGGAACTGCCACCAGTCCCACTGACTTTAACAACGCTTTCATCACTGTTAACTTCGCTAACGGAGAAACCAGTAAAATCGTTGCTGTTCCCATCGTCGATGACGCCTTGGTTGAAGGGAACGAAACCGTCAACCTGACTCTTTCTAACCCCGCTGGCGGCGCCGTTCTGGGAACTCCAACAACCGCTGTATTAACCATTGTTGATAATGATTTCGCCCAACCGGGAACCATCCAATTCAACAACGCCGCCTACTCTGTCAACGAAAACGGCACGGTCGTTACCGCTATCACCCTGACCCGCACTGGGGGCAGTGACGGCGCTGTGGGTGTAACCCTAACTCCCTCTAATGGAACGGCGACCAGTCCCGCCGACTTCAACGCGGCGCCGATTGTGGTCAACTTCGCCAACGGAGAAACCAGTAAAACCGTCGCGGTTCCTATCGTCGATGACACGACAGTTGAAGGAAATGAAACCGTTAACTTGACTCTTTCTAACCCCACTGGCGGCGCCGTTTTAGGAACTCAAACTACCGCTTTATTAACCATTGTTGACAACAACTCCAACGGCGGTGGCAATACCATCACCGGCACCGAAGGCAATGACCGCCTCAGCGGCACCCCCAACGCCGATATCATCGATGGTCTTGGCGGCGACGACACCCTTCTGGGTCGGGAGGGCAATGATCAGATCTTTGGTCGCGACGGCAACGACACCGTTCAGGGCAACAACGGTAGCGATATTATCTTCGGCGGCGCCGGTCGGGATCGTCTTAGCGGCGATAACGGCAACGACCAACTCTTCGGGGAAGCGGGCAACGACGCTCTCCTGGGCGGCAACGGTAATGACCTCCTCGTCGGCGGCCAAGGAAAAGACACCCTCACCGGCGGCGCCGGAGTCGATACCTTTAACTACCAAGACCTAACGGATTCTCTCCTAACGGGCTTTAGTGGTTTTGATGTCATTAACGACTTCCGGGCTAATGATGACAAGTTCCTAGTTGCTAACTTGCCCTCCCTGTTTACGCCCAGCGCCGGTAAGGTCGCCTTCCTCAACGAGAGTCGGATTCAAGCGATTCTCACCCCCAGCGTCTTTGCTAACCCCGGCGACGCGGCGCTGTTCACCAACGGCAGTAACGACCGGACTTTCCTGAGTCTTAACGGCGCTACGCCCGGTTTCCAAGCCAGCGAAGACGCCATTCTCGAACTGCGCAACTTCGCTCTGGTGGGAACGATTACCGCGGGTAACTTTACCCTCTCCTAGGCGCTGAAGTTTCTCATAAATAGATTAGGCGGGCCCTTGGCTCGCCTTTTTTGCTCACTCAAGGCGTTAAACCCCGAATCACGGTAATCCGGCGCCTGGCGGGACTCAGGACTTCCTCGGCGCCAGCCCGAGAAGTTCCACCAGTAATCTACTGAACGTGGTCACAACCGTCTTTGCCGACGCCGACGGGGCGCTGGCGGGAAATCAAGCCTTGGGAACGAACAACGCCGCTTTGGTTCGGGTGAATAATTCTCCCGTCTCCGGGATTTATCTCGTCATCAATGACAACGTCTCTGGTTTCCAAGACACTACGGATCTCGTCGTCAATGTCACCGGATTGAAAGGGACTTTACCGGCGCTGGGAACCATTCCAGTCGGTAACTTCTTCGTCTAAGTTGATTTTCATTGCCTCGGCGCCTTTTCTCTTAACTGAGAGAAGGCGCTTTTTTATAACCCTGCTACAATAGCGACAACGTCCCGAATTTAAAGCTCTATAGAGAAAGGTGGCTAGATTATGCAAATTGCAGATAAAAGTCTCTTATCAAGAATTACCTCCAATCCCCAAATACTGACCGGTAAGCCAGTCATCCGAGATTTGAGAATTCCCGTAGATCTAATTTTAGAACTCTTGGCTAAAGGAGCTTCATCTGCGGAAATCTTAGAAGACTATCCCGACTTAGAACCAGCGGACATCCAAGCCGCTTTATTTTACGCTTATCATCTTGTCACTCTTGAACATCACGTTCATCCTGCCTCTCCGATTACTTAATCAATGGCCATGAAATTTCTATTAGACGTCAACGCCAGCGGCGCCGTCTCTGAGTATCTACAAAATTTGGGGCATGACGTTTTATCAGTACGAGATGTCGATCCTCAAATGAGTGATACCAAAATTCTGGAGTGGGCAAATCGAGACCGGAGAATCATTATCACAACAGACTTAGATTTTGAACAACTCGTTTGGCAAAATAACATTTCCCATTGTGGCCTGTTAAGATTAGAAAATCTCCCTCGCTATGAAAGATTAGTATTGCTTGCTAAGATTCTTAGTGAACATAGCTCAGTCTTAGAGCAAGGAGCCGTAGTCATTGCTACGCAAGAAAAAATCCGTATTCGCCATTTTTAATAACGAACCCGATGAAACCATGGGTTTTCGGATGTTGGATTACCGAGTCCGGGTTCATCGGCGCTTTCCCAACAAGACCATGCGCCAAGTGGTCGTTTACCTGAAGAAAACCGGCTCTCCCTTGGTTTACCAGGATACTTTTCAACTGGGAGAAACCCGCCACCGCTATCGCGTCATTCGCCTGTGGGAAGAAGCGCCAGCGCCGTTTTTGAGCAGTCCGGGACTCTTGCCCCTAGCCGTCTTGACCCAAAGTCAGAATCCGACGGAACGATTGCGGGAAGTGGCGTTAGCTCTGGATACAATAGAGGACAGAAGCGCGAAAGCCGACTTAACCACCGCTTCCGCCGTCTTTGGGGGACTGTTGGTTAAGCCAAAATTAATTAGAACTATCTTACGGAGCGACATCATGAAAGAATCCGCCATTTATCAGGAAATTTTGCAGGAAGGAGAACAAAAAGGTCTCCTTAAAGGTGAACAACAGGGTTTTCTCAAAGGAGAACAACGGGGTCTCCTTCAAGGTAAGCGGGAAGGTAAGCTAGAAGTCGCTCAAAGACTACTTGAGAGAGGATTACCTAGGCTCTCTGGGGATCACGCCGAGACTTGTATCTTGTTATACAGTTACGATTTGACATTAACTCAGAAAAGCTCATCCAGTAAGGGTTCTGGCCAATTGGCTCCCTAACTACCAGCCTCATTCCCGGAGAGCCATTACCTATTTCAGAAGTGATCAGCATAACTGGATTAAGCGCCGAAGATTTAAAGCACCTCTCTTCACACCGCCAATAATTTGGTGATTAACCTCACCGGTATTCTCCCTTTTTTTATCACCCAGTTCATGCTCTGAAGCGCCACCGCTAACTACGACAAACCTTGGAAAGCGCCGCGAAGGAGAGACACGTAAACAGACCCGCTCCGGACTGACAAATTGATACATGGCGATGGCGGCGACCCAGGGAAAAATCCCCAGTTCGTCAATCAAGAGTCGATTGAGCGCCCCAGGGTTAACAGAGACATAATCCCCAACCCCATCTGGAAGAGACCCAGCCGGAACATGGTCGCTCAGACGCACTCCCTGAATTATGGTATCCGAGGGGAGTGGTCATCGAGCGAAGTCGAGATGACGAATCGCCCAATGCCATCGACTTTTTTGTAGCCATCCTACCAATTCTTAATGGGCAAATTCTCTGTCTGCCAATAACGTCACATTTTCAAAGTCTTTTAAATACTCATGAGACTTATCTAGTAAGGGCTGATACTTTTCCCATTCAACACTGGCGCTATTATGTTCTAATCCCAGCCAGAGAAATGGAACCGCTCTCCCCCGTAAGTGGCGCGCTTCATTTTTGAATCGGCGCTCTTAAAAAGCGTAACGGGGCGGTTTGCGGAACAAGACTTTGTGGGTTAGTTGACTGTGATTATAAAAGGGAGTCGCCACTTTTTGAATATGAAGAACCCAATCTTGTTCGATGAGGGCGTCAAGGTAATCGTCTTCGCTGGCCTTGGCTTGGGGTTCATCGAGAAAAGTTGTTAACAAGCTGACAATCATGGACTTAGCCGTGCCGCTTCCGTAGGAATTTTCATCCGTTAGCTCTTTATGTAAATCCATGTCAATCATCCAGAAGAGGAGCTTGGCTTTATTGACTCGAAAAACTTTAATTCGGTGAGTATATTGGTTAAGGTTAATATTTTTTTGCTGTTGCCAAGAATTTTCCGCTTTTTTAAGATTGCCGTTAGCGGCGTGCTCTAAAATCTCTCGATTCAAGGTTTGATAGAGTTTCCGTAGATGCTCTAGAGTGACCAAAATCGAGCCTTTTCCTTCTTGATGACGGAGTTGATAAGCGCCGAGGATCGCGGTATGGCTGGGTTCTAGTTCGTATAATTCGCCCTTGCGGTCTAAAGAGCGTTTCATCAGTTGGAACTTCCCGTTGTCCTCCGGCGCCGCCGTCTGTTTTTGGCGCTTGAGAAACGTGTCTAACCCCGTTTGAATCAGGGACTCGACGGTCATTTTACCAAAGTCGGAAATAGCCATAAATTAAGACTCTGCCTTTTCGACTTGAGGAAGTCCCATACTGTAATTGAGGACGCGACTGTCTAAATTGTAGCTAATCTGTCCTTTAAAAAGCAGAGAGCGAATAAAGTGCTCTAAGTCCGAGCCGATTCGTCGTAGGTTATAGTCGGTCAACTCTTCGCCGTTGTAGGACTCTACCAATTGGTCAAATTGGCGATAAACCTGTTGTAGGGCTTCTTCTGTCCAGTTAAATTCATTATCGGGATCGACGTCCAAGGTCAACATGTTGTCGCTGGGGACAAGCTCGTTACCTTGAACAATGCCAGTAAAAATACGGATATGACGAGTCGTGGATTTAATTAACATAGGGTTTAATTTTCTTAAATAGGAGAATACTGAAATTTGACGTTTCCGGGAATCTTATCGTCTCTCGGCGTCCGTTGAGGATCCCCGAGCGTTCTCCGGCGACTTGTAAACTACCCTAGCAAAAGTCGCCCTAAGGGGCAAGGTTGGAAAACCCCCATTAAGGCGACGCGGTTAAAAGACGGTTTAGAAAACCCCTAGCTCTCTTTAAACAACTTCATTAAACCAAGCTAAAATCGGCGGCGCCGAAGGAGCCGACGGCGATGGCTTCAGGATTATCGATAATCCCGATTAAGCTTACGCCATTGGCGGAGACCGCGTTTTGGCGACCGCTAGCGCCGAAACGGTAAAGGTAGGCGTTGTCGTTATCGTAGGCGAGGATATAGCCCTTGCCGTTGGCGGTGTTGGTATAGAGTTTAGCGACGTCGCTCTTGCCGGAAGCGGCGCTGAGACCGTCCAACAGCGCCGAGCCGTTGGTGGCGGCGTCTAAATTAACCCCGGTTTCCGCATTGTTGAAGTTGAAGATAAAGAGGTCGTTTTGGGCGGTGTTGAGGGTAACGGAGGTGGCTTGATTGACCAAGGCAACGGCGGGAGCGCCGATTTTCGCCGGAGTGGTCAGGCTATCGCTGAGGCGAATCTGATCCCCAGCCGCAAAGTCGCCCAGGAGACTGCGGTTCGCCGCCGAGGTAATGCCGGTTAAGTCGAACAGATCATTGCCGGCGCCGCCCAGAAGGGTATCCAGACCGCCCCCGCCCTGGAGGAGGTTAGCGCCGCTGTTGCCGGTAATCACGTTGGCGGCGCTGTTGCCGGTTCCGTTGATATTGTCGGCGCCGGTTAGGGTCAAGTTTTCCACGCCGTTGGGTAGAACGGCGGAGACGTCGGCTAACAGGGTGTCCGTTAAAGTAGTAACCGCGCTGACGTTAGCGCCGAAACTAGCGTTGACGGGGTTCAGCAAGTCGAGCGTAAAGGTTTCGTCGGCTTCGTTGAGGGAATCGTTCAGGAGGCTGACCGTCAGGGTTTGCTCCGTAACGCCGGGGGCGAAGGTTAAGGTTCCCGCCAGGGCGACATAATCGGAACCCGCCAGCGCCGAGCCGTTACTGGTGGCGTAATCCACGCTAATGGTCTGATTTGTGGCGGCGCTGAGGCTCACAGTATAAACGGCGCTGGTGGCTAAGCCTTCCACTAGGGTTTGAGCGCCGGTGGAGAAAGCTACTGTTACCGCGGGGACGTCGTTATCCAGGTTCACCAGTTGGACGTCTTCGGCGTCGAGGCCGTTATAGTTCCCATCAGTGGAAACCGCCGGCGCCAAGAGCACGCTATAGGGTTGGTCGCCGTCGATGACCTCGTCGTTAACCCCGGTCACGGTCACCGTTTGGGCGACATTCCAATTTTCCGCCGTAAAGACTAACTGATTTTGATCCGCTAGCCCTTCCTGAGCGTTACTGGAACTCAAATTAATCACAACCTCCGCCGTCGGCGCCGAAGCCAGAACCACCGTAAAGCTAGCGGAGTCTCCGTCCTCGGAAGTGGTTAGCCCCGCGGCGGGAGTGACGATAATCCCGGCATTAACCACGGGAACGCCTAGAATTGTTCCGGTAATGTAGTATTGCCCCAGACTGCCGTAGTCGGAATAGCCCGTAGGGGAACTGGCGGTGGGATTGCCAAAACCGACGCCGTCAATTTCGATAAAGTAGTCCCCGGCCGTTAGGAAAAGATTGGTAAAGCTGGCGCTTAAACCCAGGGGATTACTGGTGGCGATCAGGGTTTGATTACCGTCAAAGAGGCTGGCTCGAATATCTAAATTACTGCCCTGGTCATTACTGCTTCCCGCTCCGTCAAAGGGCGCCGGTAGGTAGCGGGTCTCATAACCGCCGTTGCCGTCGGAGACAAAGATTTGGGAAAAATAGGAATTAAAACTGAGGTTAACTAACCCTTCCCCGGTGGTAAAAGAGAAATAATCCGCGTCCGTCCGGCGCTCGATCACCCCGAATTGACTGACTTCCACTAGGGAGCCATTCGCGGCGCCTAAATTTAAAGCCGAAGCCGTGTTAAACGTATTGCCATGATCGTCAACTCGATAGGTAAAACCGTTACCGCTTGTAATGACCGCTAAATCGTCGGGGCCTTTGTTGTAATTCGCGCCGCTCCCGCCGTTATTGGAATTGTAATAAGTCCCGTCGTCCCAGGTAGTGACGTTTTGATAATAGCCAGACCCCATAATCGGCCCCCAGCCGGTTTCGCCGCTCCCGTGGCCGTTGTAGTAGGTGGTGGAAGACGTTCCGTCATGGGACAGTCCCAGAGCGTGGCCCACTTCGTGGCTAGCCGCGGCGGCAACCCCAATTTCCGAGCTGTTAAAGACCCAAACCGGCGTGTCGCTATTCCAGTTAAAGCTATTAATATAAGCAATTCCCCCGGCGCCGGAATTTTCCGTGTCTTTGGTCACCACCGCCCGGACGCCCCAACGACTATCGCTAGAGTCCGTTTTGATCAAGTCTCCTAAAACCGGCGCTTCCGTGGTTACATTGACGTTAAAAGGCGCAAAATCCTCCGCGACCCGCATCCAAATGCGCTGAATCCGTTGCAATTCTGTGGAGCTAAAACTAGCGGCGTTGCCGTCGATGTCGTAGGCGGGAGAAACAATAGAGGGATTATTGAAATAACTATTCCAGGACGTGCCTTCGGTAATATGACCGTCAAAATCCAAATAAATCGTATGACTCGCCGTCGGGTTGCTGTGAAGTTTAAAAGTTTGATCTAAAGCCAACGGAGCGCCGGAATCGAAGGTATTGAGGGGCGCGATGGCTCCGTTGGCCGCCAGCGCCTCCAGCCGCCGGTCTGAAAGGGTCATACAGGCGGGACAACCGCAAACCACCTGTTGATTGAGCCAGCCGTGATTTTGCAGGAGAGAGCTAGGACGACTGGGCCAGTTCCCCGAATTTAAAACGGCGCCGGCGGGGTTTAAACTATCGCTTTGATTTAACATAACTTCGTCCTCTCCTGAAATGCTGGCCCTTAAGGCGTTAAGCGTTTTTAAGGGGTCTTAACTGACCGGCTAAGCCGGAAAGTAACGCCCTATACGCTTTATCCTAGAAAGCGCCGGGGCTAGAAGAGAGCGGCGAAAATACGGGGGTTTAGGAGAGGGAATCGGATTTTTAGGGAGATTTCTGCGTAGGATTACCCCCTTCTCAAGGATTAAACGGACTGACGGGAGCGCCGCCGGGGGAACAGGGTTAGGCCCTTAAGATTTAAAGCCCGTTTTTCGACGCCGTGCCAAGAAAGCCAAGCGGCGCCGAGAACGAGGGGCAGGGAAATGAGGAAGTTTAAAAACCAGTTAATCTCCGGGAAAAGGATCAGGGAAACCAGTTGTTGGAGGGGCCAGCCGTAGATATAGACGCCGTAGGAGAGATCCCCCAGTTTATGAAGGTTAATGACCTTAAAGCCGGGGTAGTAGGCGAGGTAAATGACCCCGTAGGCGCCAGCGAGGGAAAGCATGGGTTTCAGCAGTCCGGGGATGGGCAGGGCTAAGCAGACGGCGAAGAGGGCGACTAGGGCGAAAGTGGAGTTAAAGGGTAATTTCTCTTTGACCAAATAGAGCCAAGCGCCGGCGAGGAAATAGGGAAACAGTTCTAGAAAGCTTTTGAGGATAAAGGGAAAACCGCTCTGCCAGTCGATAAAATCCGGGGTTAGTCCAGTTTGAACCAGGAGGTTAACGGCGCTGGTTAGGATAAACAAAATCGCCACAGCTCTAGCTCTAAGCCAACCGAGAATGCCTAACACCGCCACGGCGCCGTAGGCCAGAATTTCGTATTTGAGCGTCCAGAGGGAGCCGTTAATAAACCCCGGCACAGGGGTGTCGGCAAAGACGCCGGGAAGAGAATCTTGATAGCGGAGAAAAAATAAATTATTAACGAGATAACTGTAGGTTTCCGGTTGTTGAAAATAGCCCCGCCAGCCTAAATTACTGAGCAGGGGGCCAAGGACAAAGACCGTCAGCGCCACCGCCACGATTAACCCCGGATAGAGCCGCAGGAGGCGCTTTTGACAAAAGGATTTTAACCGCGGCGCTTTATCGTAACTGGCGGTAATGAGAAAACCGCTCACCACAAAGAAGACAAAAACGGCGACGCCCCCTAGGGTAATTTGTCCCCGGCTGAGGATCATCAACGGCTCGTATTGTTTCCCTAAAATTTTGCCGTGGGCGAGGGGAAAGGCGTGGGAGAAGATAACAACCAGCGCCGCAATGAGTCGCATAATATCAAAGTGATTATGACGGGCGCCGTATTTTTGAATAATCTGGCCGAGGGTGGTGTTCATTATAAGGATTAAGATTAAGATTTAGGTTTGGCGTAGCTCAGGAGCCGCTACGCTCAGGGCGCGGAAGGACGATGAAAGGGTTGCCCTTCGGCTACGCTCAGGGCGCAGAAAGAGCGCGAGGGCTGAGCGTAGCCGTGTCACACTGAGCTTGCCGAAGTGAAGCCCGTATTATAAAGGTTGAAAAACTTGGTCTAATTGGGTGACGTCGAAGATAATTTTCACCGCGGGAGTAAGGGAAGAGAGTCTTAACGCCTTGCCTAGGTTTTTGGCGAACCGAAAAGCGCCGATTAAGGCCACCAAACCGGCGCTGTCGAGGAAATCAACTTTTTCCATATTGACCACGCAACCCGCTAGTTCGGGTTTTTCTAAAGTTTCGCAGAGACGGTTCTGAAAATCTTGGGCGTTCTGGGCGGTAATGGCGCCGGCGGCTTGGAAGATGGTGAGATTAGCGGCGGAAAGTTGGGTTTTCATGGTTGTTAGGATGGGTTTCAAGATAAGTTTTTAGAGTTTGTTAGAAGTTTCCGGTTCCCCTCCTTGGAGGGGTTAGGGGTGGGTTAGTCTCACGGTTTAGAACCCACCCCCCAGCCCCCTCCCAAGAGGGGGAGTTAAACAAGAATTTGATAACGACTTAACAAGCGCCGCTACGTTTGGAAAAGAGAACGGCGACGGTTTTGAAAATCAGCTTCAGGTCGTAGCCGAGATTCCATTTTTGTTGATAATTCAAATCCATTTCCACGACTTGCTCAAAGCTCTTGACCTGGGAGCGCCCGTTGACTTGCCATTCTCCCGTTAAACCGGGTTTGACTTCGAGGCGCTGACCCTGATGGGCTTGGTAGTTTTCCACTTCGTCTAGGGTGGGGGGGCGGGTGCCGACTAAGCTCATGTCGCCCTTGAGGACATTCCAGAATTGGGGAAACTCGTCGAGGCTGGTTTTGCGGAGGAAACGACCGACTTTAGTAATGCGGGGGTCGTTTTCATTTTTGAAGAAAGCGCCGGAAATTTGATTTTCGACTAAATGTTTTAACTCCGGCGCGTTGGCCACCATGGAGCGAAATTTCCAGATTTTGAACGTCCGCCCCCGGTGCCCGCAACGGGTTTGACTGAAGAGAATCGGGCCGGGGGACTCTAATTTAATGGCGAGGGCGATGGGGACAAAGAGCAGACCCGTGACGCCTAAGCCCACAACGGCGCCGGCGACGTCCAGCGCTCTTTTCCAGCGGGAGGTGACGGCGGGGTGGAGGGCCGGTTCAACAGGCGCCGCGGGGGCTACCCCGGCGGTGTCGGCGTCCACTTCTAGAAAGCTGGTCAGTTCCGATTGGCGCAGTAGGGATTGGATATGGGGCGCGAGGCTCCAGCCAATCAGGTCAATACCCATTTGTCGGGCGGCCCGGAAGAATTGCCGCAGGTAAACCACGCCGCTACTGTCGATGAAGTGGGTTTTGCCAAAGTCGAGGATCAGGCGTTCGAGGGGCGCCGCGGCCTCTAGAACCGATTGCAGAGCGCCTTGCAGACTATCCAGTTCGGGGAGAGAAATGCGGGAGGGGAGTTCAATCAGTTGGACTTGGGACATAAATCACCTCAAGGGAGCGAGTGGAGCGTTGAGCCGTTAACCTTGATCTCAGTATCGGCGCCGCGGATTTGCGTTAGCGTTGACGGCGCTGTCTAACTTTGGCGAAAATTTGTCTAAGAACTCGCTCTCGTCTAACCTTGGGGTTTCCATCCTTGGGAAGACGGCCCGCTATGGCGCTATCTTATGCCTGTAGCCCCAATTTCCCCCTCTCGCCATGTCCCTATTGCCTCCCCGTTCCTCGTTTCTGGTCGGAATCGCCCTTCTCCTCGGTTTCAGCGCCGCTTCGTCGGTTCAGGCCCAATCCGCGGACGAGGATCAAAACGCGGCGCTGAGGGCGGTAGCTCAGATGACGGAGGGGCAACGGACTTATTACCAAACCAACGGGAAATTTCGGGCCGAAGTCAAAAATATTCAACAGGATTTTGGCATTACCCTGCCAGCGACCTTCGACTACGCCGTCCGCACCACCTCCGAAGCGGCCTACAGTTACGTCATTCCCAAGGATTCGCCCCAAAAGGGCCAGCTCAAAGCCTATGTCGGCGCCGCCTTTCTCACTCCCGGTCAGGAGCCAAAGATTACTACCCTGATTTGCGAAAATACCCAAACCGGAACGATCCGCCCCGCCGATCCCCAGTTAACCCGGGGTCTGGACGTCAATAATCCCACCCGTTTAGGGATTATCTGCGGCGACTTTTCCACCCCTGTGCCCGCCTCCAAGGTAAATGAATAGGGTTGGGCATGAAAGTTTTAATTACAGATTTTGACCTCTTCGCCAAGATGGGGGGCGGCCAGACCTTTTACCGGAGCGTCATCCTCAAAAACCCCCAGATTGACTTTTACTATTTAACCCAAGGGGAAAGCGTCGCTAACGCCCGGCCCGCTAACGCCCATGCCGTCCCCTTCCGAGAAAACTATTTTTTGGCGGATCTGGGGGGATTTTTTGACGTCTCGCCGCCGAAATGGGCCTACCGCTCCTTCATTCAAGCCAGCAATATCGCCGCCTCTGTCGCCGGACTGGAGTTTGACCTGATCGACTCCCCGGATTACGAGCAATGGGGCATTTTTCTACGACCGGCGCTGGAGTTCCATCAGGTTAAATTTAGTAAAATCGCTCTTTCCCTCCACGGTCGAATTTCCACCACTCTTAAACTGGATTGGTTTACCCCTGGTAAGGAAAATATTCCCCTAGATCTGGAAGAAAGCCAACAGTACTCTGCCGCAGATCTCCGTTACGGCATTAGCCAGAGTTACCTTGACGAATGGCGAGAACTGAGCGCCTTACCGTCCCACTATTACCATCCCCTCCACTTTTTCGACCTGCCCGCGCCCGCGACCGAAGTCCCCAACACTGGAGCGCCGGATTTAAACTTCATCGGTCGTACTGAGCGCCGGAAAGGGCCGGATATTTTCCTGGATTTAGTCTGGTGGTTGCCCCGCTCTCGTTATTCGGAAGCCCGGATTATCGGCCCCCAGAGTTTTAACGATACGGGCACGGTTTCTTCCCAGGGTTATTTAGAAGCCATGCTGGCCCAACGAGAAGCGCCGGTTCAATTACTCCCGGCCCAATCCCAGGCGGAATTGCTGAAGTTATTTACTCACAAGGGAATAACGATTCTTCCCTCCCGCTACGACACCTTAAATTTAATCGCTCTGGAATCCCTCTTTTCCGGTTGTCCTACGGCGATCGGCGCCGGCGCCGGGGTCTGTCGCTTACTTCAGGAGAGTTTCCCGGAGATTCCTTGGGTCAAAATTGATTTGGAGAACAGCTACGCTTGTTTGCCCGAATTAATTGACGTTTTAGACAACTACGCCCACCATCGGCGCTGTCTGGTGGAGGCGGTTCAAGGAATTAATTTAGCCGTTAGCGACCCCAACTTAGAAGAGATTTACTCTCAACCGGGCCAGTCTGACGGCGAAGTTTCTCAGGAATTAGAGACCTGGTATCGACAGTTGATGACCTATTGGCGCTCCGCCCAGGAAAACACCTCTTTCTTGCAACCCCTCAAGGCTCAAGTTAAGCCCGTCGCCAAGCAAACCCTCAAATCCGTTAAAGGCGCCTTCGGCCCCCTCAAAGACCGGGCCTTAACTCCCCTCAAACAGGATTACAACGCCCAATGGGTCAAAGCGCCGTTACTGCTGAAAAAATACGCCGCGACCTTTAAAGCGCCGGAGCAGACCAGCCGAGAGATTGAAGATAAATTGCAGGCGCTCTGGCGATTAGGCTCTGGTTATAAGGCCGAGCAGTTGGGCGTCCGGGGCAAGTTGGGGATTAATTTCCGCATTGACCGGGCCCGGCTCTGGCGGGAGTTGGCCCGTCTGGAGGCTCTGCGGGGCAATACTTTAGTCAGCGTCACCTACAAACTCCGGGTTCTGCGGGCCCTGGGAACGGATTATTTTGGGGATTTGCCCAGCGTCGTTAAAACCCTCAACGGGCAAGGTTTTCCCAGGGAGGCCCAAGCCGCGGCGGCGCTGTACGGCCCCCCGGCGGAAAGGCGGGAGCGTTGCTTTAACCTGATTGAGCAGGCCCGTTTGGATAATTTGCCTAACGCCGCGGACGATCACTATGAAATCTGGGACGAGCGCCGGGAGAATCGGGACTATCGAGCCACGATTATTGTCTCCCTTTACAACGCCGCCGAGAAACTGCCCCTCTTTTTGCGAACCTTAAAACTGCAAACTCTGATCCAACGGGGCGAGGCGGAGGTGATCCTGGTGGATAGCGGCTCGCCGGGGTCGGAATATCAAGTCTTTCAAGCCCTAGCGCCGGAGTTGGGCTATCCTCTCCTCTATGTCCGCTCCGCCCAACGGGAAACCATCCAAAGCGCTTGGAATCGGGGCATTAAGCTGGCCCGCTCTCCCTATCTGTCTTTCCTCGGGGTGGATGAAACCATTTTGCCGGACTGTCTGGAAGTTTTAGCTCAGGAACTTGACCAAGACCCGGCGCTGGATTGGGTCATCGGCGACAGTTTAGTGACCAATGTGGACCGGAACGGCGCTTGGGTCAGCGATGTGATGACCTACGACCGTCGCGGCTACGAGCAGGATTTGGTTTATTTGGAAACCTGTTACCTCTCCTGGGTAGGGGCGTTGTATCGAAAATCCATCCATGAGCGCTTTGGCTATTACGACTCCAGTTTCCGCGGCGCCGGGGACACGGAGTTTAAAAACCGGATCATGCCTTTTATTAAAAGCAAGGCGGTGGATCGAACCCTGGGGCTGTTTTGGAACTACCCCGACGAGCGCACCACCCAAAGCCCCAACGCCGAAATTGAGGATATGCGGGCTTGGTATCTGCATCGTAGTTTAGGGGGAGTCCAGTACGCCTTTCAAAATCGGGCGCCGGAAGAAGCGGAAAACCTGCTTTACCATTGCCTCGCCTACCGGAAATCCTACTGTCAACACGCCAGCACGGACTTTGACCACGCCCAAAATTTGGCGCTCTATCTGGGGGAAATCGCCCCGGAGTCTCCCGCCTTAGCTTACGCCGCAGGAATTACGGCGCTGTTGAAAACCTACCAAACCCTGGATTGGTTGCCCAAACTCTCCCGCTGGTCTCCCTTTCAGGCCATGGGGGCGGCCCGGAAGCTAACCCAACGGTTTGAACAAGAACACGGCGCCGGTTGGCCCAATTCTCGGCGCTATCCGCCGGAGTATCGGATCTTTAACGACAATCGCCACGAGCAACACGCCTTTTTATGGTTTACTGAAATCGCTTCCCCTCGGGACTAGGTTAATCAAAACGGGACTCTCCGGCGCCGCTAGGCCTAACTTGAATCCAAAGTTTCCGGTTCCCCTCCTTGGAGGGGTTAGGGGTGGGTTAGCTCTCGCTGTTAAAACCCTTTTCCGGCGATCTCCCTAAACTAGCGATAAAAGGGATTAGGAGTAGGTTAGCTCTCGCTGTTAAAACCCACCCCCCAGCCCCCTCCCAAGAGGGGGAGTTAAATGACCCGTTTTAATCTAGGCACAATTCACAAGCTAATTAATCTTTTTTTATTTATCCTAATAAAGCGCTATGCTCGCCCGACTTAAAGCCAAAATTAGAAGTTTTCTCGGTATTCTCTCCCTGACGGAGGAGGTGGAAACCCTAAAAAACGAAATTCGAGAAATCAAATCCTATATCGCCGAATATAATAGCCTCAAAAGTTTTGTCCTGCAAATTCCCGAAGGCGCCAATTTAGCCGGGCGTCTCAATCGAGTGGACGGGCTGATTCCCGTGGAAATTCTCAAAAATTATATCCACTGTTTTCGCTGTTTAGGAGAGGCGAAAATCGATGTTTTGGTAGAGACCCATTGCTCCGATTGGTTAGCCCAACATCTACGCCTAGGAGACACGGCGCTAGACGTCGGCGCCGCCTTTGGGGTGATCGCTTTACCTTTAGCCCAGGCGGTGGGCGCCGAGGGAACGGTTTACGCCTTCGAGCCGGCCCGGAAAACCCAGGCGATTCTGCGGCGCTTAATTGAAGCCAATCGCTTAAATAACATTCGCCTCGTGCCCCAAGCCATTGGCGAAGAAACGGGCAGCGCCGAATTTATCGAATACGGGTCGGATAATCATTTTTCTTGGGCGCCGGATACCTCAACCCTAGCGACCGGGGTAGAACCGGCCATGGATCGTTACACCAAGTATTCCGTGGAAGTGACCACCATTGATCGGTTTGTCGAAGAGCATAATATTCAGCCTAAGGCCATTAAAATGGACATCGAAGGTTTTGAATACTACGCCCTCCAGGGCGCCGTCAACACATTAAAAACCCATCATCCGGCGCTCTGCATTGATATTCACGCCGACGTTAAAACCAAAGAATCGGCGCTGGCTACGGTGGAGCCGTTTTTAACCCAGTTGGGCTACCACTGCGATTATCGACAACACACCCTTTTTGCGGTTTACGCGCCTAAATAGAAAGATGTTTAATAGCCTTGGAACCACCCCGCCCCTCCGGGGCGCCCCTCCACGGGAGGGGAATCGCAGTGCAGAATTGCCGGTAAAAATTCCCCTCCTTTGGAGGGGTGGCAGGCGCCAGCCTGACGGGGTGGTTAAACTATTGATCGAAGCGGCAAGCTCTGCAAACATCTCACTTTTATAACTAGTACTTTTTAAGTCTTTGGCCTTTACCCTAATTCTTTTATATTAATTGTTCTATGCTTAACCGTCTCAAAGATAAAATCAAATTTAAACTGGCGAAAATTCTAGCGCCGGAAATTGACCAGAAATTAGCCGTTAGCGATAAACTCGCCTCGGTCACCCTCTACGGTATCGCGCCCTGGTATGTAGAAAACCTCTGGGAGCCGCCGGTGCAAATCGTTCTCCGGGATTTGTGTAAACCGGGGGACGTAGTCTTTGACGTCGGCGCTAATTTTGGCGGCTTAACCACGGTCATGTCCAGAATGGTGGGCCCCCGGGGCGTCGTTTGCGCCTTTGAAGCTAGCCCTCGCATCGTGGATAAAACCCAGCGGAATTTAGTCCTGAGCGGTTGCCACAATACTCAACTCTTCCATAACGCCGTTTACCACACCTCCGGCGAAACCGTTAAAATTTACCTTGGTAGTCATCTTAACGACAGTATTTATAGGCAACATGGGGAAGGCTCTAGCTACGCGGTGAAGACCATCGCCCTGGATGATTTTATCGCCCATACCGGCTTGGTTCCGAACCTGTTAAAAATGGACATTGAAGGCGCCGAATTTGACGCCCTCCGGGGATTAGAACAAAATCTGAAAACTGCTAAACCCCACTTAATTTTAGAGACCCAGCGGGACGATAGTCGCTGTTTAGACTATCTGCGGGAGTTGGGTTACGTCGCCATTGACCTCAATACCTACCAAGAAATCCAAAGCGCCGCCGATTATCCCCCCGGCGCCGATATTCGTAATAACCTCTATATTCACCGGGAACGACTGGGAGAAACGCCCTACCAACCGCCCTTTGAGATTCAGCCCTACGCCGAGTTAAACGCGACGGATTTTCAGACTCAAGAGAACGGCGCCGTTTATAGCCAAAAAGCTCTGATTTTAGAAAAAGGGCGCTACTTAATCGACGTCAATTTTACCGCCGAGGGTCGGGATAACGACCTCATGTGCGGGGTTAAAGTCGGGGAAAAAGTCATCTTCCGTTACCACGCCTACAGTCAGCTTTTAGCCGCTACCTATCGGGACTGGGTCATTCAGGTGGATGAAACCGCCCCAATCCAAATTTATTTTGAATTTCAAAACGGCACCCAAGACCCCAGTCTCCAGATTCAAGGCGCTACCCTAAAACAAATCCGCAATTTCGCGGCGCTGGCTCCTCAACTGTATCTTTAGGGTGTTTCTCCGATGGTCGCCTCCCCTTCCCAAACCCCAGCCATTATCTACCCCGACAGCGACGGTCAACCCATGGCGGACAATACCCTCCAGTTTGAATGGATCGTCACTCTCAAGGAAAATCTCGAACTCCTTTTTGCGGAAGATCCCCAGGTTTTCGTAGCGGGAGATCTCCTCTGGTATCCCCTGGAGGGGAACAACACCCTACGACGAGCGCCGGACGCGATGGTGGTTTTCGGGCGGCCCAAGGGCTATCGGGGTTCGTACCAACAGTGGTTAGAGGCAAATATCGCCCCTCAAGTGGTCTTTGAAATTCTCTCCCCTAGTAATCGATTAGGGGAAATGGCCCAAAAATTCGCCTTTTACCAGACCTACGGCGCAGAGGAATACTATATTTATGATCCCCATGCTCAGGATCTTTCCGGTTGGCTACGGCGAGACGGTCTCCTAGCTCCGATTGAAGGGATTGAAAATTGGGTCAGTCCCCGTCTCCAGATTCGCTTTGAACTGTTGTCTGACGGTCTCAAACTCTGGCGCCCCGACGGCCAGCCCTTTTTAACCTTTGGGGAACTGGATCGGCGCCGGCGTCAGGCGGAGTTGGACGCGGAGAGAGCAAAGTTAGAAGCCCAACAAGCCCAGTTACGAGCCAACAGCGCCGAAGAGCGGGCGGAAAAACTAGCGGCTTATCTCCGTTCCCTCGGCGTTAATCCAGAGGAAATTTGAGAGGTTGTTTAAAATGGGTCAATCAGCCCCCTACACTTCGACAAGCTCACTTCGACAAGCTCAGTGGAGTCCAGTGGGACAATCCCCCAACTTTGGGGGACTTTGAGTCTGGTTCCCCCCAGCATTGGCTACGGTGTACACAGATCTCGGTTAAAAACTCAATTTTGGGCTTTATCCCCCTTGTATCTTAGAGGGTGAGTAACAGACCGTTATCACCCGGGTCATCAAGACCGAGATTTAGTCAAGGTCGTCACTCATCAAAACTTCAGGAACTCGGAAAATCGCTTGGGGCAGAACAAGTCAAACTGAGAATCCAAAGGAAGACAAGAGAACCAAAAGTCA
>WGLZ01000030.1 GCA_016471375.1 Cyanobacteria bacterium RI_101
TACCCGGAGCACAGTGGAAAGTAGAGAACGTATCTCAAGTGTTGCGGCATCGTTGTGCTTATCTAAACGGACAGCTATCCGCCCGCCCCTAGTACGAAGGCAATCGTTCAAAATAACTCCATGCAAAAGTGAGATGCTCCCATACAGTTTGGGCAAGTCAGGTTTTAGAAAGATTTTTAGAACTTACATTAAGGTGGCAGACGTAGCCTGACGGGGTGGTCAAACTGTGGAGATTTAGAAACAATTTGCGATTGCTATATCGCAAGAGCGCCGACAAAAAAAGGAGACCCGCGCTCGGCGAATCCCCGACAATGCTCGGAATGGTTCGGGCTACTGAAATAAGTCTGTCGCGGAAACCATGCCTATTTTTTCTTTTTCGCCTTCGCCGCGGCTTTGGGTTTTTCTTCCGTTTTCGCCTCCGCCTGGGGTTCCGGCGCCGGTTGGGCGACCTGAGTGGCGGCGGCCACTTCGTCGGCGAAATTCACCGTTTCTTTTTCGATGCCTTCCCCGAGGTTAAAGCGAATAAAGCGCCGAATTTGGATATTTTCACCCAATTCCGCCACGGCTTGTTTGACCAGTTCGTCGATGGTCATATTTTGATCTTTAATGTAGGGCTGATCCACCAAAGAGAGTTCCTTCAGGCGCTTTTCAATACGGCCCTGGACGATTTTCTCTTTAATATTGTCCGGTTTATTGCCCAGGTCGTCCCGGCCCATTTCCACTTCTTTTTCCTTGAGGGCGATGGCGGGAGGGATGTCTTCCACTTTGACGTACTCGACGTTGGGGCAGGCGGCGATTTGCATAGCCACGTCGTTGACCAAGTCTTTAAAGCGGTCGCCCCGGGCCACAAAGTCGGTTTCGCAGTTGACTTCCACCAGAACGCCGATGCGGCCGCCAAAGTGAATGTAGCTGTGAACCAAACCCTCCGCGGCGGTGCGCCCGGATTTTTTATCGGCGGAGGCGATGCCTTTTTGCCGGAGCCATTCCACGGCCTTTTCCATATCCCCGCCGCTTTCGCTCAGGGCTTTTTTACAATCCATCATCCCGGCGCCGGTTTTTTCCCGGAGCGCCTTAACCAGTTGGGCGGAAATCTCTGCCATGGTGAATACTCTTCCTTGCTGAACGGTGTTTTTATGATGACATAGGGGTTCCCTAGGGCGCGGCTCGGGGTAATCGGCGCTACCTAGGGACAGTGACGCAGTTAGTCAGTGAGCAGTTAACAGTTAACAGGTTGAAGGGATGAATGGGACTAGGGGGTTTCGCTCTCTTCCTCGTCCGCTTCGTCGGGGTAGCCCGCCGGCTCTTCTTCTTCGGCGCCGTCCGCGGCCAAGTCCAAGGACTCGTCGAACTCGTCGTAGCTTTCTTCGGCGGCTCGCTGACCGTGGCGCCCTTCGTAGATGGCGTCCGCCAGTTTGCCGAGGATCAGCTTAATGGAGCGGATGGCGTCGTCGTTGGCGGGGATGGGAATATCCACCGCGTCGGGGTCGCAGTTGGTGTCCAGCAGGGCGATGATGGGAATGCCCAGTTTTTGACATTCGGAAATGGCGTTGTACTCCCGGCGCTGATCCACGACGACGACAATGTCGGGGATTTTGCGCATGGTTTTAATCCCGCCCAAATATTTTTGCAGTTTCCCCAACTCCCGACGCAGAACCGCGGCTTCTTTTTTGGGACGTCGGTCAATAGCGCCGCTGGATTCTAGGGTTTCCAACTCCTTCAGGCGCTCCACCCGGTTGCGGATGGTTTCCCAGTTGGTGAGCATCCCCCCCAACCAGCGTTGGTTGACGTAGTTAGCGCCGCAACGTTGGGCTTCCTGGGCGATGATGCCGGCGGCCTGACGTTTGGTGCCGATAAACAGAAAACGTTTTCCTTGTTCCGTGGCTTTGCGCACATACTCGTAGGCGTCTTCGATTAACTGGGCGGTCTGCACCAGATCGATGATATGCACCCCATTGCGGGCGGTGTAAATATAGGGAGCCATGCGGGGGTTCCAACGGCGGGTTTGGTGGCCGAAGTGAACGCCAGACTCCAGCAGTTCGGCGAGAGAGACGACGGGCATTTAGTTTTTCTCCGATTCGGGTTAATCCTCCACCCAGGGGAATTTCCAACAAGGGAAACACCCGAAAACCTGGATGCGCGAATTTTGACAACCTTTCTAGGATAACAGAAACCGGGGGCGATAAAAAACGGTATGGAGCGCGAGGCAACCGACTCAAGGGAAAGGGCGTCGATTAAACTAGGAGTAAAGAAAGCCGCCCCGGACCCCAAAATTTTATGCAGGGAACTCTCGCTGAAATTGATCTTCGCAGTATCCTGCAACTCATTGAGCTAGGACAACGCACTGGCGAGTTGTTGATTGAAACGGGGAACCGGAGCGGGGGGGGGCGCTCTGTCGCCCCCTTCGCTTGGGGCTGTTCTCGCCGCGACAGCGCGGCTCGCGTGCAAGCCTGGTTTTTATTTTTTGCTCAGGGGCAACTGGTCTACGCCATCGAAGACAACGATTTGCCCCTCCAGCGCCTGCAAGACTATCTCCGGCGCTACGACGCCGCCCAAGGGGTTATCCTCGGCGCCGAGACTGACCCGGAGCCGGATCTCATTATGGAGTACGCTCATTTGTGGCATTTGCTGGCGAAAAATCGCCTGACCCCTCCCCAGGCTAAGGCGATTATCGTACACCTATGCGAAGAAATTCTCTTTGACGTCTTGAGTCTCCGTCAGGGACGATTTACCTTCCAGCCGGCGCCGGCGCTAGACCCTCTACTGACGAGCCTTCCCCTTTCTCCCTTAGTGCGCCAAACCCTTCGCTGGCAACGAGAATGGCAAGAGTTCTATCCCCAGCCCGAATCCCCGGATCAAAGTCTAGAGATTGCGGATCTGAATCGCCTCAAAGACGAACTCCCCCCCAAATTGGCGGCTCAATTAGCGGACTGGGCCCGCGAGAGCCTGTCCTTGCGCCGTCTGGCTCGCTATCTGCACCGGGATTTGCCCACCTTGGCCCGGAGTCTCCGCCCCTACTGGATTAAGGGTCTTTTGAGTTTCAGCGCCGTCCCCAGTTCGTTCTGGACCGTCTCCGAGCTAAGGGCTTCTTCGATTCCTCGCGTTGTTTGCATTGACGATAGCCCCCTGGTGGGTAAACAGGTGGAAGCTATTCTCGGCGCCCAGGGCTACCGGACGCTTTGGCTGGGGGAGCCTCTAGCGGCGCTCTCCTTTCTTTTTCAGTCGCGCCCCGATTTAATTCTCTGCGACATCGCCATGCCCCGCTTGGACGGCTATGAACTCTGCGGTATGCTTCGTCAGTCCCGTCAGTTTTGCCAGACTCCGATTATCATGCTCACCGGTAAGGACGCTTTTTTAGACCGCTCCCTCGCTCGCATGAGGGGCGCGACGGACTACTTAACAAAACCCTTTGGGGAGCAGGAACTCAAGTTGCTGGTGGAGCGATATTTGCCCTCCCGCGAGTGACCCACTCCCGGCGCCGATCGCTATGGAATACTGTAATATTAATCTGTTCTATCCTTAATATCGCGTTTTAGAAACCTTAGGGAGGTTATGGGGATGACTCAACGAGTCTTATTTGTCTGCTTGGGCAATATCTGCCGTTCCCCGGCGGCGGAAAATATTATGAACCATCTGCTCCGGGAGCGAGGTTTAACGGACAGGATTCTCTGCGACTCCGCCGGCACCGGGGGCTACCACGTCGGAGCGCCGCCGGATTCCCGGATGAGCGCCGCCTTGAAAGAAAAAGGCTACTTGGTCTCTGGCCGAGCTCGACAGTTTGAGGCGAGAGATTTTCAAAATTTTGACCTGATTATCGCCATGGACGAAGAAAACTACCGAGATATTCTTCGCCTTGATCCCCAGGGACTCCACCGCCAAAAAGTCAAACGCATGACGGCCTTTGCCCGGCGCCATTCCGAGACAGAAGTGCCCGACCCCTACTACGGCGGTCAGGAGGGCTTTAACCGAGTCATCGCCCTGTTGGAAGACGCCTGCCAGGGTCTGTTAGAGAGTCTGGATGTTTAACCCCTGGGATTGTCAACGAAACTTGACCCTTAAAGATAGGAGTTACTAATCAGTGACATAAGATTTTGAAAAGTCGCTCTATAATGAGGGGTAGCCAAAAAGCAACCCACCGGAAGTAGTCCTCGCCGCCCTGCTTCCCCTTCAACCGCTCAGGCTGGAGGTTCTAGCGGTTTAGTGATTTAGTATGGACACCAAGTTTTTCGACGAATACCAAGCCCAACTCTTGGACTGGCAAAAAAAATTCTTTGGCGCCTGGCTTGATAGTCTGCCCAAGGGCACGGCGGAGGTCAAACTGACGGATACTTTTGAAACCAGCCTAAAGTTACAAGAGGAAATGGTCAAGAGCTACCTAGAAGCTCAGGAAAAGGCGGCCCAAACCATGCTCGAAACTCAGAAACAATTTTGGGACAATTATTTCCAAGCCCTTCGCCAAAGCCCCGCGGTTGTTAATTAAGTTAATTCCAACTTATTCTTAACGCTCCGTTTTCTTTCCCGTCTAACCCGAGGCGGGTTTTTCGCTTTCTGGCTCAATTAAATTGAGAAAACCGCCCTTTGGGACGGCTTTTGCGGCGTTTGCAGATAGGACTTAAGCTCGTCGCCCACCATTGGCCAACAGATTCCCGCGGTTCCGGCGCCGTTTATAGGCTGCGCCGAAGCCGACGGCGGTTAGGCTTCCCAAAATTGTCAGGGGTTCCGGGACAACAGCCTGGTAGGCAAAATCGCCAATCAGTTGATGACCCCGGGTGGTGAAGTGAGAATTGTCCCAATAAAAATAGGTCTCCGGCGCCGCGCAACCCACAAGCCAACACCCTTCGCTGACGTTGGCGAAGCCAAAGGCGCCGGGGTTGACGGTAATGTCGCCGATGAAGCTATTCACGTCTAAAACCTCAATCTTGACTCCGGGAAAATTACTCTGGAGGGCGGCGACAGAGGCGCTTAACCCCAGATTGTGCCCCTGGGTCAGCAGATTGGCCGGCGTCTCTAGAGGAGTGCCCAGCGCCGCGGGTAAAGCGCCCAAATTCGGGAGATTGGGCGCCAAAATCGTTTGGGCGCCGCGACTAATCAGGGTCGTTAGGTGGGCGGTTAGATTAGCCACGGGAATCGCGGGGTCGGTAATCCCGGCAAACCCGTAGTCGTTGGCGCCGGCCCAAAGGATGTAGAGCGCGTCGGGATCGCTGACCGGGTTATTGGCCACCTGGGTCGCGACTCCGATTAACTCCGTAGAGCCGGGGAGGAAAGACTGTCCCAGATTAAAAGTTCCCGTTCCGGCGCCGCCCACCGCGAAGTTAGTATCCGGCGCGACGGTCAACCCCAAGCGGGTCGCCAGATATTCCACCCAAACGGGGCCGTTAGAGAGACGCCCGCCTCCTTCGTTGTAGGGTGGAAACAAGCCGCCGGTGGCGGCGGACGCCCGACCCAAATCCGACCAGCTATCGCCGTAGACGATCAGTTGACTGAAGGCCGCCCCAAGGGCGGGAATCGGCGCGAGGCAGAGTCCCAGCAGAGCGGCGCCGATAGTTAGAGCCAATTTCATGACTAAGCCCTTTTCTCCGTAACGATAAGTGTGTCCCATTCTAGAGCGATCCGTCGGCGTCGGGGCGCAAAATCGGCGCTTGCGGAAGGGAGAAAGGGGGGCAATCCAACGCCGCCCTGTGCTATGCTGAGGCTTGTTCGGGGGTATAGCTCAGTTGGTAGAGCGCCTGCTTTGCAAGCAGGATGTCAGCGGTTCGAGTCCGCTTACCTCCATTCTCAGTCTTTGAAACCCGCCGGAGGGACGGCGAAAAACAGGCTAAAATCAAAAAACCTGATTTCTGTTCCTAAGCCGCCGTGACTGACGCCAAAAGTTATAAAGACACCGTTAATCTGCCCCAAACCCGTTTTGAGATGCGGGCCAACGCCAGTCAACGGGAACTAGAGATTCAACGCTTTTGGCAAGAGCGCCGGATTTACGAAACTCTAGGGGAAGAGAATCCCGGCGAGGTCTTTGTCCTCCACGACGGCCCCCCCTACGCCAACGGCTCTCTCCACATGGGCCACGCCTTAAACAAGATTCTTAAAGATATTATTAATAAGTATCAACTCATGCGAGGGCGGAAGGCTCGTTACGTTCCCGGCTGGGACTGCCACGGTCTGCCCATTGAACTGAAAGTGTTGCAAAATCTGAAAGGGGAAGAGCGCCGGGAGTTGACGCCCCTGACCCTGCGGCGGAAAGCTAGGGACTTTGCCCTCAAAGCTAAGGACGAGCAGTTAGTCGCGTTTCAACGCTATGGAATTTGGGGGGATTGGAGCCATCCCTACTTAACCCTCGCCCCCGAGTACGAAGCGGCCCAAATCGGCGTTTTCGGCGCCATGGCCCTGAAGGGGTACATTTACCGGGGACTGAAACCCGTCCACTGGAGTCCTAGCTCCCGCACGGCGCTGGCGGAGGCGGAGTTGGAATACCCGGAAGGTCATGTTTCCCAGAGCGTCTACGTCGGTTTTACCATTACCCAAGCCTCGAAAAAACTGAAGGCGGCGCTAGCTCCATTTTTAGGCAATCTCGGCGTCGCTATCTGGACCACCACCCCCTGGACTCTGCCGGGGAATTTAGCCGTGGCGGTGAATCCAGAGTTAACCTATGCCGTCGTCGAAGCCGACCCGGCGCCCGGCGCCCATCGCTATCTAATTGTTGCGGCGGCGCTGGCGGAAACCCTCAGTTCTGTTTTAGGGACGACCCTAACCCCCCTAGCCAGCTTTACCGGCGCCGATTTGGAGGGAACCCTATACCGTCATCCCCTCTTTGAGCGGGAAAGCGCCGTGGTCATTGGCGGCGATTACGTCACCACGGAGTCCGGCACGGGTTTAGTCCACACGGCGCCGGGCCACGGGCAGGAAGATTTCATTGTCGGTCAGCGTTACGGCTTGCCCATTCTTTCCCCGGTGGACGAGGCCGGAAACTTTACCGCCGAAGCGGGTCAATTCGCCGGGTTAAACGTCCTCAAAGACGCCAATGACGCCATTATCGCGGCGCTCCAGCAGGCCGGCGCTTTACTGAAAGAAGAAGCCTACGGCCACAAATACCCCTACGATTGGCGCACCAAAAAACCGACTATTTTCCGGGCCACCGAGCAATGGTTCGCTTCTGTGGCGGGCTTCCGGGAGTCGGCGCTGGCGGCCATTAAAACTGTGACTTGGATTCCGCCCCAGGGAGAAAATCGCATCATCCCCATGGTGGCGCTCCGCAGTGATTGGTGTATTTCCCGGCAACGGGCCTGGGGCGTCCCCATCCCGGTTTTCTACGACGAGGAAACGGGGGAGCCGTTGCTGAATGAAGAGACCTTAACCTTTATCCAAAATTTGATCGCCGAGAAAGGGTCGGATATCTGGTGGGAGCTACCCGTTACCGAACTTTTGCCCCCCAGTTACCGGAACAACGGCCGAACCTACCGCAAAGGGGAAGACACCATGGACGTCTGGTTTGACTCCGGCTCCTCCTGGGCGGCGGTGGCTAACCAGCGCCGGGAGTTGAAATATCCGGCGGATATGTACCTAGAAGGCTCGGATCAGCACCGGGGTTGGTTCCAGTCCAGTTTGCTCACCAGCGTCGCCGTCCACAATCAGGCGCCCTACCGGACGGTGTTAACCCACGGCTTTGTCTTGGACGAGCAGGGCCGCAAGATGAGTAAATCCCTAGGGAACGTGGTCGATCCCTACCAAATCATCAACGGCGGCAAAAATCAAAAACAGGAACCCGCCTACGGCGCCGACGTTCTCCGGCTCTGGGCGGCGTCGGTGGATTACGCCAACGATGTGCCCATCGGTCAGGGGATGTTGAAGCAATTAACCGATAGTCGCAATAAGATTCGCAACACCGCCCGCTTTCTCCTGGGCAATCTCCACGACTTTGATCCGGCCCAAGACGCCGTGACCTACTCGGAACTGCCGGAGTTAGACCGCTATTTGCTCCACCGTTTACAGGAAGTCTTTAGCGAAGTGGACGCCGCCTACGAGAGTTTCCAGTTCTTTAAATTTTTCCAACTGGTTCAGAACTTTTGCGTGGTGGATTTGTCTAACTTTTACCTCGACATCGCCAAGGACCGGCTCTATATTTCCGCCCCCAACGCGCCCCGCCGTCGCGGTTGTCAGACCGTTCTCCAAATCGCGCTAGAGACTTTAACCAAAGCCATCGCCCCGGCGCTGTCCCACCTGGCGGAGGATATTTGGCAATTTCTCCCTTATTCCCAACGTTATGAATCCGTCTTTCAAGCCGGTTGGTTTACCTTAGATCCCCAATGGCGCCGGCCGGAGTTAGCCCAAACCTGGGAGCAGTTGCGGGAACTGCGGACGGAGGTGAATAAACTGTTGGAAACGGCCCGGGGAGAAAAGGCCATCGGCGCCTCTTTGGAAGCCCAGGTCTGGATTTACGCTGAAAACCCCGAGTTGCGGCGCTTGCTGGCGACCTACAATCCCCAGGAGACCTTAACCGGCGCCGGAGTGGACGAACTGCGCTATTTATTGTTGGCGTCCCAGGTCAAACTGCTGGAGTCCCCCGAGCCGTTACAGGATCTCAGTTTCAAAACCCTAGGGGAAAAGTGGAGTCTGGGCGTGGCCCCCGCCGACGGCGCTAAGTGCGAGCGCTGTTGGAACTATTCCCTCCAGGTCGGCGCTTTTGCGGAGCATCCGACTCTCTGCGAACGGTGCGAGGCGGCGCTGGCGGGAGACTTTTAACCATCCAGACCATCTCCTCATCCTCATAAATAGAGAATAACTGTCGCCTGTAAATTCCCTACGGCGGCGCCGGATTTTCGGGGCGTTTAGCTTGCAGTAATTTTTCCATCGCCAAGAGCAAGCGCCGGAATTGGATGGGTTTCGTCACATAGTCGTCCATCCCCGCTTCTAAACAGAGTTCCCGGTCTCCGGCCATGGTCAGCGCCGTCAGGGCGATGATGGGCAACTGGGCGAATTCCGGTTCCCGCCGCAGGCGCCGGGCGGCTTCGAGGCCGTCCATAACGGGCATTTGGATATCCATCAAGATTAAATCCGGTTTGTGTTCCCGCGCCTGGGCGATGGCTTCCTCCCCGTTTTCGGCGAAGATCAAGCGGTAGCCCTTATATTCCAGATAATTCTCCAAGCTCTCCCGATTGGCGATATTGTCCTCCGCCACTAAAACCAGGGGCGAGGCAATGGGAGGCGCGCCGACGGCCTCTTCCTCCTCTTTGGAAGACGGCGCCGGGGTTCCCGCCGCCGGTCGGAACGGCAGGGTCACGGTAAAGGCGCTACCCTGACCGACTTGGCTTACCACCGTCACCTGACCCCCGTGGAGTTCCGCCAGCCGTTTCACCAGAGCCAAGCCTAACCCCGTGCCTTCATACTGACGATTGAGACGGCTATCCACCTGAACAAAGGGTTGAAAGAGTTTGGCTAAATCCGCCTCGGCGATGCCGATGCCCGTGTCCCGGACGATGAAGACTAACTGGGGCGGCTCCTGGGTAAGAAGCCCGGCGGAGAAGAAAACCTGACCGCCCTTGGGGGTAAATTTCACGGCGTTGTTGAGGAGGTTAATCAAGACCTGCCGCAAGCGCCGACTGTCGGCCCGGAAATAGAGGGTCTGGGGAGGCAAATCGCTCTCTAGACGGATCTGTTTCTGGAACGCCGACTGTTGCACCATCTGGAGGCTAGAGCGACAGAGGTCTTGTAAATGGACGGTCTCCAACTCCAGCTCTAGTTTGCCAGCCTTGATTTTGGAGAGGTCTAAAATATCGTTAATCAAGGACAACAGATGCTCGCCGCTCCGCAGAATCGTATTGACGCCTTTGTTTTGCTCCGGGGTCAACTCTCCGAGCAGGTTTTCCCGTAGAGATTGGGAAATGCCCAAAATGGCGTTGAGGGGGGTGCGCAATTCGTGGCTCATGGCGGCCAAAAACTCTTCAGTGCGGCGATTCGCCTGGGCCAGATCCAAGTTAGACAGTTCTAAATCTTGGTAACTTTTTTGCAGTCGGCTTTGGGCCTCCCGGCGCTGGGCCAACTCCCGCCGCAGTTGGGCTACTAGAATCGCTTGTTGCAGGGCGATGCCCAGTTGGTTGGCGATTTGTTGGATAAACTGAATTTCCGAGGTTTGCCAGACCCGAGGCCCGGAGCATTGATGCAAACAGAGCAGTCCCCAGAGCTTCTGCCCCGTCAGGATGGGAAAGACTAAACTGGCCCGAATCTGAAACCGCTCTAGCGTTTGGCGCTGACCCTCCTCCAGGGGCGCCGTCCTCCCGTCTTCTAACGCCAGATAGCCCCCCTGTCGGCCCAGGGCGGCCACCTCCCGGCCCAAATAACGACTCTCCAAAGGGGCTTGAAGAATCGACCCCCAACCCGGTTCCACGCTCTCCGCCACAAATCCTCCTTCCGTATAATTACTCTGAGGAGCGAACTTAAAAATGCCCACCCGGTCGGCGCGGGTGAGTTGCCGGATTTCCTGGGTGGTGGTGGCGAAAATTTCCCTCAATTCCAAGGACTGACGAATCCGGTCGCCAATGGCTCTCAGGAGATGTTCCTGTTGTCCCCGTTGCCAGAGCAGGCGCTCCTGACGCTTGCGCTCGCTGATGTCTCGACAAACGCAAATCAACCCCACGCCCTCCACTAGGGTTAGGGAAAATTCCTGGTCGAATAAACTGCCGTCCCGGCGCCGGGCCACAGCTTCCCCCTGCCAGTGTCCTTGACTTTGCAGTTGGGGAAAGACTTCTTGATAAATACGCTCCACTTCCTCCGGCAGATACAATTCCTGCCAGGTTTTGCCCAACATATCTTCGACCCGCTCGTAGCCAAAGAGTCGAACGTGGGTCTGATTAAGGTAAATATAAACGCCCTGGTCGTCCGCGACGCCAATACCGTCGCTGGCGGCGTCGATGGCCGCCAGTTGTCGCGCCAGCCGGGTTTCCATCTCCTTCCGTTCCGTAATATCGGTGTGGGAGCCGGCCATGCGAATCATTTTGCCCTCGGCGCTCCAGATGGCCTTGCCCCGGTCGAGAATCCACTTATAGGCGCCGTCTTTGGTTCGGAGGCGGTGCTCGGAGCTGTAAAAATCCGTTTCTCGATTAAAGTGCGCTTGCAGTCGCGCCGCCACCTGGGGCCAATCCTCCGGGTGAACCCGTTCTATCCATTCCTCCCGCCGCCCGGAGATTTCCGCTTCCCCGTAGCCCAGCATCGCTTTCCAGCGGGGGGAGAAAAAAACCGTATTGTTCTCCGCGTCCCAGTCCCAGATGCCGTCGTTGGAACCCGCCAGCGCCAGTTGCCAACGCTCTTCGCTTTTGGCTAACTCCTGGGTTCTTTCCTCAACTTGGCGCTCTAAGGTTTGATTTAACTCCTGAAGTCGTAGTTCCAACGCCTTGCGCTCGGTGATGTCCTCGGCGATGCCGCAGACCCGATAGACCCGACCCCCTTCGTCCTTAACGGGAAAACAGCGGTCTAGAATCCAACGCTCCGTCCCGTCCGGGCGCCGAATCCGGTACTCGATGGCGGTCTGTTGACCCTGCCGTTGGGCTTGGTAAGCCTCTAGGGCGAGGGGCTGGTCCTCCGGGCGCAGGGCGTCGAGGTAGGAGCGGGGGTTGGCGTATAGACTGGCGCAGGAGCGTTGCCAAATTTTTTCGTACTGGGGGCCAAGATAGAGAATTTGGTTGGTTTGAATGTCTGTGAGGTAAAAAACCTGCTCGATATTGGCCGCCAGTTGTCGGAAGCGTTGCTCGCTCTCCGCTAGGGAGCGGAGGGCTTCTTCCTTGGCGGATTTATTTTGGAAAACCTGCTCTAAAAGGTCGCTGTTCCCCAAGGCCGTGTTTTGGAGGCGCAACGTCTGGGTTAACTGACGATTTTGCCACTCTAGCCGCTGAGTTTTCTCGCTTTCCAGTTGGGAGACTTTGGCTTGCAACGCCTGGGTCAGTTCGTAGAGTTTCCCCGGATCTAGCGCCTGAAGCAAACTTTGGGGGGTTAAATAGCCGAGGGGCCGTCCCTGGGCGTCTAGGACGGGCAAATGACTCAAGCGCCGCTCCCGTAGAAGGGCTAAAACGCTCCCCGGCTCCTGAAGTTGCTCTAGGGTGACGGAGATCAGCGGCGCGCTCATGATTTCCTCAGCCCGCAGTCCCTCCGGCGCCGGAGTCTGGGACAACTGGCGAAGCAGATCGGTTGCCGTGATAATCCCTCGCGGGCGCTCCGCTTCCCAAACCAACAGGCAGGGCGGCCCCCCGTCGGCGCCGCTGGCCGCTAGGGCGTTAACAACGTTGGCCCAACTCGCCTGGGAGTCCACGCAAATCAGGGGCTGGTTCGTCAGCGCCCTTTGCAGGTTTAATGAGCCGGAGGCGGGTTGGGTCATGGGACATAATGAAGTCGAATTAAGCTTGTGTCTGCGATGGCTCAAATTCTAAACAAAAAATAGAACTTGTAGGATCTTTATCCTCTACGGTCAATCGCCCCCGATGGAGCGCCGTAATCCATTGGCAAACAATCAGACCCAGACTCGGTTCCGCGGGGGTCGTTTTTAACGCGGCTACAAACCTCCACGCCGTCCATCTCCGGCATCATCACATCCAACAGGACTAAATCTACGGAGGTTTGGGCCATTAGCTCCAGGGCCTGGGGGCCGCTGGACGCATAATACAGGGTCGGCGCTTCATGGGCAAAAATATCCACAATTACGTCAAAATTACTTGGATTACCGTCCACTACTAAAATCGTCGACATAACGCGCTTCTCCTCTCAATCAGAATCTTTTTTTACCTTAACGCTTTTTTGATGATGATTCTCGGTCGGAAGATAAAGAGTCTTACCCCTGAAGTAAAAGCGCGCCGCCACTCTTTCCCAACGCCTCAACCTCGGGATCAGTCAAAGATTACGGGTATTTTCTTAGCGATTTAGTATTTTTACAGAGACGCGACTTAAGGCTAGGTAGTATTTATAGGGGAAGCCAACAAACCCTAGAGGGAAACAAACCAAGCGCTACCGGCGCTCCAATCGGTCAAAGGTTGACCCTGTTGATCAAAGACCAGCGCCAGCGCCGTCGAGCCGACCAAAATTTGATTGACGCTAAAGGTTAAGTCGTTAAAACCCAGTCCCGCCAAAGCAATGCGGTCGCCCTCTAGGGGATTAAAATCGAGAAGTTGGTCTGTTCCTTCCCCTAAACGGAGAACAAAGAGATCGGCGCCCTTACCGCCGCGGAGGAAGTCCCGCTCCGGGCCGCCGTCGAGGTAATCATTGCCCAAACCGCCGTAGAGCCGGTCGACGCCCCCTTGCCCAAAAAGTTGATCGTCCGCGAAATTGCCCTGCAATAAATCCCGTTGCTCCGAGCCGAGGAGCAGGTCGTTACCCCGCAAGCCCCAAAGACGAAAATCTGAACCCCAGGGATGAAAATCTCCCGTTAGTCCCGCGGCGCTGAGAAAATCCGCGTCCTGAGTGCCTTCCGTTCGTTCTCGGGAGATCGGGAGGGGAGCGGAGTTTAAGGCCGGCATTTGGACGGATAGGTTTAAGAGTCCATTGGTCGCGCCGTCGGCGTCAAAGGCTCCGCCTTCTTCTAGCTGGAGGCGGTAGGTTTGTCGGGATTGGGCCGGGTCGTAGGTTAGGCTCAGGGTATTGTCCCCCGACCAGGGGAGGGCGGTAAAGGATTGGCTCTCGGTATTCCAGAACTGCGGCAGGGCCCGGGGTTCCGTCCCGGTTAAGGTAAACTCCAAGTTAACTGGGGTTCCTGCTGACGCGGTCGCGGCGAATCGCACAGCGCCGTTTTCTGGAGAAGCCCGCCAATTACGAATCTGCGCCCCTTGGGGGTCAACGACAAGACGCCGCGCTTCGGCCTCGGCGCCGGTTTCGAGACGCGTAACGAGCAGTCCAAATTGACGGTCGCCGGTGTAGATCCCGTCATTGGGGATGGGAACGCTGACGGTTTTGGCGCTTTCCCCAGGGTTAAACGTCAACTGTCCCGCCACCGGGAGATAGCGATTCCCCGCCTTGCCGTCGCCGTCCTGGGTTTGATAGGCCACCGACAGATATTGGCTTAGATCCCCCGTCCGTTGAATGGTGAAAGTCGCTTCGCCGGTCGCTTCGGAAACGATGGGGTTATCCACGTATAGATAGGTAGAGCCGTCGCCGCTTTGTAGAGGAGCGCCCTGGGCTAACGTTGCCGGCGCCGCGGGGGATTCATTAGGCGGAATCGAAGCGGGAGTATTGGCGCTGGGGGCTGTAAAGGTAACATTAGCGACGGGGATGTTGAGTAAAACGGTGGCGGCGGACGAAGAGGAAGTAAATTGCAGAAAATTCTGACCGTCTTGATAAACGGTTCCTTCCTGGCTAAAATCGGCGCTTAACGCCAGACTATCCGCCGCGTCCATAAACAGCGTCAGGGTGTTGTTACTGGATAACTGGCTCACCGTGACAGCGTTAAGGGTCAGAGTATTGGCGCCGTAGTTGCGGGTGTCCAAAATTTCAAAGTTCCGCAAGCGCAACCCTGGGGAGAGGGTGGTTAAATCCCAAGCCTGCCCGTTGTAGCCGGTAAATTGCAGGGTATCGAGACCCGTTCCTCCATCCAAGCGCCGGAAATAGGTATCCGTGACGGTGACTAGATCGTCCCCCGGCCCGGCGTAAACGACATCGACGCCGCCCTGACCATAAACTTGATCGTCCCCTTGCCCGGAAACGAAACTTTCCCCAGTCGCCGTACCCAGCATCACATCGGCGCCGATGGTTCCGGTTTGGGTCACGGTGTGGGTAAAGTCGTCGCCAAAGAGGACATAACTTAAATTGTCGCCATTACCAGAGTTAACGAGGGATTCGCTCCAGAGGCTAGTCAGTTGGTTAATAGCTGTACCCACGTTAGCCACGCCATTTTGATCCCAACCGGAACCGTTATAGGACAAGGCGATGGCCGCCCCGTTTTGCAGACCGACCACAATGTCAGGTTCCCCGTCGCGACCCCATTGCGCGGACATTTGCGTTACGGGGGAACTCCAACCCGGATTAGCATCAGCGACCGTTACCCATTGAGAACCGTTGTAATATTCGACTCCCCCTTTATCCCCTAGCGCCGCCACGATTTGCGGAGCGCCATCAGCGTTCCATTGCGCCGCCATTTGAGTCACGGGATAAGGAGCCACCCCCCCGCCCGGTAAGCCGCCAAATCCCCCTGAGCCGTTGTAATACAGGATCGCGCCGTCATTCAAGCCCACCACAATTTGGGGCTGACCCTGAGTATTCCATTGCGCCGACATTTGCTTGACCGAAGAACTCCAAGCGGGGTTTAAATTTTCTAAAATCGTCCAGTTTGAGCCATCGTAATATTCCGCGCCGCCTTTATCGCCTAAGCCAATGACAATTTGCGGAGCGCCGTTTTCTTGCCAATTGACAGCCATTTGGGTAATGGGAATAGATGAGTTTGAGGAACTCGGCTGGGGAAAAGTATTGGTATTTGGGGAATAATCAACGGAATATGCAACGGTTCCGTCTTGATAGCCCACAACGACTTGAGGGGGATTTTCCTGCCAATTGACAGCCATTTGGGTAACGGGGGAACCTTCGGCGCTATCAATTAGCGTTGACCAGTTGTTGACATCTCCGTTAAAAAGAAATACACCTCCGTCTCCTCCCAAACCCACGATGACTTGGGGCGGTTGTCCTTCTTCTTGATTCCATTGGACAGACAAAGCATTGATCGAGGACGCCCAGCTATTAACAACATCGGAGGAATTGAGTTGCGACCAAATTGAGCCGTTGTACCACCACACTTCGCCGTTGACTAACCCCACGACAACTTGACTAACCCCGCCACTGGCATTTTCTTGCGCCGCCATCGAGATCACGGCCGGATCGCTGACGCCAAAATTGATCTGTTGTCCGTTGTACCAAATTCGCCCTTTATCATCCCCAATGACTGTGTTTTGGGAAAGTTGACTCTCATAATTGCCGGGAGCGCCGATGGCCAAGTCGTCAAAGCCATCGCCGTTAACATCGCTACCCCCACTGATGGCAATTCCGGCCTGAGCGTTAGGTAAGCCATTAACGAGAAAACCATAAGTGGTACTACCATTATTTTGTTGATTGGCGCTCAGTTGTCCCAAATCAAAGGGTTGAGCGCTCCAGCTATTGCCGCCGAAGACGACAAACACACTGCCTTGATCATTCGCTGTCACATTAGTTGTCACCGTAAAGGGAGAGCTAATTAACACATCGTCAAAACCATCGCCGTTAACGTCCCCCGCTTGGGCAATTTCGGATAAGTAAAAGGGACTTTGTTGGCCACTGACCGTTGTGAACGGCGCCGCCAGAATCACATTAGGCTGAGCGTTATCGCTTAACCCCTGAACTGAGCCGTAATAAATAAAAACGCCGCCTTGATTACCCGCTTGGTTGACGTTCAGCGGACTGCCGAGAGTAGCCGCATAATAGTTGGAAGCCAAAACCGCCAGGTCTTCAATGCCGTCCCCGTTAAAATCCCCGATCGTCTGGAGTTGGTTCGCCGCGGCAAGGGTATTAATCACTGAGGAAGCGGTTGGGGTCGAAAGTAGAGAAAAACTCCCCGTAGTGGAAATTGCGCCTGCTATTGGACTGGTATCACTGCCAATGGCAATTTCCGTAATGCCATCCCCGTTCAGATCAACTCCTGTGGTGGAGGTTTGGGTTTCGGGATAATCAATATTGGTGAAACTGTTGAGAGCGCCATCGCTATTGCCCCAGCCCACTTGATTGACGTTGTCTCCCCGCAAAAGTACGTCGTCATATCCATCACCGTTATAGTCGCCAATGGCCATGGATTGGCTCACTCCTCCCACTTCAGCAATAACCACTGGGGTGGAACTAGCGCTAACGCTCAATTGTCTCAAGTCCCCTAGATTGGTATTACCCAAAACAACGTAAAAATTACCGTTACTATCTAAAACGCCGAAATCCTTGAAGCCATCGCCATTGAAATCTCCTAGGCTAATAACGTCCTGGAGATTAGCATTAGCCAAGGTGATAATTAAATCATCACTGAGAAGCGCCGCATCCAATAAAGCGTCAGTGCTTTTACCGAAAACGACCACCCCGGCATTAGCGCCGCCTGAAAAAATATCCCCAAAACCATCCCCATTGACATCCCCCAAGAGTTCGACAATACCGCCATTTCCGACAATACTATCCACAAAAGGCAGGGGAGACTCGGCCACATAAAGGCCTTGGCTTGCTCCGGCATAGGCCAAATACAGTTGATTATCCGTCGCCGCTAAAACGGGGAGAATTTGACCGGGTAAACCGTCGAGGGTCTGAGACGAAGTCCAATTATTCGGATTAGTTCCATCCGCGGAGAGGGTTAAATTGACATTACCAGCGCTCTCATCCGTATAGGTTAAATAGAGGGTTTCGCCGTCAGTGGTTAGGCCGGGGGCGACCCGCGTAGCGCCGAGATTGGGAACCGCATAGTCGCTCCAGGTTAAGTTGGCGGGGTCGTCGCCTGAACCCGCAACCAGATAAATATCACCGCTGGAATTATTGACCGTTCCCCCATTGAGCGCCAAGTAAAGCGTATTATCAACAACGGCGGCGCTCATATCGCTACTGGCGGAGTAGTCGCCGCCAACGATTTGATCGCTATAAATCCAATCCGCGGATGTCAGAGGATTTTGGGCGTTAGCATTGGGATTATCGGCGTAATAGTAAAGAATACTAGAAGTGGGGTTATCCGCCGTAAAGAAGAAGAACAGAGTATTTTGATAAACGATTAAAGTCGGCGCAGTTGAAGAGAGTCCGCCCAGTTGATAGGGGCTATTCCAGGTTTGGCCATTATCGGCGCTGTAGGCGACATACAAGCCATTAGCGGCGTCGACATAAGCTAAGTACAAAACATCGTTGTAAAAGGCTAGGGAAGGCGCAAAAACTGTTTGTGCGTCGCTGGGTAGCGGAACGGCTTGACTCCAGGTTTGCCCATTATTGGCGCTGGTGGTAAAGTGAATCTGACCGTTACTGTCTGTGTAAGCTAAATACAGGGCCCCATTATTGGCAATCAGGGCCGGCGATGCTTTGGATGGAGAATTGTTGAGGGAATCGCTAAAGAGAGTAACTAAGGGGCTACTAACAAGATCACCATCGATCACAAAACCGTTATCCGCCGACAGATCCGCTAGCTTAATACTGCCGTCGTCCGCTAACCAGGGATGACCATAAACCGCGTAGAGTTGCTGAGCGTTCGGCGCCGAAAGGAGTAAATCATCCGCGCCGTCGCCGTTAATATCTCCGGCGCCGATGGCCCCTGTTCCCGCTAGTTGATAGGGAAAATCGCCGTTTAATAAAAAGACTTGGCCGCTATCTCCACTGACGATATCTAGATCTAAGGACGCGCCGACTTGGTCTAAATTCAAGGGGCCAAAGAGCAAATAACTTTGGCCCGCGCCATTGAGGGCTTGCGGCGCCGTAATCAAAAAGTCCTGATGCTTATCGTCATTAATATCGCCGGCGGCGGTAATGACGGTTCCGACCCGAGCGGTGGGAATACCGCCGTTAAGGGTTAAGTTGCTGGCCGTATTGAGGGGAATTAAGGGGATGATCAGTGGCGAAGAGCTTGATGCTACCGGCGCGTCTTGACCATTGATCACATAAACAGCGCCGGCATTACCGTTCACCCCCTCGGCGGAAATCGCTAAGTCTTGGCGCCCATCGCCATTAAAATCTTCAGCGGCGATTGCCGCGCCCGCGAAATAATTAGCCGCGACTCCATTAACGTCGAGAACATTTGCCCCGGTATAGGTGGCAAGCTGAGTAGAACGAATAAGTCCATTATTAGCTTGCGCGGAAAAGACGCGAACAGCGCCCGTCGCCACCCAACTTTGGGCGGGATAATCTCCCTGATTACCGGAGGGTAGTTGATTCAGATTCGTCCATTGGTTCGTGACATTTTGCCGATAACCGGGAGCGCCGATTAACAAATCATCCCCCAAGATACTGCCGCTAAAGGGAGTCGGGGCGCCGGTTTTCAGCGCGGAAACGCCTAAGCTATAACCCGCCGCTTCTCCCGCGGTTTCGGCTTGACCATTGCTATTGGTGATATTAAAAGTTTGCCCGGTATAAAGGAGGCTAGTGGTTGGGGTGGCGGTGGCGGCAGAAACCGAGACGAGATAAACTTTACCGGCGCTAACCCCCTCGCTTTGAGCAAACGGCGCTCCAAAGGCAATTTGGGCCAGGGTTCCATCGCTATTAAAAAAGTTACCCACCGCGACGGCAAAACCGGCGCCGCCATTGGGATCTGCGCCATTAACGAGAAAACCAACGCTAGAAGGGGTTGTCTCTAATTCAGTGATGACATTCAGGGTTTTTCCCGCATTCAGAGGATCGGTAAGATAACTTCCGTAAATAGCATAAATCGCCCCGGCGCCGTTATTGGCGTTGGCGTCCCCAATGACCAAATCATCAACGCCATCGCCGTCCACGTCCCCCGTCGCCAAACTCATGGCCACATGATTATTCGCGGAGCCATTATCCGTCAGCCCCGTAATCAAAATACCATTAGGATTGCCCAATAAATTAGTCGTTGAGAGCGGAATTGTTGTCTTGTTATTTAAAGCGTCTTCCCCTGCCAACAAAATTTGAACCGTGCCGCCGCCAGGGGGCGTAACCACCATTCCGCTGGTATTGGTATAGCCGCGATTACCGACGGCGATATAAGCTAACTGTCCGTTATTTAATCCTTTTGCTAAAACAGTGGCGATGGCTGAATTGTCGGTGTTGATAATAAAACCGCTATCAATTTGCCCTAGGGAGGAATCATTCGCTTCCGTAACCGTCGCAACCCCTAATACCTGGGTGTTATCAGCGGTAGCCGGTTCAGAATTGGGGGGAATGAATACGGGTAAATCTGAAGGATTTTGCGTACTTGAATAAACAACCGAATTGCCATCGGCAAAATAGAGCGCGTAGCTATCAACAGTGGGAAGATTACCGAGATTCGGCGCCGTTCCCGTATCAATGGCTAACACTAAATCTAGACTTTCACTGCGAATCGGGTAACTTAAATCAGTGGCGGCTTCCGTTGGATTTAAGGAATTGATAAGAGCATCGCCAATGATCACCCCCAGTTGATTACCGGCAAGAAGGGTTTGACTGCCATTATTGAACTGAGTTCCAAGGCTATAGGTTTGGCTATCCACCACCAAAGAAATGCCAATCAGGGTTTGACCCACTTGACTGACTAGGGTGGATTGAAACAAGGTATCGGCAATACCGTTGGGGCTAATGCGACTGCCGTTGACCACCGCCGCGTTGCTGACAATATCCCACAGCGCCGGGTTAGCGTCGCTTAAAATCGTCGGTACGATGGCCGCAATCGGATTAATTTGTTCCGGCGCTTGCCAAGTTGAGCCGCTTAAAACGCTGTAATAAACTTCCGGGCCGGCGGGAACGGGATCGTTATATTGGGCTGTGTAGCGACTGCCGATGGGATTAACGCCAAAGGATTGATTCAGAATTTGATCGCCCGGAATAGTGGTAAAGTTATCCGCCGTTAAGGACTGGAACGGCGTCGTCGCGTTGGCGAGAGGACTCCCATAAAAAGCCACTTCATCTAAGAACAAAGCCGAGTCGCCGCCCGCTAAAGTCAACTGGGCTGTATTGGGTAACGGCTCTGTTAAAGTCAGGATAGAAGTTTCAACTAAAGACCCATTCAGGTAAAGAGAAAGGGTATTATCGGCGCCGTCATAGCTCCCAACTACGTAATACCAAGTATTAGCGGTTACATTCGGCGCTTGTAGGCTACCGCCTTCAAAATTTAAGCTCAGGGTTGAACCGTTGAGGCTTAATTCAAAAACGGGATTTGAGCCGGAATTGGGCGGCTCTAGGGACAGGAAATTTAACTCCAGGGAAAGTAAATTCAGCGCCGCGGCGGGTAAATCGGCAACTTTAAACCAAAACTCCACCGCCCAGCCTTGAGAGGTTAGGGGAAGAGCGGTATCAAGGGTTAAGCTACCTCCCCCATCAAACTGAGCCGCCGGATTGGGATCGCCCGTCGAGGTCTCGGGATTCTCCAGCGCCCCCATTTGTTTCAACGTCACGGTTCCCGTGTAGGCGCCGTTGGCGGCGCTTCCCAAGGTTCCCAAATTATTGGCCACGGTTCCCGTTAATTCTTCTAAACGTAGATAAATTAAAGGGTTATCGGCCAAGACTAAAGAACTGTAGGCGCTGGGTTGACTTTCCGTCCAAAAAACGGCTGGTTCTCCCCCCAACATTTCAATACTCAATTCCGTAAAGGCGTCGGGGGTAATTTCCGCCAATACGGGTGTGGGGGTTGTCCAACCGGCGCCGTCAAAGGTTGACCAATAAATACTGGTGGTTGTCTCGTTGTTGTCATTGGTCGTATTTAACCAAGCCGCGATGACTTCATTATCGGGCCCCAGACCCAACGTCACTTTTTGATCCTGACCGGCTTGATCCAGGGCGATCGGCGCCGCGACTGACCATAAACCTAGCGTAGGATTGTAAAGAGAATAGTAAATATCAGAGGCGCTCAAAGCCTGATTAATTTGGGCGGCGTCTTCTTCGCTGTAAATCTGTCCGGGAATGGCTTGGTTGTTTAAATTACCGCTATCGACGCGGGCCCAGGCGACAATATTTTGTCCGTTATAGGCAATGGCGGCGGGATCAAAATCAAGACTGTTACCCGTTCCCGGAATACTTTCAAGTTTAGCGTTGGAGGCGTTGGTTGTCGTTTTAATAACAGCGCTAGCGACCGCCGGCGCCGTGACCACTTGCTGAACCTCAAAGCTGTTTAACGGTAGGCCGTTACTGTCTTTGAGCGCCCCTTCGTTATTCTCGTTGGGGGAATAATAAACGGAAATGAGATCGCCCTGTCGGACAGGTTCTCCGAGGATCAGAGATAGCGCGTTTTGAGAACTAGCATAGTTTGGCTCAACGGTAAGCGACTGATTATTGGCATAAACCGAGAACTGACTCAGATCCAAGGAAGAACTATCGATGTTTTGAGCAAAAGTGAGGGTTAACGCCGTCGCAATATTACCTTGATAGGTGGTTAGGGTCGCCACAGCGGCTAAGGGTTGACCGGCGCCGTCATTATTATTCGCAACCGCGACATTTTCAAAAGCTGGAATCCACAGCGTTGTCCCCGTGACATCGGTCAAGAAAAGATTATCGGCGCTTTCATTGGGGTCGGAGTTTAAACGATAACTAACGGTCACCGTTTCTCCCGAGTTGATTGGGCTGGCTAAATTTAAAGCGACAACGCCAAGGTCAGGAGCCGCGACACTTGTCACAGGGTTAGGGTTGCCATTCACAAACACCTGAAACTGTTGCGGCTGGGGAGCGCCGCCCAGGGCTTCATCTAAGTTTGAGACCAAAAAATTAATGTAGATTTGACTAGAGTTATCGGGATTGACAACCGCTGAAATGGGCGCAAGGGGGGGAGCGTCGCTACTCCACGCCATTAAAATATTGTTACTGGCAGTCAGCGCCAGGGCTGGGGTTTGATCCTGAGCAAAATCATTGGCGATCTCGGCAATAACGCTCGTTGTCGCAATGCTATTGCTAAACAGGCTATTGACTAAACCGGTATTGGAGACAGCGCCGCTCTCAAAGGTAAAACTCGGTAAAGGATTATTATTACTATCCTGTAACTGCAAGCCTTGGTCGTTTGGTTGATAGCTAACGGTAAACGCGCCAGCGAGAGGGGCGGATAATTCTAGGGCAACGGTCTGATTGGTTACCCCTAAAACTGAGGTCACGGTAACGTCAGAGTTCTCTAGGGTAAATTGACTGACGTCAGGAATAATTTGAGGATTTAACTGGGTATTAAAATTAATCACCAGTTGATTGCTAGTTCCAGAATAATCGTCGTCTGTTCCCCCAGTGGGATTATAGGTATAAACAAAATTCGGGGAAGACGCATTGCTAACCGGGACAGAATCCCCATCAAACCAAGACAGCGGCTCCGAGCCATTATAGATTAGCTCAATGGTCGGAGATTGCTCAAAGCCAACAGAACTTTGATAAGGAATCGTTTGCTCTAAGCGGAAAGAAACAACCTCAGATCCCGCCGGGGCGACGACGCCAAAAACCGGAATCGTTACAGTAGAGCCATCGGCGTTCGCGACCGTGACTTCAAAATCGTTGGGATCTAAGTTAAAGGGGGCGATTAAGGGTTCCTCAAGATTTAAGGTAATCAGGGAACCTTGAACGCTCGCGTCAGAGGCGGCGCTGAACCCGTCGTTGAGTAACGCCCCTGAAATTTCCCCAGCGGTAGATAGATCCCAACTCCATTTCCATTCTGGAAAATATTCGAGAGTTCCCCCTAAAAATCCTAAAGTTTTGACAGTTAAACGAATCGGCACACCGAGGGTAAAAGCGCCGGTTGCGGGAGTCTGTTCGGCAAAGGTAAATTTCCCATTGAGATAAACTTGAGCGGAGAGAATCGCCTGAAAAAGATAGGGAATACTAATTCCCCCCGCCAGTCCGGCCCTGATGGGAATACTAACATCCAGACCATCCAAAACTAAATTATCATCAGCCCGTCCAATAATCTCTGTAATATCCGACAGTAACGCTAGGGCGATGGCCTCAACGGCGCCGACGGGGGGAATGGCGATGGAAGCGGCCAAAATAGCGTCGGATCCCGAACTATTGGGGGCTAAGTAAGGCGACAACGGTGGAACATAGGATTTATTCGGATTGGGGGATAACTGCCATTGAAACGCGACCCCGGCGCTGCCCAAAAAATCCACAAAAAAGGGCGGCTCTGTATAGAGGGGAAGTTTCAGCCCAAAACTCAGCCCCAGACTGCCCTTTTCGTTGGCGAAGGGGAAATAGCCCTCGGAATTGGGGGTATTACTGTAGTTGTATAGGGTCGAAAAACCCAGGGAAGCGGAAAAGTAATTGCCTGAGCCAATTCCCCCTTGAAAATCTTTATTGGGTTTGCCGTTTTTTCCTTGCTTGGCAGTTTGATAGCTAATACTGGCCGCCACATTCAACAATGGCCCCTGAACGCCGTTAATCAAGGTCAATTCAGGATTTTTACCCCCGGAGGCGGCCTGTAAACTGCCCGCGATATTGATTCGTTTAAATAAATTGCCTAAATAGCCATTGGGTTGATCCGGAGATTGATTGAGGAGGTTAAATTCCAGCAGATTGGTGTCAAAATATTGCGAAGCATTCCAGTTAAAACCGCTACCTTGAAAAACTTTAGCTTTTTTCTTCTGGGCCGTAGTAAAAGAACTGGCCAGAGTTTCGAGGGTATAAGGGGTATTGGTAGAATTGGTATTAAACGTTAAATCGAGCGCCGGGGTTGGAAACTGACTACTATTAACTGTAAAACTTTGATAATATAAATCCGCGTCTTCCCGGACGCTGAAATTCTGAACGTTATCGGCGTTAACTTTCTGCCCGACCACAAAAACGGCGCCGTCATTAGCGATGGCCCTCGGTTCTAAATCTCCCACTTGATCGCTGGTGAGAGCTTGGGGACTGGCTAACCACCGCAATTGCCCCTGAGCTGTGTACTGAGCCGCCGTGTAAAAAATATCGCTATCATTCTCGCTACCCTGTTGGTAAACAACGACTAAACCAGGGCTATTAATATTGGACGAGTCTTGGATCAGCGTCTCGCTGGCGACTAAATTTAAGCTCGTAATATTCTCCGATAGTCCCGCGGCGATAATCTGAGCGTCCCGCCACGTTCCCGAGTTATTGTCATAAACGGCGCGCCAGAGGTTTCCCGAGTCCGCCCAAACCAGATGGGTTTCCCCAAAACTATCGGTGGTAATGGCGGAAAGACGGTTCGTCAGGGTAATAGTCATAACGCGGCAATCTTGCGGAAGAGGGGATCGAAAGAGTGGCAACCGTCGGGCGGAAATAACAAAGCGCCGACTGGCACTCTAGCAGACGGCATTAGAAAGCGCCTCTATTTTCTCGAATAGTCATCTTTTTTGTAATCAAACGTCACAAAAGGGCTTTCCCGCTAGCCTTGACACTGGTCTAAAATCTCCAGTAGCAGTTCATCAATGGCTCGCCGTAGGTCTCCGGCGCCGAGGCGACTATTGTTCACTAAAATAGCTACGGCTAGAGTCCGCCGGGGCTGAATCTCCCAATAGCCCGCTAGGCTAACGGTTCCCGTTAGGGCGCCGGTTTTCCCCCAAAATTTGCCGGCGACGGGGGTGTTTAGGAGACGGCGCCGCAGGGTGCCCCGTTCTCCCATCAGCGCCAAGGAGTCCCGAAAGACTGACGCCGCGGGCGTTTGCGCCATCTCCCGGAGCAGATTGGTTAAGAAGCGGGGAGAGAGGAGGTTTTGGCGGGATAGCCCGGAGTAATCTTTCAGTCCCAGATCTGCCGCCCCGGGCCCGAGGGGAAGAGCGCGGCGCTGGAGGAGGCGCCCCAAAGCCTCGGCGTAGAGGTTATCGCTGTCTTGATTAATCCGGGCGACGATGTCCCTAAGGGGAGGGGAGGTTAGGGTGAACCCTGGCCTAGAAGGCGGGCTAAAATCTTGGACTAGCCGTTCCTCGCCAACCCTAATCCCCCGCCGGTTTAGTTCCCGGGCCAGCGCCGCTAGGAAATAAGCGCCGGGGTCGGGGACGGCAAAAGTCAGACGGGCGGGTTCGGCTTCGGGGGGCAGAGATCCGGTAAGAATCCACTGGGAGGTTCCCCAGACCCCCGTTAATTCTAGGGGGCGCGGCTCTGGCGCGACGCGGGTTTGATTGCTCAGGGAGACCGTCCCTAGGGCGAGGGGATCGGAGACTTCTAGTTTTAACGGTTGCCCCAGGGTTTCGGGCGTCAGGGTCAGGGTTCCTTGATTGCCGTTGAGGATGGCCTGATTGACCGCCGGAGCGTAACCGTAGGCCAGATCCCCCCATTCCCAACTCTCGGGATGGCGGCGCTGGGGAGGAGCCGCGTCCGTTAGGGTCAGGGTTCCAATGGCGGTCACTCCCCGTTGGCGCAGTGTTTGGGCGAGGTCGCCTAACTGGGCCGTCGTTAAGGTCGGGTCTCCCTGGGCGTCTAGGATCAGTTCCTCCAGAAGAGGGGGAGCGCCCCGGAGATAGACCGGGGTTTGCCAGCGAAAATCGGCGCCCAGGCGACGAAGCGCCGCCGAGGCGACCAGTAGTTTAAGACTGGAGGCGGGGGTAAAGAGTTGGTCGCCGTTGCGCTGGTAGAGGGTTTCTCCGCTGGCGAGGTCTTGAATGACAACGCCCCAATGGGCCGGGGCCAGGTCGGGCGTCCCTAGACGACTTTCAATCACCGGCGCTAGGGGGCGCCGGCAAGCCGGTAGGGGGGAAGCGAAAAGAGCGCTCAGCCCCCACAGTAGACCCGCCATAGGCAAGGATTTGAACATGGGCGATGTTCTACGTTAAAACCCGCCGACTAGCCCAACTGAAAAATAAAGGTCATTAAATCCCCCTTGCCTAGGGAAATGCGGTCTCCCGCCCGCAGTCGGTGGCGGTTGCCCACGACCAGGGGACTGTGGTTGACGTAGGTGCCGTTGGCGCTGCCCACATCCTCTAGATAGTAAGCGTCCCCCTCCAGACGGAGGTCGGCGTGGACTCGGGAAACGACGTCGGAGTGGGGAAAACCGGAAACGTCGATATCCGGCGGAATTTTCTCGTTGGGTTTGCCAATGTGGATCACCGTTAAGCCCGCGGGCACTTCCACCGGGGTTTCCGTTTGGACGTGGAACAGCTTGGCGCTTTGGCTCTGGAGCTGGGTCGCGCCGACGGGTTGGGGTCTCGGTTCCGGGGGGGCGGGCATAACCGGAGTTTCCGGCTCTAACTCTAATTCCGGCGCCGCCGCTTCCGCTTCCACTGCCGGCGCTTGGCTCATGTCCTTGCCGCAGTTGCCGCAGAAAATCATGTCGTCCTGCACCTGGGCGCCGCAGTGGGGACAGGCGATCAGATGGGGCAATGGCGTAAAACAGGCTTCGCACTGGGCGGCGCCGTCGGGGTTGGAATGGTTGCAGTTGGGACAGACCAGCATAGAGATCGGCGGGGAAACAGGCGTCAAGAAGTAATGATGGGGGACGGAGGGTTAAGTTCCGGCGGCGGCTTCGTCCAAGAGCCAAAACAATTCCCCCTGGGGCCGGATCAAACGGGCGGGATAGGTTTGGGCGTCTCCTTCCGGCGCCAGAACCGCCTTCAGCGCCGCTTGTTTGCCGGCGCCGCTGACCAGAAAACAAACGCAGTGGGCTTGGTTAATCAGGGGAGCGGTAAAGGTGAGGCGGGGCTGGCCGTCCTTAGCGCCGACGGTGACCAGGCGGTCTTTCACCTCTAGGGCCGGAGTGTGGGGAAAGAGGGAGGCGGTGTGGCCGTCGTCCCCCAGACCCAGCAAAATTAAATCAAAGGCCGGGAAGGCGCCGGCGGGAACTTGAAAGAAACGGGCCAACTCCGATTCGTAGCGCTCCGCGTCCGCCTGGGGATCGGCGCTCTCGGTCGGCATCGGATGAATATTCTCCGCTGGCAAATCCACCTGATCCAGCCAAACCTGCCGGGCCATGCGTTGGTTGCTGTCGGGGTGATCGGCGGGAACGTAGCGCTCGTCTCCCCAAAAAACTTGGAGTCGAGACCAGGGTAAATCCGCTTGGGCGAGGGCTTGGTAGAGCGCCTTAGGGGTGCTCCCCCCCGCTAGGGCCAGGGTAACCGAGTCTTTACGGGCGAGAACCGCTTCGATTCGGGCCAGCGTCAACTCCAGCGCCCCTTGGCAGAGTTGGGCGGAGTCGGCAAAGATCTTGACGGAGGGGGTCATGGTTAATGCGCTCGCGACAGGATAGCAATGGAAGCGCCAAGGAGGGAGAAGGTTATCCCGCCAGTTGTGTCACTGATTCCCCAATAGTGTTAAATTGACCTACTGAGCTACGTTCCTCAACCCTCAAGTCTTAGAGCTTGACTCATTATACAACCCCCTAGAACAACCCATCCCTCCGGGTGAATTGAACTTTATGATGACCGCCAGTCCCTTCACCGCGCTCTGCCTTAAGCTTTTCGGCGTTATTTTTATTCTCTCTTCCCTGATCGATTTCTTGACCCTCGCCATTCCCCTCAACCTCCGCAACAACGAATGGCAACTGGGCTTCATTAACAGCGTGGTGGAGCGGGGCGTAGTGCCCATGTTAGGCGTCGCTTTGATTATTCTCGGTTATTGGATTGACTCCGCCTTGAACGCCGACCCCCTGGCCAAAAAAAGCGTTTTTGACCTGCGCCTGCCCACCTATATTCTCTCCATTCTACTGGGTCTTTTGTTTTTGCTGGTGATTCCGGTTTACCTCGGCAGTTTGAATGAAGCCAAAGGGAACGCGATGTCCCAGATTGAGAAAGGCGCCGGTCAAGGCCGGGAGCAAGTCCAGAGATTTTTAGACCAGGTCAACGCTTTCGCCCAGAATCCTAAACTGCTAGAACAGCGCATCGCCCAACAGAAACAGATTCTCCAGGCGGGTCAGGTGCAAGGCGCCGCCCTCAATCCCCAGCAAATCGCCGGGCTTTCCAACGAGGTGGCTCAACTGGAAGGTCTGCGGCAACTCTCCAAAGACCCCGGCGCTTATCGCAAGCGGATCGACCAAATTAAAGCGGAACTGGAAGCGCAACTGGACAAGCGCCTGCAAAAGGCGGAGACGGACGCCACCACCCAAGCCCTCAAGCAAGGGCTTAAAACCGGTCTGACCAGTTTAATTTTGTCCATCGGTTTCGCCACCGTCGGCGCCCTCGGCCTGCGTAACGTCATTTCCGGCGCCGACCGCCGTTAACCGCCCTAACTTATGTCTAGTCGTCAACAGCCCCGCAGAGTGGCCCGAGAACTGGCCCTCCTGAGTCTGAGCCAACTCAAATCGGCGCCGGAACAATTGGAGCGGCAGGACTTTAACGCCTTGGTTTTAGCCGCCGTCCGGGCCCTGCGGAGCGAGGCCCAGGAGTTTTTGGAAACCGCCGCCGGGGAAGTGAATCGAGCTAACGAACGCCTCCTCAGTAGCGAGACCCGCTCCGCCAACGCGGACAGCGCCCGGGCGATGCTCCAGGAAGCCCTGGGACTTACCCAGGGGGCGATTAACCGTCTTGGCTCCGCCCTAGACTGGCCGGAAACCCTCCAGTTGGCGGGTCAAACCGACGTGCGGGAGTTTGCCCTGGAGTTAATCGCCGCCGTCCATCGGCGCCGGTCGGAAATCGACCAGATTCTGGAAGCCGCCCTGGTGGATTGGCAACTGAGTCGTCTGCCCCGTTTAGATTTAGATATTCTCCGATTGGCGGTGGCGGAAATCTATTTCCTGGAGGTTCCCCAAAAAGTGGCCATTAACGAGGCGGTTGAATTGGCTAAACGCTACTCCGACGACGAAGGCTCTCGCTTTATCAACGGCGTCCTCCGCAGGGTGAGCAATCAACGGGGAAACGCCCCGGCGCCCCTCCCAAAGCCCTAAAATAACTCCAGTCCCCTTTTGGTTTCCGTCATGACCGAAACTGCCCCCGCCCCCGCCGCGCCCAAAAAAGCCAAAGCCCCGGCGCTAGAAGACCAGCCCTTAACGGAGTTAATTCCCGCCCATTTCCTGCCCCGGCTTCAGGAAGCCCTGACCCAACTGGGCTTGGGCGCTGTGGAGTTGCAGTGGCGAGAGGCGAAAATTCCCCTGGCCGGCGCCGACGACCCAGAAACCTATTGGCAAGTGATCGGCGCTTGGCCCGAGAGCGGACGGCAGTTTAACCTCTACTTTTGGGAAGGCTCACTCAACGGAGCCAAGGGCTTTTCTTGGAATTTGGCGGGTCGGCCCCCCAGCGCCCTGGAGTCCTTTATGATCGACGAGCGCAAAGTCACCTTAGACTTACTCTTGCTCTATACCCTGCAACGGCTCAACGGCCAGAAATGGTTGGTCTGGAATTAACCGACCCGCTCCGGTCTTATGGTAATAATGGAAAATTCTCAGCGTTCTCTTTCGCCTATGCGCGTCTACGTCCTGCTCTTCAACGCCAGAACGGACAATGAAGGCATCCACACCATCCAGATGGGGGGCAAAAATAAAATTCTGATGTTTGAATCGGAAGACGACGCCACCCGTTTCGCGCTCCTCTTAGAGGCGCAGGATTTTCCGTCCCCCACCGTCGAGCCGATGGATTCCCAGGAAATCGAAGCCTTTTGTCAAGAGGCGGGCTACGACTGCGAAGTGGTGACGGAAGGGATGTTGGCCATTCCCCCGGAGAAAAATATCGCCGACGCCGATTGGGACCCGGACGGGGTCTTGACGCCCAAGGAAACCGCGGAGGAAGAGGCTGAAGAATTTTCCGAGGCGGAGTTAGAGCAAATTCGGCGCCGTTTGGAGGGATTGTTATAGTGACCCTAGCGGAACGGGGCCATCTGCTGACAGAGCAGGTGAATCCCCAGAGTCAAACTTTAGACCAACTCTCTCCCCTAGAGTTAGTGCGACTTTTTAACCAAGAGGACGCCCAAACCCTAGCGGCCGTCGCCGGCGCCGAGGACGCTTTGGCCCAGACCATTATCTTGGGAGCGGACTGTTTAGCCCAGGGGGGTCGCCTTTTTTATGTCGGCGCCGGCACCAGCGGTCGTTTAGGCGTGCTCGACGCGGCGGAGTGTCCCCCCACTTTCTGCACAGCGCCGGAGTTAGTCCAGGCCATTATCGCCGGGGGTCGGGAGGCGTTGGTGCGGAGTTCCGAAGGGTTGGAGGATAACGCCGAAGACGGCGCCAAAGCCATTGCGGAGCGGGGTATTGGCCCTTTAGATTTAGTGATCGGCGTTACCGCGGGGGGCACCACGCCCTATGTGCGGGGCGCGTTGGAAAAAGCCAGGGAACGGGGCGCCAAGACGGCGTTTATGGCCTGCGTGCCGGAGTCCCAGGCGCCCATGGCCGCGGACGCCAATATTCGCCTGTTAACGGGGCCGGAAATCTTAGCGGGATCGACCCGGCTCAAGGCCGGCACCGCCACTAAAATGGCGCTGAATATTATTTCCACCGGCATTATGACCCGCCTGGGAAAGGTCTATGGCAACCGTATGGTGGACGTGGCGGTGACGAACCAGAAATTGGAAGACCGGGCCCTGCGCATTTTGCAGGATTTAACGGATCTCTCCCGCTCCGACGCTTTGGACTTACTCGAAAAGAGCGGACGACGGGTTAAACTGGCGCTATTGATGCGCTGGAGCGGTCTAGACGCCCAGGCGGCGGAAGCCCGTTTGCAAGCCTGCGGGGGCAACCTCCGGGCCGCTAGCGCCGAGTTTGTTTAACCTTTCCCCTTGGCTATGACCCCCCCCACCCCCTTTACTTGGGCCGCTCTGGGCCTCCTTGGCCTCGCCGGGGTCTTTTTTAGCTGGAGCTATCGGCGCTATCGCCCCTACGGCCGAGCGGGGGTTTTGACCTGGCTCCAATCTCTTGTTCTCATGACGCCTTGGTTCATTTCCCTGACGGTGTTCGCCTTGGGTTTGCGTTTAAACCTCGCCGTGATTCTCGCCCTTTCTATAGGCTCCTTCGGGGGCTATATCTACCTAGGCAAACTGATTCGCCGGGAAGAGGCCGCTTTACCCTTGCCGAAGGGCCAACCCCTGCCGACGGCGCCGGTTCAGGAGCCGGAAGAGCCGGATCTCTTGCCCATTCCCGAGGAGGATTTACAAAAAATTCGGGGCATTTTCGGCATTGACACTTTTTTCGCCACGGAAACCATTCCCTACCAGGAAGGCGCTATTTTTCGGGGCAACCTCCGGGCGGAGGCGGATCTGGCTTTCGCCCAACTCTCCCAGAAGTTAACGGCGTCCTGCGGCGAGACTTACCGTCTCTTTTTGGTGGAAGGCGCGGAAGACCGGCCCGTGGTGGTGATTCTCCCCCGCCGCAACGATCCCCAGCCTATGACTTGGCCCCAGAAGAATTTGGCGCTGGTTCTGCTGGTCGCTACTATTGCCACCACCCTGGAGGCCAGCGCCGCCCTCTTGGGGTTTGACTTCTTTAGTGAATGGCGCCGGTTCCCGGAAGTTCTGCCCTGGGCGCTGGCCGTCGCGGCGATCCTCGCGGCCCATGAAATCGGGCACCGTCTTCTGGCTCAGAAATACCAAATCCGCCTCAGTTGGCCCTTTTTCCTGCCCACCTGGCAAATCGGCTCCTTCGGCGCCATCACCCGCTTTGAATCCCTTCTGCCCCACCGGGCGGCGCTGTTTGATATTTCCCTAGCGGGGCCCGCCCTCGGCGGTTTAGTTTCCCTCCTATTTTTAGCCATCGGTCTCGTTCTTTCCCATCCCGGCGCCGGTTTACAAATACCGGGTCAGTATTTCCAAGCCTCGATCCTGGTGGGACTGTTAGCCAAAAGTATTCTCGGCGCCGAATTGGAGCAGAGCGTCATCGCCATTCACCCCCTGGTGATTTTGGGTTGGTTGGGGCTGGTGATTAACGCCTTAAACCTGCTCCCCGCCGGACAACTCGACGGGGGGCGGATCGTCCAAGCTATCTATGGCCGTAAAATCGCCCGCCGGGCCACCGTGGGAACCCTAATCATTTTGGGGATTGTGGCCCTGGTGAACACCGTTAACTCCCTACCCCTCTACTGGGCCGTGGTGATTTTATTCCTACAACGGGAGCTAGAGCGCCCCAGTTTGAACGAATTGACGGAACCCGACGACGCCCGGGCCGGTTGGGGCCTCTTCGCCCTCTTTTTGATGCTCATGACCCTGATTCCCCTCAGTCCGGGGCTGGCGCTCCGCCTCGGTATCGGCGGTTAGGGGTTTAGCCTTTTACCCTCACCCTAATCCCTCTCCCTCCTTCGACAAGCTCAGGAGCCGGGGAGAGGGACTTTAACTCCCCTTCTCCCACTCTGGGAGAAGGGGCTGGGGGATGAGGGCAAACAAAGCCGCTGATAAATCTGAGCGGTTCCCTTAGAGTTTCCGCCGCCAAGCTAGTGGTATGATCGGACGTTAAACCCTCTTTTTTGAAGACGCGCCGCCCCAGTCCCTTGCGCCCATGCACCAGTTTTTGCCCATCGCCTACTTTAAAAATCAGTTTATTCCCTTTGAGCAGGCTCAAATTTCCGTCGCGACCCACGCGCTCCACTACGGCACGGCGGCTTTTGGGGGACTGCGGGGCATTCCCGACCCCCAGAATCCGGGGCAAATCCTGCTTTTTCGCCTCGACCGCCACTGTCGGCGCTTGAGCCAGAGCGCCAATTTTCTTAATTTCCAGATCGAGGCGGAGAAAATCGAGGCGATTATCCGGGAATTTGTGCGCAAAAACCGCCCCCAAACCTCCTTTTATATCCGTCCCCTGGTCTATAGCTCCGGTCTGGGCATCGCCCCCCGCCTCCACAATATCGAAAAGGATTTTCTGGTTTACGGGCTGGAAATGGAGGACTACCTCGCCGGGGACGGCGTTAGTTGTCGCATTAGCTCCTGGTACCGTCAGGAAGACCGCAGTTTTCCTCTACGGGGCAAAATTAGCGGCGCCTACATCACCTCGGCGCTGGCCAAAACGGAGGCGGTGGAGTCGGGCTTTGACGAGGCCATTTTGATGAACACCCAGGGCAAGGTCTGCGAAGCCACGGGGATGAACGTGTTTATTGTCCGCAATGGAACCTTGATTACCCCCGGCTTGGATCAGGATATTTTGGAGGGCATCACTCGGGACAGCGTTCTCAAACTGGCCGAAGACCTCGGTATTCCCACCCAACAGCGCCCGGTGGATAAATCAGAATTGATTGTGGCGGACGAAGTCTTCCTCTGCGGCACCGCCGCCAAGATCACCCCCGTTAACCGCATTGAAACCTTCCCCCTCTCCGGCGAGCGCCCCATTACCCGGCGGCTGAAAAGCCTCCTGGCCCGCATTACTCAAAATCAGGAGCCAAAGTATCAAGAGTGGGTCACCATCATTCCTTTGGACTAATCAAACCTTGACCCTCACCCTAAATCCCTCTCCCTCTTTGGGAGAGGGACTTTGACTCCCCTTCTCCCGCTCCCTGAGCGTAGCCGAAGGAGGGAGAAGGGGTTGGGGGATGAGGGCAAACAGACCCAGTGACAAACCGGAGATGCCCCCCTAGGAGATTGTTATGACTCGTTCCCTCAGTCGTCTGGAAGCCGAATTGGCGGAGCTAGAGACCCATACCGAGACCCTCTACCAGCGCCTTTGCCAAGTGTATTGCCAATACCTCCGGGGGTTAAGCGCCCAACTGGAGCGGGAACTTTCTTTGGCGGCCCATCAAGTTTGCACCCGTCTCTACCCCGAGGAATTTTTAAACCTGAGTCTGGAAGAGCGCCGGGAGTTGCAAGGAAAAATTCAGACCCTCGCCCGGCAACTGGAACCCCGCCTTCAGGAGCGCCTGGGACGCCGGGGGGTTGACGTCGAAGGCTGGACTCGGTCTCCCGAGCCGACGGCGGAAGCCGAGGAAGCGCCGGAACCTGACCGGGAGCCGGAGGAAGCGTTGGAACTGGACGTTGAAGGGTTCTTAAATCAGCAGGAAGAAAGGAAAGATGGAGAAGGAGAAGAAGAGGAGAAAGGAGAGGAGGAGGAAGAAGACGGCGCCGACGCCTTTTTAAATAAACTCTCCGCGCTAGCCAAGTCCGGGGAACTGATGGAGATGATTCTCCAGCGGATGGAGCGAGACCGGGAACCTCAATGGACTTACCCGATTAGCGACCCCGACGCTTTAGCGGCCTGGGGCAGCGCCATTGAGCAAATTTTGGAGCGAACCCTACAGGAGATTTCCCTGGAGGCGAACCAGATCTTGCAAGGCGTAAAAATCATTCCCCCGGTTCTGCCCGGCAAAGTTCTAGAGGTGGCCCTGCGGGCGGAAGAAAGCGGCATGGCCTTTAATCGGGACAAAAATCCCTATATCCTCAATTTGATCGTGGAGATGACTCCCCAGGGAGAAAAGGACGAGGAAGAAGATAAATCTGAAGAGGATCAAGAAAAGTCTAGGCAGTTGCTGAAATTTATCGCCCTCCGTTTTCGGGCCAACGATTTAGAATTTCAGGACGGCGCCTTAACCGGCGCCCGCAAGCAGATCCGTCATTTGGCGGAGCAGTTGAAAAAGCTCCATAAACACTACCGCGAACGGCGCCGGGAAAAACTGACCCGCGAAGCGGAGCAGGCCTGGCGCTCCACTTGGATTCCCCTAGCGCCCTCCCATGATCAAAGTCCTCCATCTCTCTGACGTCCACCTCGGTAGCGGTTTCGCCCACGGCCATACCAACCCCGCCACGGGCCTCAATACCCGTTTGGAGGATTTTATCGCCAGTTTGCGGCGCTGTATCGACCGGGCCTGCCAGGAACCCGCGGACGCGGTTCTCTTCGGCGGGGACGCCTTTCCCGACACCACCCAGGCGCCCTACATTCAGGAAGCCTTCGCTCGGGAGTTTCGGCGCCTGGCGGACGCGGGCGTTCCCGCGGTTTTGTTGGTGGGGAACCACGACCAGCATTCCCAGGGAACCGGCGGCGATAGTTTATGTATTTATCGCACTTTGGCGGTGCCGGGGTTTATTGTGGGCGACCGTCTCGCGACCCATGTGATTCCCACCGCCAACGGCGATCTCCAGGTGGTCACTCTGCCCTGGTTGACCCGCTCCACCCTCCTGACCCGCCCGGAAACGGAGGGGTTGTCCCTAGAGGCGATTCATCACCTGATTATTCAACGTCTAGCGCCGGCGCTGGAGGGGGAAATTCGTAATCTTGATCCCCATTTGCCGACGATCTTGTTAGGACACTTGATGGCAGATCGGGCCAGTTTCGGAGCGGAAAAGGGGCTGGCGGTGGGTCGGGGTTTTAGTATTCCTCTCTCTCTGCTCCTGCGACCGGAGTTTGACTATGTGGCGCTGGGTCACGTCCATAAACACCAAAACCTGAACCCGGCCAATAATCCCCCCATTGTTTACCCCGGCAGTATCGAGCGGGTGGATTTTAGCGAAGAAAAGGAAGCGAAGGGTTATGTTTGGTTGGAAATCGCCAAGGGTCGGGTGGATTGGCAATTTTGCCCCCTGCCGGCCCGCCCTTTTCTGACCCTTGAACTGGATGTCTCGGAAGAGGAGAACCCCCAAACGGCGCTGCTAGCGGCCATTGGTCAGGCTCAGATTGACGGCGCCGTGGCGCGTTTGTTGTATAAAATTCGCTCCGAGCAGTTAGAACAGATTGATAATCGACAATTGCAAGCGGCGCTGAAGCCCTGCCATTCCTATACGATTCGCCCGGAGGTGGTCAGTCAGTTCACTCGCTCTCGTCTGCCGGAGTTGGGCGCGGGTCATTCCCTCGATCCCTTGGCGGCGCTGAAGGCTTATTTGGAAAACCGTAAGGATCTTAAGGATTTGGTTCCCGATATGTTGGAGGCGGCGGAGCGTCTTCTGCAAGGAGAGGGGGAAACGCTCTGGTTGGAGGAGCTTTAGGCGCTAGGTTGATCCCGCGGCGGTATTTTGCGTCATCCCCCTGTCATCTTTCCGGCGCCTTCAACGGTTTTCGTCTTCAAATTTATACCCCAAGCCAATGACCGTTTTAATAAAAGACGGATTGGCGGGATCGGGTTCGATTTTTTTGCGCAAGCGCCGGATATGGGTATCCACCACCCGTTCGTCGCCAAAGAAATCCTGACCCCAGAGACGGTCGATGAGTTGAGTCCGGCTCCAGACCCGTCCAGGCGCGCCGACAAAAGTGGCCAACAGATTAAATTCTAGGGAAGTCAGATCCAAGGCTTCCGCCTGATCCGGCGCGAGTTTCCGTAGGGCGGTGAATTGCTCTAAATCCAACTCAAAATGAGCCGAGCGACAGAGGGGTTTAGCCTCCGCTTCGCTGTGGCGTAAATTTCGCCGTAGGAGCGCTCGCACTCGGGCCACCAGTTCTCTTGGGCTAAAGGGTTTGACTAAATAATCGTCGGCGCCGGTGGAAAGGCCGATAATTCGGTCTAATTCTTCGCCCTTGGCGGTCAGCATGAGAATATAGGGGTCTTTAACCCCCGTTTTTTGGCGAATACGGGTGCAGACCTCCAGTCCGTCCAGGTGAGGAAGCATCAAATCGAGAATAATCAAATCCGGCGCCGTCTCGGTAAAGAGTCGTAGCGCTTGCAGACCGTCCTCCGCTAGACGACAAGCAAAGGACTCCCGCTCTAGGGTTTCCCGGAGTAACTGGGCGATTTCTGGATCATCCTCGACGATGAGAATTTTCATGGTCTTCCGCCTGCTTCTCTCCTCCCGCCTAAACCGTTAGGAGGGTTTTGTCTTGGTTTTCGCTTTTGCTTTCGTTTTCGTCTTGGTTTTCACCGGCTCCTCGGCGACGATGGGTTCGGGTTCGGGCGCCGGGTTAACGACATCGGCCGCGGACGGCGCCGGCGGGATTTCCGGCTCCGGCTCCGGCGGGAGAGGGGCGGACTCTAGTTCCGGCGGGAAGGGCGCGGCGCTTTCGGTTTCCGGCGCCGGGGTTAGCGGATTTGCGTTCTCATCCTCCGATTCAGGGCGGCGCTTTTTCGCTTTACCCCCTCCCTTGGCGACCTCCAGGGGGGGTTTCTTGACCCGGCGGGGCGTTTGCTCTAGAGGTTCGGCGATCTGGGAGACAAAGCCAAAACAGCCCCGTTGAGCGATGAGGCGGGCGGTGATTTGATAAAACTTGGGGCGCTCCTCCGAGTCCTTGCGGAAGCGGTAGGGCGGTTGGTCGGTCCAAATCAGGGGCAAATGTTGATTGCTGGGGCGGTTTTCGTAAGCTTTCAACTCGTTGCGATAGATGCTAAACACCGGGCGCCGGCATTGGGGAATAAATTGCCAAACGCCCCGTAGGATAAAAATGCCTGGCTCGCCTTTTTCCGCCTGCTCCACCCCCATCCAAACGCCTTTAAAACTCAACCCTTCCCCCTTAGATTGGGGATAGCATTTAAGCCAAATTTGTTGATCGACCAATTTCTCCGCCAGATTCGTCATCCGTTTGGGGAGATAAAGGGTAAAAACGGCGTCGCGGATTTGAATACAAAACCGTTTCTCCTCTTCGCCCCGAATTAACTTTCCCCGCAACCAGCCAATGGCTTGATAGTAATTTTGAGGCGTGGCGTCTAGAACTGTGTCGGAGGGCGCGACGGTTAAAACGGGAGGTTCCGGCGCCGGTTGGGGCGGATTGGGGGGCTTGGGTTGCATGGCGTAATGTGGGAGCGGGCAGAAAACCGGGGTTTTCTAAGGGTTGCCAGATAGGTAGTATTTAGTATGCTGGACAAGTTTGTCCAAGGCAAGGGGCGCGGGCAAAAAGGGCCCCGGTTCGCCCCTCCCCCGCGGGTTAACGCACGATTTGCACGGGCATTACCAAATAAGTCATTTTTAGCCCCCCCAAAGGAGAAAAAATCACCGGTTGGTTGCTTTCGTTGAGTTGAATTTGAATCTCGCTGGTGGGCAGGGCTTTCAATCCGTCTAAAAGATATTTGCCATTAAAGGCGATGTCCCCGGCTTCCCCGAGAATATCGGCGGGGAGGGATTCCCGGGCGTTGCCTAAATCCTGGGCTTCCACGGAGAGTTGCAGGGTGTTTTCCGCCGTTAGCAAGGAGAACTTGACTAAATTGCTCTTCTGATCCGCCAGCACGGAAACCCGTTCTAGCCCCCCCAACAAGCGCCGGCGCTCCAGGGAGACGGAGCGGCTAAATTGTCGGGGAATTAACTGTTGGTAGGCGGGGTAAGCGCCGTCTAGTTTGCGGCTGGTAAGGCGCTGGCTTCCCAACTCAAAGACAACTTGGGTGTCGTCCACGTAGAGCGCCGCCAACTCGTTGTCCTGGGCGTTGCCCACCATCCGTTCCAGCTCCCGTAGGGCTTTGGCGGGAATGGTGACGGCGAAGTCCTCTAGGTTACTGCCCTGGATCACTTCTTCTCCCTCCTCAAAATGAGTGGGGGTTTCCACCACCGCTAAGCGGTGCCCGTCCGTGGCGGCGAATTCTAAACTGTCCGCGGTGCCCTTGAGATGAACCCCGGTTAAAACCTGTTTGGTTTCGTCGGCGCTGGCGGCGAAGAGCACGCCGCTGAGGCCGCCCCGGAGCGCCGCCACCGGCACCATTAAAGGCGTCACCGTCTCCACCGTGGGCAGGGCGGGAAAATCCTCGGCGCCGAGACCCCGGATTTGAAACTGGCCGGATTCGGAGGTGAGGGTGGCCAGGTAGGTTTCCGCCCCCTGGGGGTCTTCTTCCACGCCGAGGGTCAGATCCCCGTCCGGTAGGCGGGCGACAATATCGCTCAGGAGTTTAGCGGGCAGGGTAATCTGTCCGGCTTCCTGAACGTCGGCTTCCAAACTGGTTTCAATGGCTAGGCTCAGGTCAAACCCCGTTAAAGCCAAGCGCCCCTGGGCGTCGGCGCTGAGGAGCACATTGCCGAGAATGGGATGGGAAGGTCGGGAGGGCACCACCCGCCCCACCAAGGAGAGGTGGCTATTGAGGTCGCTTTGGCGACAGATCAGTTTCATAGGAAGTATTGATTTAACGGTTCGCTGGCGATTCTTAAGAATACTGAAATAAAGACTTCTGAAGCGCCGTCGTCGGCAAGATTGCGGAAGAGCGATTATAGCCTAAAACGGGGGGTCGCTTTTTTTTCCGACCGGGAGCGCCGGGGCTAGGCCGGGGGTAGGGTAGAATCAGTCAAACTCAGCTAGACCCGCCAAAACGATGGAAAAACGCTACGAAGGGAAAGCTAAAATTCTCTACCCCACTACAGAGCCGGAGGTTTTGCTGACGGTCTTTAAGGACGACGCCACGGCCTTTAACGCCCAGAAACGGGGTCAGATTCAAGGCAAAGGGGAAATTAACTGCGCCGTCTCCGCGGCGCTGTTCCGGTTCCTGGGTCAACGGGGCGTGGCCCACCATTTCCTCGACTGTCCGGCGCCGGCTCAAATGCGGGTCAAGGCGCTGGAGATCATCCCCCTAGAGGTGGTGGTCAGGAATATCGCCGCGGGGAGTCTCTGTCGGGAAACGGGCCTAGCGGAGGGTCAAATCCTGCCGGCTCCCCTAGTGGAGTTTTATCTAAAAAACGACGCCCTCGGCGATCCTCTACTAACCCCGGAGCGCCTTTTCCTATTGGACGTCGCTCGGCCGGAGGAGGTAGAAACCCTGAAAACCTCGGCGCTGGCCATTAATCAACATTTAATCGCCTTCTTTGCAGATTGCGACATTACCCTGGTGGACTTCAAACTGGAGTTTGGCCGAGACCCCCAGGGACAGATTCTCCTGGCGGACGAAATCAGCCCCGACACCTGCCGCCTCTGGGACCGGGGTCAACGCGATCCCCAGGCTCGGGTTTTAGATAAAGACCGCTTCCGTCGGGATTTAGGCCAAGTGGAATCCGCCTACGAAACCGTGCGAGAGCGGGTTTTGGCCCAGATCGCTAAACTCGGTCTTTAGTTCCCGACTGGAACCTTGTCCCCTAGGGCTAGTCTAGTAACCCGTTAAGGCGCCGGTCTTTACCCCGACCCTCCGGGCTGTTATTGTCTTTTCTTGGTATTTCTTTACTTATTTTCTGGATTGGGTGTTAGGACGTGTCAAACAAGTTTCAAGAGTCGCGCAACGTCAAGGCTTTGAGTCTTTCGCCGGTACTCGGTTTTTGTCTCCTCGCTAGCGGCTGGGGAATAACCCCGGCGCTCGCCCAATCCCCCTTAGATCCCTCCGTTGTCTCCGCTCCGGCGGGCCTAGCTTCGGAAGAAACGTCCTTGACCGTAGAAACGGTAGAGGCCGCCCCTGCGGATTCCTCTACGGCGCCGCTAGAAACCGCCGCTAATCCGTCGGCGCTTCCCGAAGAATTACAGACCGCTCCCCCTCAGGAAAACAGCGCCGCCCCGACCCCGACAGAAACGCCCCCCCCGGCGCCGGAGACTCCGGCAACCGAGCCGGCGCCGAGTTCCGACGCTCCGGCTCCTAACCCAGAGACGACCCCCGGACAACTGCCTACTTTTACGCCCCCGGCGCCGGAGGCCAGTCCTTCCCCGGATGGTTCCCCGACCCCGGAGCCTTCTCCCGGACAATTGCCCTCCTTTAGCCCCTCCGCCCCGGCGCCGACGGACGCCGCGGAGCCGGCGCCGGAACCCAAAGTGTTGGTGGGGGAAGTGGTCATTACCGGCGCCAACCCAGAATTAGAACTTTTAGTCTATAACGTTATCCAAACTCAGCCGGGACGAACCACCACCCGCTCCCAACTGCAAGCGGACATTAACGCCATCTACGCCACGGGCTACTTTGGCAACGTTCAGGCCACCCCCAGCGACACGCCCCTGGGGGTGCGGATTACCTTCGCCGTGGAGCCGAACCCGATTTTCCAAAAAGTGGCGATTGAAACGGCGCCGGTCACGGAGAAAGAGCGGGTTTTGCCCGAGACCGTGGTGGAAGAGACCTTCCAGGGGCAGTACGGCAAAATTTTGAACCTGCGGGAACTTCAGGAAGGCATTAAAAAAATTAACGAATGGTACTCCAGCAACGGCTACGACCTGGCTCAGGTGGTGGGGTCGCCCAAAATCGGCGCCGATGGAACCGTGACCCTGGTCATCGCCGAAGGGGTGGTGCAAAATATCCAAGTCCGCTTCTTTAACGCCGAAGACGAGCCGGTGGACGGCCGCACCCGGCCCTTTATCGTCACTCGGGAAATGGAACTCAAACCCGGCGACGTCTTTAACCGCAATATCGCCCAGCGGGATCTGCAACGGGTCTACGGGCTGGGGATTTTCGAGGACGCCCGTCTGTCCTTTAACCCCGGCTCGGATCCCAGGGAAGTGATCGTCAATGTGGACATTGTGGAGGGCAACACCGGCTCCGTGGCCGCGGGGGGCGGGATCAGTAGCACTAGCGGTCTCTTTGGCACCCTGAGCTACCAGGAGCAAAACCTCGGGGGCAACAACCAGACCATCGGCGCTGAAATTCAGTTGGGGGAACGGGAATTTCTCTTTGACGTTAGTTTTACCGATCCTTGGATCGCCGGCGACCCCTACCGCACCTCCTACACCGTCAACGGCTTCCGGCGCCGCACCATTTCCTTGGTCTTCGACGGTAACGATTCATCCATCCGCACCCTCGTCGGCTTTGACAGCCCTAGGGTCATTCGCACCGGCGCTAGCGTCACCTTTTTCCGTCCCATCGCCGATAGCGTCTTTTCCATCCCCGATTGGCGTCTCTCCGCCGGTTTCGCCTACCAAAACGTCCGGGTTGAAAACGGCGACGGGCAACTTTCCCCCCTCTCGGCGCCGCTCAATGGCTTCGACTCCCAACCCCTTTCTTTTAGTCCCAACGGGGTGGACGACCTGATTATTCTCTCCTTTGTGGCGGCCCAGGACCGGCGCAACAACGCCCTCCAACCCACCAGCGGCTCTATCACTCGCCTCGGGATCGAGCAAACGGCGCCCATCGGCTCCGGCAACATCCTCTTTAGTCGTCTGCGGGGCAGTTATAGCTATTACATTCCCATTGATTGGCTAGATCTACGGGACTTTGGACTAACGGAATCCACCCAGCCCCAAACCATCGCCTTTAACGTCCAAGCTGGCACGGTGCTGGGAGATTTGCCGCCCTACGAGGCCTTTATTCTCGGCGGTAGCAACTCCGTGCGGGGCTACGCGGAAGGGGACGTGGGCAACGGTCGCAGTTACCTCCAGGCCACCGCCGAATACCGCTTCCCCATTTTCTCCGCCGTGGGGGGGGCGCTGTTTGTGGACTACGGCTCCAACCTCGGCTCCCAGGGCGCCGTGCCCGGTTTCCCCGCCATCGTCCGGGGGCTGCCGGGGAGCGGTCTGGGCTACGGTCTCGGCGTCAGGATTCAATCCCCTGTGGGGCCGATTCGGATTGACTGGGGCTTCAACGACGAGGGCGGCTCTCGGGTCAACTTCGGGATTGGGGAACGCTTCTAACCCCGGCGCTCGCGCTCCGAATCTACGGCGCGCCGCTGGGAATCGAGGGTTAGCTCGCCGGGAATTGTGGCAAGATAGAGCTTGCTCCTTTGTGTTCCCCAACCCCAGATGACTTTGACCTTTCAGTCCCTGATCGCCCAACTGCACGAATTCTGGGCCCGGCAGGGGTGTCTGATCGCCCAGCCCTTCGATACGGAAAAAGGAGCGGGAACCATGAGTCCCCACACGTTTCTACGAGCCATTGGGCCGGAACCCTGGGCGGTGGCCTATATTGAACCCTGTCGGCGCCCCACCGACGGGCGCTATGGCGAGAATCCCAATCGGGTTCAACATTATTACCAGTATCAGGTTTTAATTAAGCCGTCCCCCGACAATATTCAGGATATTTATTTGGATTCCCTGCGGGTTCTGGGCGTTCATCCAGAGGAGCACGATATTCGTTTTGTGGAAGACAACTGGGAATCCCCCACCCTGGGCGCCTGGGGGGTCGGCTGGGAGGTTTGGCTCGACGGCATGGAAGTGACCCAGTTTACCTATTTTCAACAGTGCGGCGGCGTGGACTGTCGGCCGGTGTCCATTGAAATCACCTACGGGCTAGAGCGCCTAGCCATGTACTTACAAAACGCCGAAGCGATCAAAGCGATTCGCTGGAACGAGGAGATCTCCTACGGCGATATCTTCTGGCAGGGGGAAGTGGAGCAGTGCACCTACAATTTTGAAGCGTCTAACCCCGAGTTACTGCTCAATTTATTTAACCTCTACGAAGGGGAAGCCGGGCAGTTAATCGAGCGGGGTTTAGTTTTGCCGAGCCTGGAATACGTCCTCAAGTGTTCTCACACTTTTAATCTCCTGGACGCCAGGGGGGTCATCGCCGTGGCGGAGCGCACCCGTTACATCGGCCGTATCCGGGGGCTGGCCCGGGAAGTGGCCCACCTCTACCTCCAACAACGGGAAAATCTCGGCTTTCCCCTAGCCCGGCGCTAGTCTAGCGGTTTCCCTGGCGATTGATCCCCAACCATGCTAGAATCCCCATGCTAGATGGGGGAGCATCGCTTTTTTCGGTTTTTAAACACTGAATGAATTTTCGTTTATCTCCATCTGGTATCTGATATCTGATATCTGATATCTGAAACAACCGCCGTCTAGTTTTTAAAAGGATTAGGGAAATTGTCCAAGCGTTATCTTTTCACCTCCGAGTCAGTTACCGAGGGGCATCCCGATAAAATCTGCGACCAAATCTCCGACACTATTCTCGATACCCTGCTGGCCGCCGATCCCGCTAGCCGGGTGGCCGCCGAGGTGGTGGTGAACACCGGTTTGGTGCTGATTACCGGAGAAATTACCTCCCAGGCCAACATCAATTTTGTGGAGGTCGCCCGCAAGAAAATCGCGGAAATCGGCTACACCAACGCCGATAATGGCTTCTCCGCCAACAGTTGCGCCGTCCTCGTGGCCGTGGACGAACAATCCCCCGACATTTCCCAGGGGGTCACCACCGCCAGGGAACAGCGTCACGCCCTCAGCGAGGACGAGCTTGACCGTATCGGCGCCGGCGATCAAGGTTTAATGTTTGGCTTTGCCTGCAACGAGACCCCGGAATACATGCCCCTGCCCATCAGCCTGGCCCACCGCTTCGCCCGGCGCTTGGCCCTAGTCCGTAAAAGCGGCGAATTGCCTTACCTGCGGCCCGACGGCAAAACCCAGGTTTCCGTCATTTATGAAGACGGCGTTCCTGTGGGCATCGACACCATTTTAATTTCCACCCAGCACGACGAAACCATCGGCGCCGCGACCGATAACGCCGAAGTGCAGGCGAAAATTAAGGCCGACCTCTGGGAGGCGGTGGTCAAACCCTGTTTTATCGATCTGCCCATCCAACCCTCGGAAGCCACCAAATATTTAGTCAACCCCACCGGCAAATTCGTCATCGGCGGTCCCCAGGGCGACGCGGGCCTAACGGGACGGAAAATCATCGTCGACACCTACGGCGGTTATTCCCGCCACGGCGGCGGCGCTTTCTCCGGCAAAGACCCCACCAAGGTGGACCGCTCCGCGGCCTACGCGGCTCGCTACGTGGCTAAAAATATTGTGGCCGCCGGTTTAGCGGATAAATGCGAAGTGCAAGTCAGCTACGCCATCGGGGTGGCTCGTCCCGTGAGCGTCATGTTGGACACCTTCGGCACCGGCAAGGTGGATGAGGATAAACTGCTGGCGGTCATTAGCGAGCATTTTGAACTCCGTCCGGCGGGCATTATCCAAGCCTTTAACCTCCAATCCCTCTCCGGGGAACGGGGCGGGCGCTTCTTCCAGGACGTGGCGGCCTACGGTCACTTTGGCCGGGACGATCTCGATTTACCCTGGGAAAAAACCGACAAAGTAGAATTGCTCCAATCGGCTTTCGCCGCCGGCGCCGTCAGTCGCTAACGAGAGCGACGTTTAGAGTCGAGGGAGACGCTTGCCGCTCTCCCTCCATTAGCTAAGCTTTGGGAACGGGAGACGGAATCGCTCAAAACCGTCTCGCCCCCGCCTTGGAAGAGGTTTACTCTTCGCTACCTTGAAGTTTGATAATGACAAATCCCCAGGCTAAACCTAAAAGCGTCAACCCAATTAGTAAAAACGCTCCGTTTGTCAACATACTTTCGGCGGTCATAACACTCTCCCGTGATCTAAATTAAAGTAAAGTTAAAACGTAAATCTGGAGTCATTATCCCACAGGCGCTCCCCCTAGGACTCATTGGACTTAAAATCCCGCCATCACGGGAACCTGATCCAAAGCGCCGGAGATGAGTTGGAGCGCCAAAATGGCTAGGATGGGGGAAAAATCCATGCCGCCCAGGGGAGGGATAAAGGAGCGGAAGATATTCAAATAGGGGTCGGTGATGGGGCTGAGGAAGGAGATGACGGAGTTGGCCCAATCGGCGGTTTGGAACCAGGAGAGGAGGATTCTGACCACCAATAAAACTAGGTAAATATTGATGAAATTAAGGAGGGTTTGCACAATCAGAGCGGTGGCGTCCATAGTCGATTTGGGGGAACGGGTGATTTTAGAAAACAGACAAGTTTGCGGAACTGGCGAAAAATAAGGGGGTGTCCCCATCTTAGCGGTTTGTTTTAACCGGCGCTATCCTCAGGGCTTTTTTATCGGCGCTGAAAACCCGACCCTTAAGCTTGTCCCAGTTGCTCCTCGACTTCTAAGTTAAAGAGCATCTTCAGGGATTGCAGACATTGTTTGCGGGCTTCGATGTCCTGCTGGGCCCGCAGTTGCACCATCGGCTCGTGGAGGATTTTATTGACGATGCCCCGGGTCAGCGCCTCGATCACTTCCTGATGTTTTTCGGCGAATTCGCTTCCCAAACGGGACAGCGCCTTTTCCAATTCCTGCTCGCGAATATCCTCCACTTTGCTCCGCAGGGAACTAATGGTGGGAACGGTTTCTAGGGAGCGCCACCAAAGTTCAAAGGCGTCCACTTCTTCTTCCAGCAGACCCTCGGCTTCCTGGGCCATTTTGCGGCGACTGGCTTGGTTTTGGGCCACCACGGCCTTGAGGTCGTCCACATTAAAGGCCCGCACCTGGGGCAAGTCCTGAACGTCGGCGGCCACGTTGCGGGGCACGGAAATATCCACCACCATCAGGGAGCGGTCTCCCCCCAGACAAGCGCCGAGATTTTGGCGGTTTAAAATGGGTTCGGTGGCGGAGGTGCTGGTAAAGACCAGATCGCTCTGGGCCACGGCGCCGAACAGTTCCGTTAGAGGAGCTAGGGTCAAAGACGCCTGGGGAAACTGAGCCGCCAATTCTTCCGAACGCCGGGCGGAGCGGTTAACAATGGTGATCTGGGACGCGCCTTTGGCCAGTAGATGCTTCACCAGCAGACAGGACATTTTGCCGGCGCCGATAATGGCCACTTTTTGGTTGGACAGTTCTAACTTCGCGTGGGCCAACTCCACCGCCGCGGAACTGATGGAAACGGCGCCGGTGCCAATGCTGGTTTCCGTCCGCACCCGGCGCCCGGCGGTAATGGCCTGTTTAAAGAGGCGGTCGAGCAAACGGCCAACCCCCTGGTATTTTTGCCCGAGTTTATGGGTGTTGCGCACCTGGGCCAAGATTTGCCCTTCCCCCAGCACTAAGCTTTCCAAGCCCGCCGCCACTCGCATCAAGTGCCGCACCGCGTCCTGATGGAGCAGGGTAAAGAGATAGCGCCGTAGGTGAGAGAGGGGAATGTGACCCGTTTCCGCCAAAAATTGGGTGATTTCAATGACGCCCTTTTCCGTTTCCGTCACCACGGCGTAAATTTCCAGACGGTTGCAGGTGCTAATAATGGCCGCTTCCTCAATATGGGGATAGCCCCGCAGATGGCGGAGCGCGCCTTCCAGTCTGTCTTCCGGGATGCTCAATTTTTCGCGAATGTCCACCGGGGCCGTTTTATGACTCAGACCCACCACGGCAATATTCATAGGATCTCCTCAAGGGGTGCAATCGTTAGGATCTTAAAAAAATGAGGTTAAAAGGGGTTCTCAACCCTTGCAATGTAGTCCCAATCGGGCGAGAGAACAAGAGTTAAGGGGGCGGTTTTTGGTGAAGTTTTGTTACACTTTTCCGGCGCTAGGGGCGGTAGAGCCAGAGGGGTTGCCCCTGGGTCGTCAGCTCAAAGGCCAGGTCTTGAAAAACGGCGCCGCCAAGGGTTTGCCGACTCCCCGTCAGGCGCCGCAACCAAGGCTTTGGCTCCTCTAGGGTCTTGCACTCCGCCTTCTCAGGGTCGAGGCCGGCTAACTCCGCGGCCCAGCGCCGGGCGTCTTCTTCTGTTCCCAGGCGATCCACCACCCCTAAGGCGAGGGCCTGCTGGCCGGTGAAAATGCGACCGTCGGCGAAACTCTTAACCCGCTCTAGGGATAAATTTCGGGCCTGGGCCACGGTTTCCACAAATTGGGCGTAACTGTCGTCGATTAAGTCCTGAAGGATGCTTTGCTCTTCCGGGAGCAATTCTCGGTCGAAGGCTAAAATATCTTTGTAGGGGCCGGATTTAATCACCTTAAAGGAAACCCCGATTTTCTCTAATAGTTTCTCTAAATTATTGCCCCGCAAAATCACGCCGATACTGCCGGTGATCGTCCCCGGATTGGCCATGATGTGGGGGCAACCCATGGCGATATAGACCCCCCCCGACGCGGAAATATTGCCAAAGCTGGCCACGATTTTCACCGTTTCGCTCAGTTTTTTGAGCGCCTGGTAAATTTCCTGGGAATCCCCCACGACTCCGCCGGGGGAGTCGATCCGCAGGAGCAACGCCGGATATTTTTTCTCTTCAATGGTCTTCAGCGCCGCCAGAACTTGCTTGCGGGTATTGCCGGCGATGGCGCCGCTGATTTCGAGGCGGGCGATTTGTTTTTTGGCGTTGGGAGGAAAAGGCCAGATCATAAATATTGAACGATATAAGGGCAAGGGAGAGGCCTCCGCCGGGAGCGCGACAGGCCAGCTTTCATCTTAAGAGAAAAGTCAATCAGTCCCTTGCATCCGCCCAACTTGGGGGACGTTGAGGCCGTTTCCCCGGGGTATTGGGGGCCTTTGCAAACATCCTCTCAAGGTTTTAAGATATCCTCGACGTCAGGAAGCGGAAAGGCGAGCGGAAGCGCCGCTTTCCCGGAACCGTTAAGCTCCTTCGGCGAGAGCCTTGCAACATCGGCGCGAATCGCCCTTTACATACCCAACTTAGCACCCATGACTACTTCCCAAGCTCCCGGCGCCGACGCCGTCGATCAAGCCATCGCCAGCGGCGTCGATTTCGACGGCTCCCCCATTCCCCAGGAGAAACTTGACCTTTACCAGCGGGTCATGGCCCTCGAAGGGCAACGGCAACGGAGCGGCGTCAGCAACACCATGCGCTCCCGCATCGTCCGCATCGGCGCTAAGCATCTGCCCCAGGCGGAACTGGAGCAAGCTCTAGCCCAGGCGGGTTTCGCTCCCCTGAAGGAGAAAGAAATCGCTTTTTTCTACGGTAGTAAATAGGAGCGCTTAACCGATGAAAGTTTTAGTGGTCGGCGCCGCGGGGCAAACGGGACGGCGAGTAGTGACGGCGTTAAAGGAGCGGGGTATCCCTCACAGAGCCTTGGTTCGGAACCTGGAAAGCGCCGAAGGGGTTCTCCCCCCAGACACTGAGATTGTCGTCGGCGACGTCCTTCAGCCGGAAACCTTAAAAGCGGCGCTGGCGGACTGCACCCGCCTGATCTGCGCCACCGGCGCTCGTCCTAGTTTGGATCCCACGGGCCCTTTAAAGGTGGATTATTTGGGGACTCGCTCTTTAGTGAAAGCGGCGAAGGAACAGGGAGTCGAGCAATTTGTTCTGGTTTCCTCCCTCTGCGTCTCCCGCTTCTTCCATCCTCTGAACCTCTTTTGGCTGGTGCTTTACTGGAAACAACGCGCGGAGGCCTATTTGCAAGAGAGCGGTTTAACTTACACCATCGTCCGTCCCGGCGGTTTGAAAAACGAAGACAACGATTGGCCCGTTGTTGTAGAGGGCCCCGACCGACTCTTTGAAGGCGGTATCCCCCGAACAAAGGTGGCCCGGGTCTGCGTGGAAGCGCTTTTCGACCCCGGCGCTCGCGATAAAATCCTCGAAATCGTCAGCCGGGCCGACGCCCCGAACCGCCCCCTGGGAGAACTCTTCGCCCAGGTTTAACCCCTCCTTAACCCCTGCCCCTAACGACTCTTTTGGGTTACAGTTTAGGGGCAATCGCATTCTTGAGTAAGAGACCTCACCGTATGGCTTACACCCTTCCCGCTCTTCCCTACGAATACACGGCCCTAGAGCCTTGCATTTCCAAAAGCACCCTCGAATTTCACCACGACAAACACCACGCCGCCTATGTGAATAATTTCAACGCGGCGGTGGCGGGGACTGAGTTGGATAGCCTCTCCCTCGAAGACGCCATTAAAGCCGTGGCGGGGGACGCCGCTAAGGCCGGCATTTTTAATAACGCCGCCCAGGCGTGGAACCACAGTTTCTACTGGAACTGCATGAAACCCGCGGGCGGCGGCGAACCGACCGGCGCCCTGGCGGAGAAAATTAAAGCTGATTTCGGTAGCTTCGAAGCCTTTGCGGACGAGTTCAAAAAAGCCGGCGCCACCCAGTTCGGTAGCGGTTGGGCTTGGCTGGTTCTCGATAACGGAACCCTGAAGGTGACCAAAACCGGCAACGCCGAAAATCCCATGACCGCCGGTCAAATTCCCCTCCTCACCATGGACGTTTGGGAGCACGCCTACTATTTGGACTACCAAAACCGGCGCCCGGACTACATTACGGACTTCCTGACCAAGCTGGTGAACTGGGACTTTGTGGCCGCTAACCTCGCCGCCGCGTAGACAATCAGAATCCCCCCTAGCCCCCCTTGGAAAGGCTACCGTGTACATACAACTGTCAGAATCCCCCCTAACCCCCCTTTGAAAGGGGGGAAAACTCCTCAAAGTCCCCCTTGTAAAGGGGGATTTAGGGGGATCAAACTCCAAAACAGGTCTTTAACCGAGATCTGTGTACACCGTAGCCTTGGAAAGGGGGGAAAACTTCTCAAAGTCCCCACTTCGACAGGCTCAGTACGGCGCCTTGCAAAGAGGGATTGTTCCACTGAGCTTGCCGAAGTGTAGGGGGATAAATCCCCAAAGCGGAAATGACCTTTTAAATCTATCCATCCCCCCTCAGCGCCGACCAGTAGGGCGTTTTTTTATGAAATCTTTAACCGTTTGGCTTGCGGCCGGATTAGCGGCGCTGCTGTTGAATTTCCTTTGCGCGGAACCCAGTCGGGCCGCTCTGCCCGGCGCCGCCGCTCTCTTTGCCGGGTCGGCGCCGGCTAATTTAGGGGTTGAGCAGGGCCGTCTAGCGCCCTGTCCCGAGACTCCCAACTGCGTCAGTAGTCAAGCGCCGGACGCCGTTCACAAGATCGAATCTTTGTCCTATTCCGGCGATCAAGCCGCGGCTCGCCAAACTTTAATTCAAGTCCTCGGCGCCGTTCCCCGCACTCAGATTGTCGCCCAGGAAGAAAACTATATTCGGGCCGAGTCCCAGAGCCGTCTTTTAGGCTTTATCGACGATCTAGAATTTTACTTTCCCCCGGACGCCGCCGGGATTGAAGTTCGCTCCAGTTCCCGTCTGGGGGAATCGGATCTGGGGGTCAACCGGCGCCGGCTGGAGCAAATCCGCTTGGCTCTGCTGGATTTGGGCGCTTAACCCCGGTGGCGGTGATTTTAGTGACGGGGCCGGCCCGTTCCGGCAAGAGCGAGTGGGCGGAAGCCTTAGCGGGCCAAAGCGCCGAATCGGTCGTTTATCTGGCCACCGGCCGGGAAGACCCGGAGGATCCCGAGTGGCAGGCCCGCATCGAACGCCATCGACAACGGCGCCCGCCCCACTGGCAAACCTGGGCGGTTCCTGTAGAGCTAACCCCGGCGCTCCGGCGCTTGGCGCCGCCCCAGACGGTTTTAGTGGACTCTCTGGGAACTTGGGTGGCTAATGGTTTAGAGCTAGAAGCGTCGGAGTGGGAGGAACGTCAAGGGGATTTCCTAGCGTTTCTAGGAGAGACGGCGCTGGATTTGGTCTTAGTGGCCGAAGAAACGGGCTGGGGCCTCGTGCCCCCCTACCCCCTCGGACGGCGCTTTCGAGACCGCCTCGGCGCTTTGACCCGACGGGTGGGAAGCGCCGCCGACCAGGTTTACTTAGTTGTCGGCGGCTACGCGCTTGATCTCAGTCGCTGGGGAGAGCCGTTACCGCTAAAGGATTAAGGGTATTCAACCCCGCGTAATGGGAACATTCCCTTATAAAAGTCCTGGGAGAGGATCAGGGTATTTACGGAGAGCCGGAGGGAGAGTCAAAATTTCCGCCCAGGGAACAAGTTTTAGATTCCGCTTTCAGGACATTTTTAGCGAAGGAATCGGTCAGGGATGGTATGGTAGCTACTATCATGGTGGCTAGAGAAACGCCCGCGCCGACTCTAGCCCGCCCCTTCATGCCCGCCCGCCAAGCAGAAAGGAAATTTATGAGTGCAGTTTTGCTTGTAGAAGATAGCTCCAGCCAGCGCGAGATGATTGCTGGCATCCTCAAAGAGCGCGGCTGGAACGTCACGGTGGCCTGCGACGGAGTCGAGGCGCTGGAAAAAATTCAAAAAGCCAGTTTTGACTTGGTGGTGTTGGATATTGTCATGCCCCGGATGAATGGCTACGAGGTCTGTCGGCGCATCAAATCCGATCCGAATACCAAGCATGTTCCCGTAATCATGTGCTCTTCTAAAGGAGAGGAATTTGACCGCTACTGGGGGATGCGTCAAGGCGCCGACGCCTATATCGCCAAACCCTTTCAACCGGTGGAACTCTTGGGAACCATTAAGCAACTTCTGCGGGGCTAGATGGCGGTCATGAGTTCTGTGCTAATTGTGGACGATAGTCAGACTTGGCGGGAAATCGTAGCCGGATGGTTTCGGGAACGGCGCTGGCGGGTCGTTGGCGCGGGGGACGGAGTCGAAGCCCTAACCGCTCTGGAGCAAGAGCGCTTTGATCTCATCCTCCTGGACGTCATTATGCCCCGCCTCAACGGTTTTGAAGTCTGCCGGCGCCTCAAAAGCGATCCTCAAACCCAAGCCATTCCCATTTTGATTATGAGTAGTAACGATAATGAATTTGACCGCTATTGGGCTTTGCGGCAGGGAGCTGACGACTATTTAGGCAAGCCGTTTGCCGCGCAGGTTCTCTGGGCGGCGCTCCAGCCGTTTTTTGCCGATTTCTCGTCGAGCCTAGTTCTTTAGGGCGTTCTCTATTATGGTTGGTCAATCTCCCTTTATCAGCGAAGAAGACTCCCAGTTCAGTCCAGACCTTCAGGCTATCCAGGGGCTAGAGGGGGAACTTCACCTCCGTTTTTATTTGCCGTCTAAGGACGAGTTCGCCCTGCCCGCCATCGCCATTCGGGAGGTGATGCAACAGCCCCCGGACCGTATCACCCCCATTCCCAACGCCTCTCCCCTACTCCTGGGCACCATCAATCTCCGGGGCCAGGTGATCTGGGTGGCGGATTTGGGGCAGTTTTTGGGCAATACCACTCCCCTCAACACGGATCGGGCGGAAATTCCCGTCATCGCCGTAGAAGATCAAGAAACCATTCTCGGTTTAGCCATCGACGGCTTGGGGGACATGGAATGGCTCGATCCCGAAAAACTGCAACTCTCTAACAACGTCCCCGACCACATCGCGCCCTACGTTCAGGGAGAATGGACCTTAAGCGCCGAAGAGCGCCAGCATGTTCTCCGCCTGTTGGATCATGTGGCCATTCTGCGCTCCGCTCGCTGGGCGACTTAAGGGGGATTTAGGGGGCTGATCGACCTTGATTAGACATCTTCTTAGGGTTTTCCGACTCTACAATTTAAGATAGTAGCCAACGCCCCGGCCCCTTACCCCGCTAATCCTTCATCTACGGAGACAGGCACCTATGGCATCCGAAAACGATTTCGCAAACCTCTACGGTCAGGCCTACGCCGCCTATGGACAGGGGAGCTACGGAGAAGCGGCCCAGTACATTAACCAAATGGCCGAAGTTTTTCCCGACGACCCCAACGTCCTCCTCCTTCAGGGTCATATTGAGGTGGGATTGGAGCGTTATGAAACCGCTCGGGAAAAATATAGCCGGGTGCTCCAACTCTCGGATCGTTCGGATTTAATCGAGTGCGCCGAGCAGGCGCTGGCTCAAATTCAAGAACTAGCGCCCCAGTCGTCGGACTTTAGCGCCAACCCTGGGCAGGGCGGGGAGATGGCTTTTGACCAGTGGCAAGCGGAAGATACGGATTGGGAGCAAAATTTAGAGGGATTGGATTGGGACAGCGCCGTTTTTAACGACGAAGATCTGGGAGAGCCGACTTTAGGGCAAGAGCGCTCCCTAGCGACGGAGAACCCCTTCGCGCCGGCGGCTGGAAGCGGGGGGGTAAGCGCCGGGGTTCCCCAGGGAGAGCTAGACTGGGCGGCTTCGGTGGAAATCGACTGGAACCCCGACGTCTTTGCCGAAGACGAATTTAGCGGCGACGATGAAAAGACTCTCCTGCCGGAGATGGGCGCGTCCACTTTTGTGGTTCCCGGCGCCGCGCCTCCCTTTGAGTTAGAGGGGGAGAACAAAATGGGGGGGGTTCCCACCTTTCAACCCTGGCTAGAGGAAACGGAGGAAGCGGAATTAGAGGGAGGCTTAGCGCCGGACAATATGCCCACGGTGCAATCGTCCCCCAACGGCCCCCAATCCCAATCTTTGCGCGCGGATTTCCCCGCTAGTTTTGAAACCTTTGGCGGCGACGATCTAGATAATTTAGAAGATTTTGACCTGACGGACATCGCCCCGGAACTGCCGGACTCTTCTCTGTTTACCCAGACCGGCGGGGAGATGAGCATTGGCATGGATAGCGGTATCGGCGGCGATTTGGAGGATGATTCCTCCCCCACCGTCGCGGCCACCAGCCCGCCCCCCGGTATGGTGACTTGGCTCAAACCGGAAGAAGGCGCCCCGCCCGCGGATTTAGGGGGCGCCTCCAGTCGCTTTGTTAAACCCACGGTGGAAATCGACCCGGGCTGGACGGGTTGGTTTACCAACGCCCCTCTCAAACGCAAACAATGGTACATGGCCGCGGCCACGGGAGTGACTTCGGCGCTGGCGGTCTTAATTCTCAACGGCGTTCTGGGGATGTTCGCTTCGAGTCCGAGTCAACCGGCGCCGGCGCCCCAAAGCAAAGGGCAACCCAAGCCGGAGGCGGGCAAGGCCAAGACTCCGCCGAAATCGTCAGCTAAACCGGCCGCCAAAGCCCCGGTTAACCCCGGCCCCTCTATTCCCCTGCTGGCGGCGCTGACGGGATTAACGGCCTTCGGCGCCGCCTTTCTGGCCAGTAGTCTCTTACTTCGCCAAGTGCGCCAGACCATCGACGATCTGCAAAACCAGTTTGACGCCATCTACGAGGGCAATTTTAACGTCCGGGCCAAGGTGCGCTCGGAGGACGAACTGGGGCAATTGGCCCAGCGCTTTAACTATATTTCCCAGGTGATTCTCACCGCCACCAGCGAAGCTCAGGAACGGGCCGCCGCCACCGAGAAGGCCCGGGAAAAATTACAGCGCCAGGTGATTCGACTCCTGGACGACGTGGAAGGCGCCTCCCGGGGCGATTTAACGGTGCAGGCGGAAGTGACCGCCGACGAACTCGGCGCCGTGGCGGACGCCTTTAACCTGACGATTCAAAATCTGCGGGAAATCGTGCTCCAGGTGAAGAAAGCCGCCAAACAGGTGAACCGGAATTGCACCGATAGCGAATCCTTCGCCCGCAATAACTCCAGCGACGCCCTCCGCATGGCGGAGGAACTGGCGGTGACCCTCAATTCCGTGCAGTTGATGACGGAATCCATCCAACGGGTGGCGGAAAACGCCCGAGAAGCGGAGGAAGTGGCCCATACCTCCTCCCTGACGGCGCTGAAAGGGGGCGAAGCGGTGGAACGCACCGTGGGGGGGATTTTACAAATCCGGGAAACAGTGTCGGAAACCGCCCGCAAGGTGAAACGCTTAGCGGAAGCCTCCCAGGAAATCTCCAAAATTGTGGCGGTGATTTCTCAGATCGCCTCCCGCACCAACCTCTTGGCGCTGAACGCTTCCATCCAGGCGGCCCGAGCCGGGGAAGCGGGGCGGGGCTTCGCTATCGTGGCGGACGAAGTGCGACAGTTAGCGGATCGTTCGGCTAAGTCCCTCAAGGAAATCGAACAAATCGTGCTCCAAATCCAGAGCGAAACCGGCTCCGTGATGACGGCCATGGAAGAGGGCATCCAACAGGTGATCGACGTGACGGATAAATCGGAGCAGTCCAAACGGGCGCTGGAGGATATTATTGAGGTGTCCAATCATATTAACACTCTTGTTCGCTCCATTACCGCCGACACCGTTAAACAGCAGGATAACTCCGGCGCCGTGGCCCAGGTGATGCAATCTATTGAATTGACCGCCCAGGAAACCTCCCAGGAATCCCAACGGGTGGCGGGATCGCTACAAACCTTGGTGTCTATTTCCCGAGATTTGCTCACCTCGGTGGAGCGGTTCCGTTTGGAAAAAGGACTGAAGTAGGATTAATGGGCGCCTCTTTACCGGAAACCGTCGCCCATGTGCGGGTGACCTCCCTTTCCTGGCATCAGGGATTGATGTGCGGGGACGTTCAGGCGGGGAATTACCATTGGGAATTTCAGTGGCAATTCCGTCGCGGCAAACTCCGGGTCTGGCCCTCCCTGGGACGGGCGCTGATTTACGAACCCCTGGGACGCTTTTTAGAGCGCTCGGATTACCAACTGGAACCCGGTAGCGATTATGAATTACGTCTCCGTAGTCAGCTTTAAGCCGTCAAAACAAAGGCCCGAAGATTGGATAAATTTCAGGGTTTACGAGGACAGCGCCTTTAAAAATTGCCCCACCTGAGCGAATAATCCCGCTTTCCGGGGACGATTGTCGGCGCCGGCGCCGGTTTCCTTGTCTCCCAACAACAGGCGCTCTAGGGCTTCTCCTAAGGGTTTTTCCCCTTGCTCCGTTAGGAGTTGATAAGCGCCGTCTTCATCTTGCTGATAAACTCGCCAGAGAGACGGATAGTCCCGTACCACCGCGGCGCCGTCTAGAGGACGGAAATAATAACTGCTGGTTAAAGAACTTAGGAACCGCTCCCGCAATTGTCGCGCCGCGTAGCCAATGCCGACAATGGAGACGTCCTCCAGTTGGGGGATGAGCAAAACCACCGGCCGACGCTCCGCCAACTCGCAGAGGCGCTCCACCGCGTTCACTTCCACCGCCGACGCCCCCACGACTAAGTAGGCTTCGTCCTCCGGCGCGATTTTGGCGTCTACCGGGGTGTTGCGACTGCCCAGGTCGCCGACTTGAAAGACCGTTTCCCCCCAATCCCGGCGGGCCAGCGCCGCGGCGCCGGAGTCGGGGAAAAGAACCCGTAGATTCGGGCCGGCGGAAGCGAAGAGAGGCGTAAATTGGCGGGCTAACTCCTGGGACTCTAGGGCGATTTCCGGGATAAGCAGTTCAATTTGCAGGCGAGTTAAGCCGTCCGCTAGGGCCCGCTCGGTGGCGGCTAGCGCCGCGGCCACCGCGGCGGGAAGATCGACGGGAACAGGAGTCATAGAACTTTTCGATGAGTCGGTGATTCAGGTCTCAGTTAACGCTCGCAGTCTCGGCGGTCAGGGGTTGCAGTCCGGCCCGCCAGAGGTCTCGGTTTTGCAATTGTTGAGCGTTAATCCAAAACCGGGTCTGGGGGTCGCAACAGGCCGCGAGTTCGGCGAAGACCCATTTGCCCTGTTGGCGCCGGTTAACCACTCGAAAATGGCGCCAGCCCCAAGCGTCTTGGCGGGCGGTCCACTGGGAACCTAACAGATGGGGAAATTTTTGTTTGCCGGAGCGGGCCATGGGACGCTAGGGGGGGGGGTCCGTGTCGGGGAAGGGCAAGACCGGCAGGCGCTGACCCCGGAAGAGTTCTTCGCTCCATTCTCCCAGAGTTTGGAGTTCGACTCCGAGGGTCTCAGCTAAGCGGAGAGCGCCGAGGAAGGGCGGGATGGCCAGCGCTAGACCCCAATCGATAGAGGTTTTCACAAAGTTGGCTCCAGAATCCTGTGGGTCGTTTAGTAGTTTATCCTTCTTAACCCTCGCTGTCATCGGCTTTGGAAAATATTTTGCACCATCCTTCGGGGTAATCTTTCGACAATCCGATCCAACTCCGCTAGTTCTCCCGCGTCCAGGCTCCAACCGAGAGCGCCGCTGTTTTCCTGGGCTTGGGCCAGGGTTTTAGCGCCGGGAATAGGAAGAGTGTCTTTTTGGACACACCAATTGAGAGCCACCTGGGCGGGCGTTTTTCCCCGAGCCTGGGCCACGGCGCCGAGGGCGGCCAGTAGCGGTTTCAGAGACGGGAGCAGACGCCGGAAGAGAAGATTGCGCAAACCGGGGGGGTAGGGCCCTTCGGGTTGGTATTTGCCAGTTAACAGACCCAGGGTTAAGGGACTATAGGCGATGATTTTAACGCCCAAATCCCGGCAAAGACCCCGCAGGTCGGAATGGGTCAAAGGTTCGGGACAGAGGAGAGAATATTGAATCTGGAGGCTGGCGACGGAAATCCCTCGCTCCTTCAAATATTGGTGGGCCAAGGTTAGGCGCCGGGGGCCGAAGTTGGATAATCCCACCGCCGTAGCTCGGCGCTGTTGGCAGAGTTGGGCCAAACCTTCTAACAAAGGACGCTCCTGCCAGGGCGCGTAATTCGCCGTTGACCAGTGGAGTTGAACCAAATCGATGGGGCGCCCCAGACGTTGAGCGGAAGCTTCTCCGGCCTGGACTAAAGACTGAGGCGTCCAGCGCCAAGGGTAGGGCGCCAATTTAGTGGCGAGGTAACAAGATTGCTGGGGAAAACCCTGGGCGAATTCTCCCAACAAGCGCTCGCTCCGGCCCTGAAGGCGCCCAGTGCCGTAGGAATCTCCCGTATCGAAGAGGGTTATCCCCCGCTGGAGGCAGTATTCAAAAACCGCCCGCAATTCCGAGTCCATTTGGGGATTGTAACCCCAGAGCAATTGATTGCCCCAAGCCCAAGTGCCGCAACCCATTTGGGGCCAGTGAATCGGCGCTGTCTCCATGGTTAAACTCCTCCTGATTTGATATCGGTTCCGACTGCAAGATCTCAACTCACCCCTAACCCCTCCAAGGAGGGGAACCGGAAGCTATTAATATCTAACATTTGATAACTGATAACTGTCATCTGATAACTGTCATCTGATATCTGTCAACGGGGATCGACGCGGACAATATTGGGAAATAAACTCCCTTCTTCGTTAAACCATTTGGTTTGTAGGTCGTGATTTTGTTCGCTAGAAATGACCGTGTCCACTAACTGTTTCCACTGGGGATTATTTTTGGGCAAAATACAGCCGTAAAGTTCCGTCGTCATCGGCTGGCGGGGAGTTAGGGCGTAATCGCGGGGATTGTAACCCGCCTGCACCAATTCTCCGAGGAGAAGGATGCCGTCGCTGACCATCGCTTTAATCTCTCCCTGATTGAGTTTTTGAATACCTTGACCGCGGCTGGCGACGGGAATCCACTTGGCAAAGGGGTAAATTTTAGGAATGATCTCGCTGGTGGTGGTTTTAGGAATGTAACCAATGGCTAAATTTTCCAGAGTGCCGTTGACGTCGAAGGTCAAGTCGTCGCTACGTTTGATTAAAAATTGAGCGCCGGACATAAAAAAGGGAATGGAAAAGTCAACAGTTTCCAGACGCTTTTGAGTAATCGTCGCCCCTTCGCAAACGATGGCTAACTTGCCGCTTTCCACGGCGCTGAAACGGTTGGAGGTCTCTACGGTTTGCAGATTGAGCCGAACGGGTTTACCGAGCTTTTCCGCCAGCGCCGTTTGAATTAAACGCAACAATTCCACGCCGTAACCCGCCGGTTTTCCCTGTTGATCGGTGTAACCAAAGGGCGCCGCGTTGGCCCGAGTCCCAGCGTTGAGTTCGCCGGTTCTGGCTACTTGCTCTAGCGCGGATTCCGCTTGGGCGGGACTGAGGGACAAAAGCGCCCAGCCTAGGGCGAGGAGGGCAAAGGGACGGCGGTTGACCATGGAGAGTAGGGATTCCTGAAAAGAGAACGCTCAGATCATAGCCCTAGGAGAACCGGTTTCCAAAGCGGGGGAGCCGTCGCGCCATCAGAGCCAAGACAAAGGTGAAGAAGAGCCAGACATAAGCCGGGTTCTGTTCGTTTGGAGTCCGAAGACCCCAACCGGGGAGTTATCTATCTAGGAGATTTGTCGCCAAATCCCTCCAGCGGTTCGCCTAAAACGGAACGGGCAAAAGACCAACCCTTGTTCCTCCGACCTTGCTTCCGACCGGGGTTTACCGAGCCGGCGCCTCTCGGCGCCGCTGGTGCGCTCTTACCGCACCTTTGCACCCTTACCTCTTCAGTTATCAGGTAACAGTTATCAGTGATTTGCTGTTAACTGTTTTACTGTTCCCTGTTCTCTGAGAAAGGCGGTATTTTTCTGTGGCACTTTCCTCGCGCTCGCGCGCACTGGGCGTTACCCAGCAAGTCTGGTCTTTAGGAAGCCCGGACTTTCCTCAGAGCTATTGGCTCCGCAACCCCCTCGCTGACTCTTCAGCTTTATTCTAGGGCACGAGCGCCGACAGGAGGCAAAGACTAGAACGGTTTCAACAGCGCCTGCCCAAAGGTGTAGACCGCCAAGGTTAACAACAGCGCCGAAAAACAGAGATTAACAACCCGAGCGGGAAGCCGGGGAAGCCAGCGAGCCGTGATTTGAGCGCCGACTAGGCCCCCCGCGCCAAGGAGCAATCCCCCCCGCCAGAGCACGTTGCCCTGGAGCGCGTGACCGGCGACGGCGGCCAGCGCCGTCAGGATAATCACCCCCAGACTGGTTTGAATCGCTTCTTTTAAAGGGCGCCCCAACCCGACCATTTGCAAGGGCACTAAAATAACGCCGCCCCCCACCCCGAAGAACCCCGCTAGAAATCCCGCCGCGGCGCCGGTTAAAAGTTGAATCAGGGCCGGGTTAACCCCTAGGACTGGGGAGGAGCCGTCGGCGCCTAACCTTAGACGCCACTGCATTAAACCGAGATTGAAGAGTAATAAACAACCGAAGGCGAGCAGTAGGAACTGGGACGGAACGCGGTCGCTGAGGACGACCCCGATTTGGGCGGTAACTAGGGCGGGTATCCCTAGAGCGAGAACCGCTTGGGGACGCAGATACCCCCGGCGCCAGTTGTGGAGACTGCCGGAGAGGGAGGTAATAACAATGGAAAGACTACTGGTGGCGACGGCTTGAACGGGGGTATAGTTAAGGGTTACTAAAAGGGGCACCAGAATCGTGCCGCCGCCGATGCCCAATAAACCCGCCAGCAAACCGGCGATTAAACCCGCTCCCCCCAGTAAAAACAAGTGGCTAGAGAGTAGGGTCATAACTGGGCGCGAAAAACTGGGGAATTGTCCAGGCAATGATAAGATACCCCAAGATTTACCGCTGTCCCCTGTCTCCATGTTTGCAGTTTCGTTTCGCTCCCTTGGCTGGGTCTCTCTTCTCTCTTTGGTTCTAGGGTTAAATCTCGGCGGCCCCGGCGCTGTTCAAGCGCAGACCCCCGCTCCGGCGCCGGCGCCGGAAATTCCCACCGATCCCTTCCCCGCCGAAGAAGTGGACGAAACCGACCCCAACAGCCTCCGCCCCCTCAACCAGCCCGGTAGCGTTCTCAGCCTCGCCGGCGCTAAGAAAATCATGGACGAGGCCAACGCCGCCATTGGCGCGAACGACTACGCTAAAGCCTTGGATAAACTCCAGCAAGCCCGACGCATCTATAACCAACTTTCCAACTTTCACCTCCAGTTAGCCAATAGTTTCACCGGCATCAGCCCGGCCATTTTTGAGGAGCAACGCACCGCGGCGCTGAAAACCGGGCAATTGCGGGACGAAGCCACCTATCGCCTGGCTCTGGTGCATCGGGTCAAAAACGAGCCGGAACTCGCCGTTCCCCTCCTGATCCAAATTATTCGCTCCCAAAACCCCACCACCGACCTGGGGCGGAAAGCCTACCAACAACTGCTGGAACTGGGTTTTGTCGATACGCCCTTCAACGTTCCCACCCCCGCCAACCCCGCCCCCTCCGGCGCTCCCGCTCCCGCGGCGCCGTCTAACCCGACGCCCGCTCCCTCCGCTCCCGCGACTCCGAAATAGTTAACCGATAAAATCTCCCCCAGCGTCCTGGGCGCCCCCAGACCTGATAAATTATTGGGATACCAACCAAGAAAGTTTATCGAGTTTAATATGCGAGTTTTGGTGATCGGAGGGGACGGCTACTGCGGCTGGGCGACGGCGCTCCATCTCTCCAATAAGGGCTATGACGTAGGGATTTTGGACAGCCTCGTGCGGCGCTTTTGGGACGCGCAACTGGGCGCCGAGACCCTGACTCCCATCGCCTCGATTCAACAACGGATTCAGCGCTGGTATGAGTTGACGGGCAAAAAGATTGATCTGTTCATCGGCGATATTAACGACTATAGCTTTTTAAGCCAGTCCCTGCGGCAGTTTGAACCCGACTCCATCGTTCACTTTGGGGAGCAACGGTCGGCGCCGTTCTCGATGATTGACCGGGAGCACGCCGTCCTCACCCAGGCCAATAACGTCATTGGCAACTTGAACCTCCTCTACGCCATGAAGGAGGATTTCCCCGACGCCCACCTGGTGAAACTGGGCACCATGGGAGAATACGGCACCCCTAATATTGATATTGAAGAAGGCTATATCACCATCGAGCATAACGGCCGCAAAGACACCCTTCCCTATCCCAAACAGCCCGGTAGTTTCTACCACCTGAGCAAAGTCCACGATAGCCACAATATTCATTTCGCCTGCAAGATTTGGGGTCTGCGGGCCACGGATCTGAACCAGGGCATTGTTTACGGCGTTTTAACAGAAGAAACGGGTTTAGACGAGCTACTGATTAACCGTCTCGACTACGACGGCGTTTTTGGCACGGCGCTGAACCGCTTCTGTATCCAAGCCGCCATCGGCCATCCCCTCACCGTCTATGGCAAGGGCGGCCAGACCCGCGGTTTGCTAGATATTCGGGATACGGTGCGCTGTATCGAACTGGCCATCGCCAACCCCGCCGACCCCGGCCAGTTCCGGGTCTTTAACCAATTTACCGAACTCTTCAGCATCGGCGATTTGGCCAATATGGTGCAAAAAGCCGGAGAAGCCTTGGGCTTAAAGGTCGAAGTTAACCATCTGGAAAATCCCCGGGTGGAACTGGAGGAGCATTACTTCAACGCCAAAAACACCAAACTCTTGGATCTCGGTCTCCAACCCCACTACCTCTCGGATTCCCTGCTTGATTCCCTGCTTAACTTCGCCACTAAATATAAACACCGGGTGGATCAAAATCACATTCTGCCCACGGTGACCTGGCGCCGCTAGACGTTATTTTCCAGAAAATCGGCGCCGCCGGATTCTCTCTTATAGCGGTTTGCAGATTAGTGAGAGACGTTTTTCGCTTGCCCTCATCCCCTTCGACTGCGCTCAGGGTATCACCCAGCCCCTTCTCCCAAGTTTGGGAGAAGGGGAGTCAAAACCCTCTTTATATCTAGGTTTTAAGTTCCTCTCCCCGGCTCCTGAGCTTGTCGAAGGAGGGAGAGGGATTAGGGTGAGGGTCAAGCCGACCTAGAATGTCCCTCAGTCGAGAGAATGCCGTTATAAGATTTCCTCCGGCGCTTTTCTTTTTATAGAACAGTTAAAACTCTCCCCAGTTCTAACCGCCTATCCCGCGGATATAAATAATAAATAATTCTCCAAAAATACTCCCCATGCCGATAAGACGCGGGGAGTATTTTATCGGTATTTTGAACTGATTAACCGGCCCAGCGCCTAGCTGAAGATAAAGTTAGCGCCGAGGAGGACGGAGCCGACGTCGGCAGAGGAGAAGTCCGTTACCCCTTGGACGGTCATTAACAACTCGCCTTGACTGCGGAATTGAGCGCGGTTTTGGGCCAATTGATTTTGGACTTCCACCGTCGCTAGGTCGATAAAGTTAAGAACATCGAAGACCCCCGTCCGGCTGAAGTCAATCACCGTGTCTTGACCATCCCCCAGACGGTAGTTAACCGTATCGCTAGCGCCGTCATTGGCGCCGAGGCGGAGGGTGTCGCTCCCCATGCCCCCGGCGAGGGTATCGGCGCCGGCGCCGCCAATGAGCACATCATTGAGTTTGCCGCCCAAAAGAACGTCATTGCCCTCGTCCCCATTGAGACGAACTTGCAGGCTTTCCACCGCCGAGGCGTCGAGGCTGTTATTGCCAGCGCCGCCGGTGAGGCGGATAAACTCAATGTTGGCAAAGGTATCGTTTCCAAGTCCCGTCAGGATTGCGTCCGTGGCGACAAAGTTAACATCGCCCTGGGCGTCCAGAGTGTCAAAGCCGGCGCCGCCGTCGATGAAATCATCCCCAAGGCCGCCGATGAGGAAGTCGTCCCCGGCGCCGCCCAGAAGGGTATCATTGCCGCCTTGACCATTGAGGCGGTCGTTCCCCGCCAGCCCTTGCAGTTCGTCCGGGGCTTCGGTTCCGATTAAACGGTTATCCCCGGCGTCGCCGACGATCAAGTTAGTGGTGTTAACCGTAATCTCATAGACCGTGGTGGTGCCGCTGATTTCATTGGCCACTACCAAGAGGGGAACGCCGTTGGGACTATCCGCAGAAGAGATAAAGGTCAAGCCCTCCGGCCCCAGATCTCCGGCTTCCGCAGTTTCCACCTCGGCGCTGAAGTTCCGGTTATTGAGGTACTGGATAAAGTTCGGGCTAGTCGGGTTGCTGACGTCGTAAACCATGACGCCGCCGATCCGTTCCAGACCGATAAAGGCGTAGGTGCGACCGTTGATGGCCCCGAGAACCAGACCCTCCGGCTCCGGCCCCTTATCGTCGCTCCGGTTATCGAAGGTGTTGTTGGAGTTGCTGGCGTTGAAGAAATCGGGGTAGATCTGGGCGGTGATTTGCTCAAAGGCGTCGCCGCTGTCAAAGACCAGATTCCCGGCGCTGTTCCAGATGGAGAAGGAACGGCCGCCGTAGCTGTAGAGTTGGTCGAAGTCGCCGTCGCCGTCCGGGTCTCCCAGTTCAGTGGTAATGAAAAGACGTCCGATTTGCTCGTCGCTTTGCAGTTCGGCGGCGTTGGGGAAAGCGGTGGGGTCGAGGATCACGTCTTTAATTCGTTCCACTTCGCTGTAGCCGTCGTAGTCCCGCGCGTCCCCTTCGTTGGCGGTGACGTAGAAGGTTTCGCCATTGAAGGAATAGGCGCCGATGGCGTCCGGTTGGAAGAGGCCAAAGACGGGCCAAGATTGGATATTAATGGCGTCGTCCCGGTCGCTGGCGTCCAGTTGGTTCGGTTGGAGGGGCAGTAAGCCCAAAATAACCGGCTCTGGGTTGGGGTCGGGAGTAAAGGTGCCGTCGCCGTTGAGGGTAATGCCCGCCACCTGAAAGTCGTTGTCGTTCAAGAGCGCCAAAGATCCGTCCACCCAAGCCAGACCTTCCACTTTTTCCACGGCGTTGTAACCCGTCAGCGCCAGATCCGCGGCTAGGGTTTTACCAACGGGATTGACTCCCACCTGGGTTAATTCCTCTGCCGTCATCTGGTCGAGGGACTTGCTGACGCCGCCGCCGAGATCGAAGAGGCCGTCCTGACCAAGGATATTGGTGGCGCCGTCGAGGCTAAAGCGATAGACCCATTTTTCGATATTGCTCAAGGGGTCGCTGTCGATGGCATCGTCGTCCCGTTCCGCGACGAGAAATTCCCCGGCGCCGATATAAACCGCGTCGCCAATTTTGTCGGGGCGGGTGTTGCCGGGGGTTCCTAGGTTGGGGTTATCGAGGCGATAGAGGTATTCCCCGGTGACGGTTTCTGTGGCGAGGTCAAATTCCACAATGCGGACATTGTTCCAATTATTGAGAGCGGTGTTACTCGCGCCAACGGGATTACGCAGGGGGCTTTGGACAAAGGCGTAAAGTTTTTGGTTTTCCCCGTCCAGCGCCACCGCTTCAAAACCGCGATTTTGACGGCGCTGGGCTAAAACGCTGGGGAGGGCTTCTGTTCCAAAGGTTCCCTCCGGTTGGCCGGCCGCCGCCGCCGTTCCTTCGGGGACAAAGCGCTCTAGGAGTTTGCCGGTCGCGTCAAACTGATAGATAGCGGGGCGGTATTCGTCCACCATCCAGAAGCTTCCGTCTTCCGCGACCACAATCCCTTCCAGATCGGCGCCGAAGTTATCCAACGCGATGGGATCTTCCGACAAATCCACTGGAATTTCGTCGTTAAAGGGAGTGTTACCCGTGCCGCCCTCAATATTGATATTGGGCAAACCCGTTAAAGGCGTTCCGTCCGCTTGGGTTAAACCAATCCGCTCCGTAATCAGCAATTCCCCAGTATTCTGATTCAGTTCAAAGCGGACAATCTCCGGGTTAAAGTCCGGCAGAAGGAAGGGGCGCCCAGCTTCGGTGGGTTCGCCGTTAGGGCCCCGGTCGGTGTGGGTGACAAATTGGAGATTGCCGTTAGCCGCCATGCCGGTGTAGAAGAGACCGGAAAAACCGCCGAGGAAGAGTTCCTGACCTGCGGGGGTGGCGCCAAGGGAGGGTAAGTCGTTAAAGGTAAAGGTTTCTAAGCTCCCCGTAATTTCGGCGCTGTAGTCTTTGAAACCCAAGGGTTTCACATCGGTCACGGTGGCGGTGGCCACATCCACTACCGCCACGGCGTTGGCTTCCTGAAGGGTGACCCAAGCTTTGGCGCCGTTGGGAGAGAAGGCCACATATTCCGGCTCTAAATCCTGGGCAACCGTGCGGTCGGTTCCCACATCTCCCTTTAACTTAACCCCGGCTTCCCGAAGAGCGTCGGCTTGGTCGTTAAAGGCGCTGAAATCGGCGGTTTGAACAGTGACGGCGGTTAAACCTTGGGAAATATCAATCACGCTGACGGAGCCTTCCGGGTCAACGGTGTACTCGTCGTTGGGTTCCCCTTCGTTGGCCACCAGAATCGTTTGGCCGTCGGGGGAGAAAGCCAGCATATCCGGCAGAGCGCCGACTTCCACCCGGGCCCGGGGATTGACCAAATTACTCAACTGAGCGCCGGCCCGGAAGAGCCAAACTTCGCCGTTGGCCTGTTTATCGTCGTTTTCCACGGCGATGGCCAGAATACCGTTCTTCACCGCCACGCTGTTGGGGGAGCCGAAGGAAGCGGTGTCAATACTGGCGATCAGCGCCGGATTCGTCGGGTCGCTCAAGTCAAAGACATCCACCTGGGAGCCGCCGGCGTTGACCACAAACAGGCGCTGGGAACCGGGGTCGTAGGCGGGAATTTCGGCGGCGCCTTCGTCAAAGAGTCCGGTGGCGTAGGTTCCGATGGGATTGAGTTCAATATCGGGAGTTGAGATTAAATTCATGGGATTGCGGGGATCGAAGCTTTGGGTGTCGATGATTAAGGGTTGCTCAAAAGCGCCGGCCAGGTCTTCCCAGCGGACAAACTTAAAGTTGGTGGCGTTATTCTCCAGTTCGTCGTCGTTTTCCACCACATTTTGGGGATCGTTAGCGCCGTCTTGAACCAGCAGAGCGCCGAAGGGGAAGAGGGGGCCGAGGGGGACGTTAATCACGTCTAACCCGTCGGTTTCGTTGGCTTGGTCAATGCCCAGAGCCTCGTTGTCGCCGATGACAAAACTGCCGAGGAACTCGTTCGCGCCTTCCCGACGATAGACGGCGTAGGAGCTATCGCCCTGACTGGAGGCGATCAGGTAGCCGGTTCCGTTGGGGCCGTAGTAGAGACCCAAGCCTTCCAAATCGGGAACCAATTCAGGGGAATCCACGGGGCGAACCACGGTGATTTGATCGCCGCTGTTGGGTTCGGCGCCAAATTTAACAATGCCGATTTCCCCTTCCACCGCTAGGTAAACAATCCCTTTTTCCTGATCGACGACAATGGCTTCCGATTGGTAATCTTCCGCTTCTTTGCCCTCTTCAATGGGGAGTTCAATAGCGCGAACCACCTGGGCGGAAATTAACCCGGCGCCGTTGTCCACAAGTTCCAGTTGGGCGATTTGGTTGCCGCTGGCTTGGGTGACAAAAACAAAGGACTTGCCAGTGACGGGACTACGGTAGGCCGCTAGACCGTAGGCCGTGGCTTCGCCGTCGTCGACGCCGAAGATAGAGAAAGCCTCGGCGCTTAAGGAATCGGCGGTAATATTCACCAACTGACGGCTGGCAGGGTCGATTTTAAAGACCGCGAGGGTGTCGTTTTCCCGGTCGCTGGCGATGGCGATATCCGCGGTTTCTCCGTTGAGGGAGAAGTTATAGAGGACGTCGACGTTGTTGTAGCGAATCTCCCCATTGGGCAGACTGGTTAAATTTTGCGCCAGGGTGCCGTCGAGGTTAAAGGTGACTAAACCGCCGTCCTTGAGGGTGGCGATCACCAGACTGTTGGCCGCGTTGAGGGGATCGATCCAAACCGCCGGGTCGTCGGAGTCCCCAATCAGGGCTTGGCTCAAATCTTCCGCCACCGGCGCCAGCGCCGCCTCCGCCGTCCAATCCCCGTCAAAGGGCGTGACGGTCAGGAAATCCTGGAGGAAATTGCCCCCCTCGGATTCCGGGTCGCCGGTAATGACCGGAGCACCGATCGTAAAGAGGGCTTGGCCGCTCCCGTTGTCCTGAACCGTAAAGTTAATAGAAGCGGTCTCGTCAAATTTCGTCACCGCTAAACCGGCGGGGCTTTGACCTTCCGCTAGGGCGGGAATATTCACATTTAAGCCCACCCCGACCGGCAGAATCGGGTCGTTAGCGTTGCCCTTAGTGGCGCTTAACTGGTCGATTAACTGGGCCACAAAGCGAGCGCCGACTTCATAGGCCCGCTCCGTGCTGGCCACATTCCCCTGTTGAATCTCAGCAAAATCAATGCCGGCGCTGACGGCGATGGCGGGAACGGTTTTTTGCAGGGCGGCCACCGCGGCGCTGAGAGTTCCCGAAGAGACGGCGCCGAGACCGATGTTTTCCCCTTCGTTAATGCCGGAGACGACTAGATCCAGGTTGGTAATCCCTTCCTGAGCCAGCACATAGTCTAGTCCGACTAACGTGGTGGTCACCGGCCGCCCGTCCACATACCATTGGTCGGCGTCGAACTCCACCGTTTCAATCACCTGCCCCAGTTTGTCCACATCGAGGGAAGTTCCTTGACCGCTCTGTTGCTCCTTCGGCGCGACGAGGATGACCTGATGCCCGGCCTGAAGCAGGATTTCCCGCAGAATCGCAATGCCGTCGGCTTGGTAGCCGTCGTCGTTGACCAAGAGAATCGTTAACGGCTCGGAAGTGGGAGCCACCGGCGCGTCAATTCCGGGAATGGTTAACCCCTGTAAGCGGTCGCCAATGGCCTGACGGTCTGCCGAGTCGGCGCTCCAATTCCCGTCAAAGGGGGTAACGGGAATAGCGCCGGCCAAAAATTGCTCGCCCTCGGAGGTTTTCTCCGGCGCCACTCCGGCGCCTAAACTATTGGGGGCGAAACCCAGGAGGGGCCCGGCGCCGGTGTCGATGATAGGCAAATCAAAACTGGCGGCGCCGTCAAATTGGGTGACGCTGACGCCCTGGGTTAACCCGCCCGCGGGCACGTTCACATTCAGCCCCAACCCGGCGGGTAAGGGATCGGCGCCGTTTTCCCGTTGCAGTTGCCCGATTAAACTGACCACATAATTGGCGGCGATTGCGTAGGTTTCCGGCGCCACCGTAAAGTCCGACTCCAAACCGGCGCTGACGGCGATGGCGGGAATCCCCTGCTGAACCGCGGTCACCGCGGCGCTTAGAGTTCCCGAAGACACGGCGCCAAGTCCCAAATTTTCCCCGGCGTTAATGCCGGAAATAACCAGATCCGGCGCTTGCTCCAGAATAAAATTCAAACCCGTTAAGGTGGTCGTCACCGGCGTCCCGTCCACATACCAGTCGTTGGTTTCGGCGTCGCCGTCGGGATTTTCCACCACCTCCAACACTTGGAAAATTTTATCCGTATCAATGGCGGTGCCCCGGCCACTCTGTTGTTCCTTCGGCCCCACTAGGGTGACGGAGTGGCCGGCGTCCGCCAGCGCCTCGTAGAGAACCCGAATCCCCTCGGCGTCGTAGCCGTCGTCGTTTACCAGCAGAATATTTAAGGGCTGGGTTTGATCTGCGAAAAAGTCCTCGTCATCCACCGTGTAGGGGGTTTCCGCCACCGGCAAAACCGCGGGCAGGGTTTCCAGATCTAAAGCTAGGGCGATGAATTGGGTGGTCTGGCTGGCGTTGAAGTTATTGTCGCTGACCACAATTAAAGACTGGCGACCGTCTTCTAAGACCGGCCCCAGGGTCATGCCTTCTAGGTTATCGGGACTAATACCCAAGTCCGCAAAATCTAGTAGTAACTTTTTGCCTACCGTCGGATCGATGGCAAAGCGCTCAGGGGGAATAATCTCGCCGTCGTCGTCTAAAGGCTCTTCCCGGAAAAGGTCGTCAAAGTCCTGAACCTGCAAGGCGCCCTGAGTTAACACCTGATACAGCTTAACCGTGTTGCCCACCCCGGCGGCGAAGGAACGCTCCAGCGCCAAGAGAGTGCCGTTATTATCCAGAGCAATTAACTCGACCAACCCGTTATCGGCGAAACCGCCGGGGGGGTTAGACCCCTGGGGAATAGTCTCCACTTCGTAAACGTATTCCGCCACCACAGCGCCGGTGGTTAAATCGTATTTGAGAATCCGGGACAAACTCGTGTCTTCTAGGGTCGAAATCGAGCCGTCTTGAACCAAAGCGTTTTCCACCGCCGTGTAAAAGTAGCGCCCATCGGGGGTGATGGCGGCGCTTTCAAAGGCGAGGTTAGAGCGGACGCCTTGGGTTCCTTCTGGGTTAGGAATAAATTTGTCATCCAAGTCCAGCGCCGCCAACTGTTGCCCGGAGAGGGAAAATTCCCCCAACAGAGGCAAGGTGTTGGTACTGGCCACCCCTTCCGAGGCGAGGTAAACACTGCCGTTTTCCGTCAAGGCAACGCCTTCAAAATCGCTCCCGTTGAGGGGAAAGGGATTGCCGTCTTTGTCAGTTAAAGTCGTCACCCCGGTAAAGGAGACGTCCCCGTCGTCCAAAGCGCCGTCCGTTAAATCAATGCCGAGAGTGTAGAAGCGGGCGGGGTTAATCTGACTGCGGTCGTCGCTAATGGCATAGTACTGGTTTAAAGCGCCGTCGTAGGCGACGCCGGAGAGTCCTCCCACTTGGGCGCCGTTAAATTCCGTTCCCGTGGCGAAGGTGGTTAAACCTAAAAATTCTAGGTCTTTAACCACCACTCGGTCTTGACTGCTAGCGCCGCCATTGCCTAGGGCTAAATCCACATAGACCAAACGGTGGTCGGAACTGGGAAAGGGAAAATCTCCCACCAGATCAAACAAGGGATCTTCCGCTGTGGGCCAGAAGACCCCGGCGCCGGCGATGGTCGTATTGTAGGACGGCAGCGCGTAATCCACCCGCAGGTTGGGCACCGTAGTATCCGGGCCAAAGTCCGCCGTGTCAAAGGCGGGATTGCCTTCGCTGGTCGCGTTTAATCCTCCCTGGCGCTCCGCCGCGTCCGGCCCCCCGGCGCTGGCGGGGGTAACGCTGGCGTCGGTGGGGGAACCTTGGATGGCGGGGGTGAGGAAAAACTGATCCGCCGCGTCAATACCATCGGGATTGGTGTAGGAGTCGCCGTCAAAGGGATCGGCGTTGTGGTCGCCCACAATCACAAATTTAGCGCCGGCTTGCAGTCCGCCCGTTTGCCCCTGGTCGTCGTAGAGATAGGCGCCCTGACCGGGGGTCACATAGTCGCTCCAAAAGCGAATCTCGTCAAAATTGCGTTTGCCGTTCCGATCCTCGGCGCCGTCAAACACCGGGGGGGTGGGGTGGGCCGCCAAAATATGAATAATTTCGCCGTTGACGCTTACGGGGACGTCCCAATGGCTCTTAGAAGAAAGACGCAAAATTTCCGCCGCCTCGGGGGAGTAGAAATTGGCCAGATTGTTTTCCCCTTCCGTCGGGTCGTTGGTCAGTAAATTACCGGGCATATCTTGCCAGAGGAAATTTTGGAAGGTGCGGACTTCCTCCGTCAGAATGGGGTATTTCGACAACAGGAGCATGGCGAACTGCCCTTCGTAGAAGCCGAAACCAAAGGCGTCGCCCGGGCCGCCGACGACGCCGTCGTTATCTAAATCCAAACCGGATTGAATCCCGGTATTAGAGGGCGCGACGTAAACGTAGGGATACTCTGTCGGCGCGGCGCCGTTTTGACCGACGGCCAAATAATTTTGGGCGAATAGCGCCGCCGCCAGACTGCCGCCCCCGGCGCCTTGGTCGTCGAAATCAAACTCGTTGATGAGAACAATATCGGGGTTATTGCGCTGGATAATTTCGGCGATGGTTTTAGCTTGGGCGTTATCCGGGGTGGAGAGATCGGCGATTAACTGTCCCTCGGCGCTCCGGTTGAGAGAGGCGTTAAAACTGGCCACCCGCAGAGCGCCGGAGTTAACCGTCGCGTTTTGGCTTACCTCCACATTGCCGGGGCCAAAACTAGCCGGAGCCGTCTGTTTAATCAGGGCCAATTCTTCTCCCGTGGCCGCCACCTTAACTAAGGTGTCTTCACCCTGGTCCGTAAAACTTAAATCCTCTAAACCGTCAACCCCCGTCAGTTCCACTCGCAGGCGATCCGCCTGGGGATCAAAGTCCTCAATCGTATTGACGCTCTCCGGCGCTTCCGCCGCGGCCAACCAAAACCGGTCTCGACCGCTCCCGCCCCAGAGACGGTTATCCCCCGTCCCGGCGTAAATCTCGTCATCCCCGGCGCCGCCTAAAACCCGGTCGCTATTGCCCGCAAAAATTGTGTCGTTGCCGGCGCCGCCCCAGAGCGCGTTGTCGCCGCCGCCGTCGCTGGCGTCCAATTCATCGGCGCCGCCGTCCCCTAAGACCTGGTCGTTAGCGCCGGCAAAGATTAAATCGGAGCCTTCGCCGCCCCCGAGAGTATTGCCCCCGGCGCCAAACCCGGCGTCAATTTCGTCGTCGCCCCCTAAACCGAGAACCACATCCTCCAATCCTTCAAAATCAAGACCAGAAAGGATCAGGTCGTTACCGGGAGTTCCTTTAACAGTTGCCATAGGAGTTGCGAGTTTTTAACGAGGGACAAGACAAGGTTCTGGCGACGGTTCGCCAAAATCCTGTTCCAAAGTCTCACACCAAGGTTAAGAACTCGTTAGGCCCACATTATCTTTGCGTTTTTTTCTGTCGGCGCCGGAAAGAGCCGATTTCGGGGAAGTCGCGATAGACTTTTAGGAATACTTAACCCCCTAAACTCTCTGGCCAATGACTCCAACGCCTTTGCTCCCTAGTCTCTGCGTCGCGCCCCGTCAAGTTTTACGCTGTTCCTTATCGGAGTGGGCGCCAGAGTTAAGCCAGTGGGGGCGAAAGCCGGTTTTGATCGGCGGAGCGCAAAGTTTAGCCCAGGCGAAAACCCACTGCCCGGCGCTGGCGGAGTATCCCGCGTTTCACTACGGCCCGGACTGTTGCGAAGAGTCCCTGAATCGGTTGGAAAAGGCGATTCAAGGAGAAGGCGCCGACTTGATCCTCGGCGTCGGCGGCGGCAAAGCTCTGGATACGGCCAAATTAGCGGCCTTTAAAACCGGACTGCCCATTATTACCATTCCGACCTCCGGCGCCACCTGCGCGGCTTGGACGGCGCTGGGAAACATTTACAGCCCCGAAGGCGCTTTTCTTTACGACGTACCCCTGCCCCGGTGTCCCGATTTACTGCTCCTGGACTACGACCTCATTTTAGCGGCGCCGACCCGAACCCTAGTGGCGGGCATTGGCGACGCCATCGCTAAATGGTACGAAGCCTCCGTCAGCAGCGCCGACTCGACGGACACCCTCACCATCGCGGCGGTGCAACAGGCCCGGGTTCTGCGGGACCTGCTCCTGCAAAAATCCGTCCCGGCGCTACAGGAGCCGGGGGGGCAAACCTGGCGGGAAGTGGTGGACGCGACGGTCTTGCTGGCGGGGGTCAGCGGCGGTTTGGGAGGAGCTAACTGTCGCACCGTCGGCGCCCACGCGGTGCATAACGGATTAACCCAACTGCCCCAGGCCCACGGCGCCCTCCACGGGGAAAAGGTGGCCTACGGGATTTTAGTTCAACTGCGTCTAGAGGAAATGGTGTCCGCTAACCAGTTGGCGCTCACGGCTCGCCAACAACTGCTCAAGTTTTACGGGGAAATCGGTCTGCCCCGGTCTTTAAACGATTTAGGCTTAGGGCAGATTACCCTAGCGGAGCTAGACCAGGTGGCCCAATTTACCTGCGCCCCCCAATCCGACCTGCACCGCTTGCCCTTCGAGGTCTCCCCGGAGATGCTGAAGGCGGCGCTGGTCTCCACCCAACTGACGGCGCCGGCGGGGACATGGGCTTAAATCATCCCATCCTTGAGCAAAGTTTCGCCGTGATTGACCGCCAGGTCGGCGCCCACAGTCTTTCTCCCCAGGAATACGCTCTCGCTCGCCGCGTCATCCACGCCACGGCGGATTTTGACTATTTAACTCTTTTGCGGGTCGGCGCCGGAGCGATCCCAGCGGCCTTAGAGGCCCTGCGGAAGGGAACTCCCATCGCGGCGGATGTGACCATGACGCGGCAGGGGATTCTGGGCATGGCGGCTAAGACTTTTCAGAATCCAGTCTTAACAGCTTTGGATTTCACCGCCGAGGCGGAAGCGGGCAAAACTAGAACCGAAACGGGCCTATTACACTGCTTCGCCCAGTATCCCAGCGCCGTCTACGTCTTTGGCAACGCCCCCACGGCGCTCTTAGCGCTTTGTCGAACGATTGAATCTCTTCCCCCCCAGGCGCCGCGACCGCCTCTGATTATCGGCGCTCCGGTGGGCTTTATCTCGGTTTTGGAAGCTAAGGCGGCGCTGGCCCGCTTACCTGTGCCCCAAATCGCCATTGAGGGAAATAAAGGCGGCTCCCCTGTCGCCGCGGCCCTTGTCAACGCACTCTTGGTTTTGGCCTATAGCGAAACCAGTAAGGACTGAGCCAGCGCCAAACCGGATAACGCGGCGCCTTCCACCTTCCCCCCCACAAAACCGTCTCCCCCTAATACCAAGGGCCCCGGCGCCGGCAGGGATAAACAGGGTTCCGGGTAGGGTTGGAGAACCTGGCTGTAGCGCCAACGGTGGAGGTGGGTGGTTAAAACCTTTGAACCGAGCCAAGGGCGGGCGGCTTCCAGCATTTGGGCGGTAATCGCTTCCGTCTCCGCTTCAAAATGGTCGGCGCTCCACTGGGGGCCGGCTTGGATCGTGACGGCGTACCCCTGGGGAGAAACGCCCTTTTGGTGATTGCAGGCGATCCAGCCCAGGGGGTCTCCCGTTAACCACAGCCCCCCCGGCGGCGGAATTTGGGCCGGTTCTTCGAGGAGCGCCAGCAGGGTTAAACAGGGAGCGTAAGTTACATTTTCTAACTTTGCCCGGATGTCCGGCTTTAGGGAAATCTCAGATCTCTCCAGCAGTTCCAAGCATTGGGGAACCGGCGCCGTCAGCGCCAGGGCTTGGGCCGAGTAAACCGCCTCGGCGCCGTCGGTAAGGACTTCCGCCCGGACGCGCCATTCCCCCTCCCGCCAGCGAAAATCCAAAACCCGGCGCTGGGTTAAGACCGGCTGGGGCGCCAACTGAGCCGCTAAATATTGGGCTAAACTCCGATTGTTTTCGGCGCCGCGGTAAGCGACTTTTTCGGCGTTGCGGAATGTCCCCGTTAAGGTGGGAAAGCCTTCGGACCAGGGGACAATGACGCCCGCGTCGAGCCACTCCTGAACCCAAGGCTGGAATTGGGGACTACCGACGGTGAAATACTGGGCGCCGAAGTCGAAACAGCCGGTTTGCTCCCCGGAGGTCAAGCGCCGACTGGCCAGACGGCCGCCAATCCCCCGACCTTTATCGAGGATTTGAACGCGCCACCCCCGACGGGCCAGAACGGCGGCGCCGATTAACCCCGTTAGACCGCCGCCGACCAGTAAACAAGTCTTTTCCGCCATGGGGATTGTTTAAGTGAAACTCTTATTCGTCCTCGTCCTCGTCCTCGTCGGACTCGGCCCGACCGGCGTAGATTTGCTCGGCCTCGGGGCATTCGTCGGAGACTAAAATGTCGGGGTTAAGACGGGAGACGGACGCTAACTTGCGGTTGACCGCGCCGATACTTTCCAGACGCACCATTTCTTCCCAGGCGCTGATTTCGTCTTCCTCTTCCGTTTCGTAGCGGATGGTCACTAAATCCCCCTCTAGGGCGAGGATTTTGGCGCCTTCAATCCAACGCTGCTGGTCACGCAAATAAATACAAACTTCCTGACCATCCTGACAGAATTGGTAAATTTTACGATGTAACATAATTCGGGCAAGCTCCTAAACGGATCAAGATACTCCTTGGCGCGGACAGTCGGGGGAATTAGTTCGCCGGGAACGACCGGGGTTCAAGGAGGGAGTTGCAAAACCGGAGAAGGACGACAACGGGTCGAAAATCGGAAGGAAAACGTTTCACAGTGGGCTAGATTAAGTGAGTCCCGGAGTGGATAGGCTCATTCTATCCTAGTTTTCCCCTTTGGACAGGTTTGGCGCGTAATTTTTCGGTCAGGGAGGCAAGGTTCCCGGCCGCCAAACTTGCCGGTCTGGATCGGCGCCGAAGTTTTGGGGCAGAATAAAAAACACCCCTCTTCCTCAGCGCCATGACCCGACAAACCCCCCGTCAAGCTCTAGCGGAAAATAAGTCGTTGCTGAAATGGCGGCCGCCCCTAGACCGCTGGCGTCCTTGGCGCTCGGCGCTGGCGGCGCTGTTAGACCAGGTCAAGGAGAGCGAGACGGAGGAGTTTCATAAAACGCTGGTTCGAGATTATTTAACCGTCGCTCTGCGGGGGGAGGGGGATAAAACCTGTCCCTACTTTATCAACGTCAAAAACTACGCTCAGGGCGGCGGGGATCTGGTTGTCCACGGGGGCAAGACGGCGGAGAGTCCTGTGGCGGCGATTCTGGAGTTAAAGCGCCCCGGAGATGGGGTGGCGGAGACGCCGAAACCGGATCGGCTGAATAGTAAGGCGCTCCGGCAGTTGGTCTTTTATTTTTTACAGGAGCGGTTACAGGGCGGCAATTTGGAGCTGAAGCGCCTGGTGATTAGCAATCTTTACGAGTGGTTTATTTTTGACGCGGCTCAGTTCGAGCGCCTGTTTGTGGAGCGGTTGGAGAAACGGTTTCTAGATTTTCAATCGGGGCGGTTAACGGGGAGAACAACGGATTATTTTTACGAGAATATCGCTCAACCAGCCATCGCGGAGGTAGAGGATCAGCTAAAGTTTGTTTACGTCGATCTGCGGGATTACGAGTCGATTATCCGGGAGGAGACGGACGAGCAGGCGCTGACGGATTTGTTTAAGGTCTTCGCGCCGGAGTATTGGTTAAAGTTGCCGTCGGCTAATGATAGCAATCGTTTGGACGAGGGGTTTTATAGCGAGTTGTTGCACCTGATGGGCTTGACGGTGGTGAAGTCCAAGGGGAAGAAGTTGATCCAGCGCCTGGGGGAGAAGGAGCGCCTGCCGGGGTCTTTGTTGGAAAACGCAATTAGCCAAATTCAGAGTTTGGATAAGTTAGCGTCCCTAGACGATCCGTTGAGTTATGGGGACACGGAGGAGGAGCAGTTATTCGGCGCCGCTTTGGCGTTGGTGATTGTCTGGGTGAATCGGGTTTTATTTTTGAAGTTGTTGGAAGCGCAGTTGCTCAGTTATCACCGGGAGGAGCGGGATCTCTATCGCTTTTTGAACGGGGATCAGATTAAGGATTACGGCGCCTTGCAACAGTTATTTTTTGAGGTGTTGGCGGTTCCGGCGGCGGAGCGTTCCTCAGCGGCTCAGGGGAAGTTTCCGCGGGTGCCCTATCTGAATAGTTCGTTGTTTGAGATGACGGATTTAGAGCGCCGAACGATTGTGATTAGCAATTTGCAAAATGAGGAATTGCCGGTTGTTAAGGGCACGGTTTTGTTGGACGACGGAGGTAAGCCCCGGACGGGTTCGATGTCGGCGCTGGCTTATTTGTTTGCGTTTTTGAACGCCTATGATTTTGGCAGTGGGGAGACGGGTCTGCTGAAGCAAGACCAAAAGCGTCTGATCAATTCTTCAGTGTTGGGCCGCATTTTTGAGCGAATTAATGGTTATAAGGACGGTTCCTATTTTACTCCTGGCTTTATCACGATGTATATGTGTCGGGAGACGATCCGTCGGGCGGTATTGCAGAAGTTCCGGGAGGTTAAGGGTTGGGATTGCGCAGATTTAACAGATTTACGTAATCGCATTCATAATCGCATTGATGATGTTACGCAGGAAGCAAACGAGATTGTTAATTCCCTAAAAATCTGCGATCCAGCGGTGGGTTCGGGGCATTTTTTGGTGTCGGCGCTGAATGAGATGATTGCGATTAAGAGCGAGTTAATAATTCTAATGGATCGTTCTGGAATGCTGTTAAAGGGTTATCATATTGCGGTGGTTGATGATGAGTTGGTGATTCTGGATGAGAAGGGGGACTTTTTTGAGTATCATCCCGGCGGTCGGGAGTCGCAGAGGGTGCAGGAGGCGCTTTTCCATGAGAAGCAAACGGTTATTGAGGGCTGTTTGTTTGGGGTGGATATTAATAAAAATTCGGTACAGATCTGTTGTCTGCGTTTATGGATTGAGTTGTTAAAAAACGCTTATTATCGCACCGATGAACAGTTGGAGACGTTGCCAAACATTGATATTAATATTAAGCACGGTAATTCGCTAATCAGTAAGTTTTCGATAGATTCTGACTTGAAATCTGTCTTATTTACGCAAAAAAGTCAATTATATATTACAGACTATAAAAATGCAGTGCATGAATATTTTGACGCAAGAAGTAAGAAAGATAAAAAAAGGGCTAAAGAGAATATCAAAAAAAGTAAAGAAGTGATGAAGGCTTCATTACCCAAAAAGAATCATCCGAAAAAGACTACTCTAGATCGTTTGGAAAACGAGCTATCCAAGCTAGAAAATTTCCAACGTCCTTTTTCTCTAGGCGTTAAAATAGAATTAGATACAAGGGCAGAAAAATTAGAGAAAGAGCGGGAGAAGAAAATTACTAAGTTAAGAAATGAGATCGATAAGCTCCGGGCAACTATTGAGGAGGAGAAAAGCAGTCGTCTTTATGATAATGCTCTGGAATGGCGCTTTGAGTTTCCAGAGGTGTTGACGGATGAGGGGGATTTTGTGGGGTTTGATGTGGTGATTGGGAATCCTCCTTATATTTCTAACTGGGATTTATCAGAAAAAAATAGGAGCTTAGTTTTATTACTAGAAAAGGAGTATAGTCCTTATCTAAATGGTCACTGGGACTTATTTAGTTGCTTTGTTGTTCTTGCTCAAAAAATTTCTACACAAAAAGGATTAAATTCTTATATTCTTCCAACGTCTTTCTACAAAGAAAAACATTCAACAGAGTTAAGAAAACACTTGTTGAAAAGCGTAACAATTTTTGAATTGCTTGATTTTCAACAAGCTTGTGTTTTTGAAGATGTGGCAAGACAAACAGGTATATACATCATAAGTAGCTCAATGGCTTCTGAAAATAAAATAAAAATAAAGATGGGTATTGAATCTCATCATCATTTTGTCTCCCAAGATTTCTATCTACAGCTAAAGAACTACGCATTCAAAACAAAAGTTTCTGACAGTGATATTTCTTTGTATAAGAAAATCAAAAAAGATTCTACTCTTTTAGGCGAGTTAGTTTGCGTAAATACAGGAGTTGTGGCCCACTCAAAAAAAGAAAGTAAGTTAAAATTTACGAAGGATGATGTAATTTACAAGCATTACGAGAGTGGATACAAAAAATATATTGTTGGATTAAATTTATCTCCTTATACTATTGAGTATAAAAATGACTATATAGATTATGAATCTAAACAAGATCATTTTCATCGTCCCAAATATCCACTACTTTTTGAATCAGAAAAAATTATTGTCAGAAGAATTAGCGGTGCTAATAATAGATTTATTGCTTGCTATGATGACCAAGGCTATTATTCTAATGATAATTTAATGCACTTGGTCAAATGGAATACAGAAATCTTAAATTTCCAAAAACCAGAACACAAATGGAATATATCTTTAAATAATTCTATTTCAATAAAGTATATACTTTCAGTTTTAAATTCAAAAATTTGTACATATTACTTCGAGAAATTCTTGAGCACAGATACTCTTCAGGGAACTTACTCTAGTATTTATCCAGAGGATATTCGGCAAATTCCAATCAAAAATATTGATTTAAACCAGCAAATTAGATTGATTAACTTAGTTGATCAAATCCTTGATGCGAAAAAAGCTGATCCCAAAGCCGACACCAGCGCCTTAGAGGCCGAAATTGATCGCCTCGTCTATGAACTCTACGGCCTTACCGAGGAGGAGATCGCCATTATCGAAAACTCTCAATAACTTTGAACCCATTAAATCTCAGTTTACTAAAAAGGAAAAATGAATCATGTCTGAACGAGAACAACTTCTCAACGAACTAGAAAATACACCCGATTTTCTGCAATTTATTGATCGGCTTCACGCTGACACTATTGAAGAAAGTCAACCATTGCCCACAGACTTTGCCCAAAACTTAGATCATTATCTCTATGGAATACCTAAAGAACTCCAAGGGAAGGAAATCATATAGTCATATTACAGGAAGTTGAAGCCATGATTTTAGGAAAATCCGAACCATGACCAACGATGATCTATTTTTCCAAGTTTTAACGCCCCTTAACTGTACCATTCGAGTCAGTATTACCTACTGGGAAATTATCACCCAGATTAAACATCCCATCATGCAAGAACAAGAAAAGCTGGTTCAAGAAACCCTTACTCAACCCGACGAAATTCGGCGTAGCCGTAGTGATCCCAATGTTTACCTTTTTTATAAATTTCAGCGACCAAAACGCTGGCTCTGCGCCATTATCCGTAAACTCAACGGCGATGGTTTTCTGATTACCGCCTATCCTACCGACGCAATTAAAGAAGGAGAAATTCAATGGCAGAAGTAAATGTTTATTATGACTCGATAGGAAATACCCTAACCGTCTGGTTTGGGGAACGATCCTCAGAATATCTCTGCGAAGAAACAGGAGACGAAGTCATTTTGATGAAAAATCAACAAGGGGAAGTCATCGGCTTTGAAAAACTAAACTATACTATTAGCGACAATACCAACTTAAAGATCTCCCTGGAAACGGCGCTGGTCAAACCGTAGAAACCCTAAAAAAGAATGGCTCTCTGGGAATGGCGATGAAAATCATATCCTGTTATACAATTAATCCTCGGTCGTCGGTGAGGAAACCTTGCGCAGTCAGGGTTTTGCCTAATTGGCCTCTTGGCTACCACCCTGATCCCCAGAGAGCCGGTAAATTGACGCCTAGAGTTCTTAGCTTAGTCGTCGAGTGGGCGGGCTTATATCAATCACAATTACAAACCAACTGGGAACTCGCCAAACAACAGCGACCTTTAGAAAAAATTCACCCCCTAGAATAACTATGTTAAAAGACATCATCGCCGTTCAACCCCTCCCCAATTATCAACTCTATCTTCGTTTTGAAGATAACCAAGAGGGAATTATTAACATTCAACAACAGATCGAATTTAAAGGCGTATTTTCCCCCCTCAGCGATCCCAACTATTTCGCCCAAGTCACCGTTAATCCAGAACTTGGAACCATTCAATGGCCCAACGGCGCCGACTTAGATCCCGACGTTCTCTACAGCCTCATCACCCAACAAACTATCATCCTAACGGCGCCGGTTCGTCAACCCTAACCAATGGGAAAGTCGGCGCTGTAAAATCTGCTATCCTTAAAGTAAAGTAAACCTTTAAAAAATCTCAATATGGATACAATCAAAGCTCTTGACTTAAATGAAATTCCAGACAAACTTCCTGAAATACTGAAACTTATTCAAGAAGGTAACAGCTTGATCCTGACTCAAGCGGATCAACCTATCGCTGAAATTAAACCCATTACCACTAAAACAAAAAAGCGCCGTCCGATTGGTTTGTGTCAAGGAGAATTTATTGTCCCCGACAACTTTAACGATCCACTCCCAGAAGATATTATCAAACTTTTTGACAATCCATGAATATTCTCTTAGATACCCATATTTTTCTATGGTTTATCAGCAATAGTAATCAATTATCGGATTACTACTACGACATTATTAGCGATCAGGAGAATAAAGTTTATCTTAGTGTCGTTTCTATTTGGGAAGCTATTATTAAATATCAAATTGGTAAATTATCTTTTCCAGAATCCCCTGAAATTTACCTTCCCAAACAACGCAAAAGACATTCTATTAAAAGTTTATCAATAAATGAGTTAACTATTACTAGGCTAACTGAGTTGCCGCCACTACACCGTGACCCTTTTGACCGTTTGTTAATTTGTCAAGCCTTACATCATAATTTTCAAATGATTACAGAAGATCATAAAATTCTTTCCTATCCTATAATCTCTTTTGTGTAGAACTTTTCTAGCTATATGAAAAAAATCAACTATGATAAAGAGACTGACGCTCTTTTGATTGAACTCTCTGACGAGCCAATCGCCTATGCCGATCAGGAAAGTGACGTTATCCTACACTATTCTCAAGAAAATCAGCTTGTATTAGTCGAAATTCTGGATTTTTGTCATCTCCAAGATAAATGTCTTGGAATCATACCCATTGAATCTTCTAGTAAACTCGATAAATTAGTGAATCGCCCTGATGTCATTGTCGGCGATCCCGAAGACCTCGTGCAGATAACCTGGGACTTACGATAGTGATCTTGTCTAGAAGAGTTATGCAGTCGGCGCTGTAAAATCTGCTATTATCTATGATTATCCCAGCTATTCACTAAAACAATGAAAACTATCAATAAAAATAAACTGAAAGAAAACTTAATAGAACTGTTGCGGTTAGTTGAGGTTGAAGGGGAAGAAATTTTAGTCACTGATGGAGAGAAAACAGTTGCGAAAATCTCCCAATATCAACCTTCTTCAAGCACTGAAGAATTATTTAAAGATATGCGGGGTAAAGTTCAATACTTTGAAGATTTAACCACTCCAACGACAGAAGAATGGACAAAAACATGAATATTGTTCTTGATACTTGTGCTTTAATTTGGTGGAGTTTAGATCCTGATAAACTTTCCCCCAAAGCCAAAGTAGCGTGTGAGCGGATGGAGCAACTGAAAAATGGCATTGTTCCATCGATAGCCATTTGGGAAATAGCGCTCAAAGTCAAAAATAGTAAGTTAAACTTAGGAGTAAGCCTCGATGATTACATGATTGCGCTTAAAAAATCTCATGTTATCCAAATTATTCCAATTGATGAAACAATTTGGCTAGAAAGTGTCAAGTTAAAATGGGAACATCGAGATCCCGCTGATAGAGTTGTGGTCGCTATTGCTGAACAATATCATGGTTCTATTATCACGGCGGATCAAAAAATAGCTAATTTCTATACTTCTGTAATTTGGTAAATTCATAATGCTCTAGAATTAGAAATTTTTAATTATTTAACAAACTATCATCCTAAAGGCGCCGGTCAGCCAACCATAAAAAAATTAACGATTTTTCTTAATTCTATGAACGCAAAATTAATCGAATCCTTAGTTCAAGTTATTGAATCCCTCTCCCCAGAAGACTACTCCCTCTTTCAAACAATCCTCTCCACTAGAAATATCCAAAAAACAGAGGGCGTTTGTGGCGGTCATGCTCGTATTCGTAATACCCGTATTCCGGTTTGGACTATTATTTCTCTTCAAAAACAAGGCGCTGACGATCAAGAATTACTCCATAACTTCCCAGTCTTGACCGCATTTGATTTAGTCACGGTCAGAAATTATTATCAAGAACACTCTTCGGAAATTGATAACATTATTACTTCTTATAACTCAGAAGATGAAAATGGCTAGATTTTATAGTAACGAAAACTTACCCTTAGCAATTGTCAACTCTTTACGAAGTGTTGGACATGATGTCTTAACTTCCCTCTACACGGCGCCGGTCAGTCAACCCTAACCAATGGAGAAGTCGGCGCTGTAAAATCTGATATCCTTAAAAACAATAAAAAGCGTTATTTTCAAACTTACACTATAATTTAATTATCAACTTTCAAAACAATTCCATGAAAATTAAAGTGATTATCCATCAAGAAGAGGACGGTTATTGGGCGGAGGTTCCTGCCATTCCCGGTTGCGCAACCCAGGGCGACAGCTTTGAAGAACTGCTCCAAAATTTATACGAAGCCATTGAAGGCTGTCTATTAGTTTGGAATTAGCCGAAACCAGCCGCCGCCATCGCCTCATCCGTCTGTGGAAAAAATCTCCGGCGCTTTTTTGTTCGCGCTCTTAACCATGAATCCCGACGAGCTTTTAGACAGTTACGACTACCTCTTGCCCCCGGAGGCCATCGCCCAATGCCCGGCGACGCCTCGGGATCATTCCCGGTTGTTAGTTATTCATTCGCCTCAAGAACATTGTCATCAACGGTTTTTTGACTTGCCCCAATGGCTCCGCCCCGGGGATCTGTTAGTGGTTAACGACACTAAAGTCATTCCCGCCCGCCTTCTGGGAGAAACGGCTCAGGGACAGCCCGCGGAAAGTTTACTGCTTCAGGAACTCTCTCCCCGGCGCTGGTTAGCCTTGGTGAAACCGGGTAAACGCTTCCGCCCCGGCGCCGAACTTTTTTTTCCTTCCCCGACTAATCCCCGACTAGCGCCGCTCAAAGCGATAGTGGTTGACCGAGACGACGCCACCGGCGGCAGGATTTTGGAGTTTGCCTTACCCCCGGAGCAAAGTTTAGGGGAAATTTTAGACGACTACGGACAGATTCCCTTCCCTCCCTACGTCTCGGAAAGCGCCGCCCAGCCGGAACAGTACCAAACCGTCTATAGCCAGACTCCCGGCGCCGTCGCGGCGCCGACCGCGGGTCTCCACTTTACCCCGGAACTCTTGGCGGCGCTGGCTCGCAAAGGTATTCAGAAAACCGCCGTTACCCTCCACGTAGGGGTGGGGACCTTTCGCCCGGTGGAAACGGCCCAGATTACAGATCATGTCATGCATCAGGAATGGGTGGAAATTCCTCCCGCCGCGGTGGCCGCGATTCAAGAAACCCGGGCCCGGGGCGGACGGATCATCGCCGTGGGCACCACCGTTGTGCGCTCCCTAGAAGGGGTATTGACTCAGTTAGACCAAGAATCCCTAACCCCCTTCCGGGGGGAGGTGAATTTGTTTATCTATCCCGGCTATCGTTGGCGCCTAGTGGACGGGCTGATTACTAATTTCCACTTACCCAAGTCCAGTTTGTTGATGTTAGTCAGCGCCCTTATTGGTCGGCCCCGTCTTTTGGCGCTGTATCAGGAGGCGATTGACCAAAAATACCGTTTTTATTCTTTTGGGGACGCCATGCTCATTTTACCGGAGGCTCGATATAATTGGAGTCCCTAGGCCTTAGCCCCTCTGTTCAATCCTCTTAAACCGCCGGTTTGAGTCATCCCCATGGATAAATCTTCAAAAACCACCCTTACGCCCCAAACGCCCCCGAAGCCTTGGTGGCGCCGGGGAATTTTTAGCGACAAGGGGTTAATCGGGCGCTGGCTCCATCCACTGCTCAGTCTCTTTTTTGGCAACCGGGAGACGGTGAGCGAGAGCGACCTCTTTCTCCACAACCGGGCCATGACGGATCTCCGGGTGCTGGGCAAAAACGCGGAGGTCTTGGACGACGTCAAGTTTGGCAAGGAAGAGTTTTTGATTTACGTCAAGCTCAAATATTTACTCACTAAGCATATTGGCGAATACGCCGATTTAGACGATAGCGTCACCCTTTTGCAGTTGGCCATCGACGCCAAAGATAGCTTCATCGCCATTGACCAGACGGAATTGCGGTTCCGCGGCTCAAAGCAACAGGACTTTTACCAATATGTCGAGGGGCTTTTAGGTAGCTTTAAATCCACTGAAGAATTTCGGCAAAACGTCCAAACCAAATTAGCGGAAATGATCCTTCAGGTGAAGACCGAAGAAGGACGAATCGCTCTAGAAAGTTACTCTAAGCATTTAGATCGTCTTTCGGAAAAGGAACTGGGCTTAAAACTCCTCTCTTTGTTTAAAGCCTATCAACTGGCTGACTATTCCATTTTGCGCCGGATCTCGGAATTGATCCAAACCCTAGACAAGCGGGATTTACACACCTACGAACCGCTGACGCCGCTAGTTATGGCTAATTTTGACGCTTTCGATAAACTCCGCAAAATTATTAGCGTCTCTAAGGATAAAAATAATCCTGATACCTATGCGCGGATTATTCAAGTGATTGGCCTATTTTACCGTTACGGCCTTTCTTTCATGCAGTTTGAGGAATTGATGGGCATCTTAAAACGCTGGTATCGCCCCTATCAAACGGTGATTGGCATTCGAGAGGCGCGTCCGCCCCACAAGTTCAAACAACCCCCTTCCTTTCAGGAAACGATTCCCGGCGAAGCGGTCTATATGAAGTACAAAAAATGGCTCACCGATCCCAAAACCGGTATGGTCTATGTCGATTTTGATACGGAGGAAACCGCCCTCTAATCTTCTGACCGTAGGAATTAGCGGCTAGATACGCTAGGATAGTCTTGCTTTCTGGTAGATTGTCCCCGCCTAAACCCGTCTATGACCAACCCCGCCCAAGAACCTCTGACCAGCGCCGACGCCCAATCGACCCAACCGTGGTGGAACCGTCCTGTCACGGGAGAGGGGGGGTTGTTGAGCGATCTTCTCAAGAAGTCGGGCAAGCAAGACGTGCCGGAGTCCGCCATCACTCAGTGGAAACGCCAAATGTTGGATATTCGGGTCTTCGCCAAAACAGCGGAGGCCATTGACAGTGATAAGTTCGGCGCCGAAGAATTTTTGATGTTTGTCAAAACCAAATATATGCTCTCTAAGGGAATTGGAGAATACGCCGGTCTTTATGAAAGCGCTCGTTTGCTACAACTCGCTATTAACGCCAAGGATTCTTTCATCGCCATCGACCAAACAGAACTGCGGTACCGAGGTTACAAGCAACAAGATTTTTACCAATTTATCGAAGGGCTGTTAAAGACCGGCGCCGATCCTCAGTCCTTTCGTCAACAAGTGACGGAAAAAGCGGGAGAGTTGGTGATCCAAATTAAGACCTCCGAAGGTCAAGAAGCGATCCAGTCCTACGTAGAACATTTAGATCAAATCTCTGAGAACGAGTTTGGTCTTAAACTGCTTGCGTTGTTGAAAACTTTTCAATTGACAGACTATTCTGTGCTTAGAACGGTGGCGGATTTGATTTTGAATATCGAGTCCCACCATATTTACAATATTAATCAACTGGCGAATATCGTCGCCCAGAATCTAAACCAGTTTGAGAAGTTGAGCAAGATTATCGAACTCTCCGACTCCCAAAATAATCCCCAGAGTTACGCGGCCATCGTCCAATATATTATCCTCAGCCATCAACACGAAATTTCCTATTTGAAATTCAACGAGCTGATGCGGGTTCTGCGCAAATGGTACCGCTACTACCAAAGTCTGCGGGAGATTCTCGATAACCATCCCGCCAACCAGTTTAAACAGCCCCCCGAGTTTGCCGAAGCGATTCCAGGAGAAACTTTGTATGTCAAATACCTCAAGTGGTTAACGGACAAAAAGACGGGCTTGGTTTACATGGACTTGACCTAATCCTCCTCTAGTCCCAATGCCCTTAACCTGGCGGCTAGGCGCTCCGCCCGTCGGTTGGCGTCCTGGGCCGCTTGATACAATTCCTCTGGAGTGAGCAGTTTTTCCCCGGTATCGAGACGATAAAAACTGATCAGATACTCTTCTGGCTGGAGTCTTAAGCCCAAAACTTGGCTCCGACCATCGACAATGGGCTGATAAATCCCCGCTTCGTTCAGGCCATAACCCCGGAGTTGTTCCCCAATCCATTCGCCGTAGGGATCAAAGAGCCAATACTCTAAAACCCCTAACTCTTGGTACAGCGCCTTTTTAAAACCCAAATCAACGTCTTTTGTCCCTCGGGAAGTCACTTCAATAATGATAGCCGGAATTTGTCCACCCTCCCAGAGCTTGTAGTGGGGGTAAAGCCGTTTAGGAATGTCAAAAACCACCATCACATCCGGCGCTACTCGACTTTTGGGTTCCCCTTCGACGTAGTATAAAAATTGGTCGGCGAAGACGACGGCGGGCCGGTCTTGCAGGTAGATCCGCAGAAGCGCCAGGGTTGTCAGGATTGCGAGGACATGTTGCTGAGTTTCGGCCAAGGGTTCTCCGTCGGAACTGGGGTAATCAATCTCTAGGGGGGAAGCGGCGCTGGCAATCATGGGTTGAGGAGGGGGCTAAGCTATGGCGATAAGTATAGCAATTAATTCTCTGGCGGATGGGCATTAGGGTGAGAGCTTAGGCAAGGTGAGACGCGCTTATTTTGAAGGACTATTCTCCTCATCAATTTTTCGTTTCAGCGCCGCTAATTCATCGTCTATAGTATTCTGTTTCGGCTCCGCTTTAGGTTTTCTCAAAGTTTTAAGTTTACTCTGGACAGAATGGGATAAAGTAGCGACATTTTTCAACTTTGTCTTCAACACTAAATACTCTAATTGGTAAAGATATAACGTAAAAATAGAAAAAATAATAAACCAAGGTTTAGCTGACCAGTTCTGCTCTTCGTTAAGCCAGACGACGCCTCGATCACTGCTAGTATCAAAAATAAAAGTCGCGGCTTTCAGCATTCCGCCAGCTAATTTCCCGAGCATTCTCGCTTCGCAATTTTCGGTATATTCTTGAGGGCCAGCGCTACAGTAGAAATTGATGAATGGCCACAATAAAATAAGTAAACCAATAAAAGAAATTGTCAAGACTACGGTTGCAAAAAAGCCTTCCCATAAGCTCAGGAGCGCTCGCTTAGAAGTGTTAACGATTTTCCGATACCAGAGATAATAATAAAATAAAGAAAAAATTACTATTGGAGTCCCAATACATAGACCAGCCAGAAGGATCATGATCAGGGAATACTCTTGAGAAAATTGAGAAAATACAATCAAATACCCCGCCATGATTAGGGTAGATAAAGGGAAACCAATCAAGACTAAAATAATCGTCTTTAACCACGAAATAGGATAGGGAAACCAAATGGGATATTTAGGGTTTATCTTCACTTTTAATCTCCAATTTGAAAAGAATTTTTAAAGTGACGCCATTGGGGTTTAGACATTCAGGCTAGGCTTATAGCGGTATTCTCTCGACTGAAGGACAATCTAATAGCTCAAACTCTTCATTCGAGCACTGAGCGTAGTCGAAGTGCGTCTCTCACCAATCTGCAAGCCGCTATAACACCACTCCCGCGCCGAGGGGGAGCGGTCAAAGCTAATCCCTAGCGTAAAACCTCGTTGGGATTGCCCCCCATTCTTAAAATATGGGCCGCGGTGTTATGAACCCCAAATTCCGCGCCCAGTTGAGCGCCGAGGGTGCCGTGGAGCGCCATGTAGATCATTAACAGAAAAGCGGCGACTAGATAGGCGGCGCTGACCTGAATTTCCCGGTCTTTACGCCAGACAAAACGCTGATAGCCCCGCCAGACCGTCATAGCCGCCATCAGCGCCAGCAGGAGAACGCCGCCGACGCCGTGGAGCAACATTGTGGTTCCGGCGCCGAGACCCCAATCGCTCAGTTGCTCCGTCGGGGGTTGGGCCAGGAGGATTTCAAAAAAGCCCGCCAGAACGGTAAAGAAGGAGACGACAACCCCCGCCACGGCGTTATACCAGCCCACGTCGTAAAAACTCCGACGACTAGCGGGAATGGCGAAGGCTTTGAAAATTGGGCGCTCTAAAGGGAAAAATGTTCCGGCGAAGTCAAAAATCAAGGCGATGATAAACAGGCCAAGGGTAAAGTGAACTAAATTAGGGTGGAGGGGAAAACGGTAGGGGAGGCCGTTCGTTCCGAGATTTAAGCCTATTTCTTTGACCTGTTGGATGAGATCGGGATTCATGGAATCAGCCCTTCCTTCGTGGCCTGAACCACGGGCAAACTGTGGAGACCGAAGACCCAATCAATGAGGGAGCCGAGGTAAATTTGCAAACAGACTAAAACCAGAAAAAAGCTAAAAAAGCCGAGATAGACCGCGGGCACTCTCAGGGGATTCCGGCGCCGGAGGACTCCCCGCCAAGCCGTCAAAGCCACCAACAGCGCCGAGAGAGACCAGCCGTTGACGGTGTGCCAGTTGAGGGCGCTTTCCGCCGCGGGATAGGCCAAGGCGAGGGCGGCTTCCAGTTGTCCGAAAATGACGGCGAAAAAAATGGCCACCGACGCCGTCACTAGATTCCACCAACTCACCTCCAACCACCGGGCGCCTTGGGTTAGATAGCCCCGCAGGTCGCAGAAATAGGCGAAGAAGACCATTGCGATCACGAAATGGACAATGATGGGGTGGAGGGTGTCGGGATAGGGGAGGTTTTGATTATTGAGCAGGGACATGGCCTAGAGCGCGAACTGCCCTAGAATTTTAACCTCTGGCTCCAGATTAACCGCGCAACGGGCCGCGACTTCCGCCTGCACGTGGCGAATCAGGTTAAAAATATCCTGGGCCTTGGCGTTGCTCGCGTTGAGGATAAAGTTGGCGTGGCGCTCCGAGACCTCGGCGCCGCCGATGCGGTAGCCCTTGAGGCCCAAACATTCGATTAACTGGGCCGCGTATTGGGGCGTCGGATTGCGAAAAACGCTCCCGCAACTGGGTTTGTCGTAGGGCTGGGAGCTTTTGCGGGCGTGCAAATTGCGGGTGGTGGCGGTCATGATCTCTTCCCGGCTGTGACCCGGCCGCAGTTGGAAACTGGCCTCAATCACCATGCGCCGGTCGCCCTGGAGCCGGGAAGTCCGGTAGCTAAAGCCCAGTTCCTCGGGGGTCAGGGTTTCTAAGCGCCCCTCCGGGGTCATCACCGTGGCGCTGGCTAAAATCTCCGCCGCGCAGTGATTATGGGCGCCGGCGTTCATGACCACGGCGCCGCCGACGGTGCCGGGAATGCCCACGGCCCACTCCAAACCCCGCCAGCCCCGTTTGGCGGCCTGCCAAGCGATCTTGGCGATGGGTTCCCCGGCGCTGGCGGTAATCACGCCCCGCTCTTCGTCAAAGGAACTGCCCCGCAGATAACGGGCGCTCACCACTAAACCGTCGACGCCCTGGTCGCTAATCAGTAAATTAGACCCGGCGCCGAGGAGGGTGAGGGGAATATCTTGGGAGCCGAACCACTCAAAGGCCGCCTCTAACTCCTGGGCACTGCGCGGCGCCGCGTACCACTGGGCGGCGCCGCCCACCCGGTAGGTGGTGTAGTCCGCCAGGGGCATTTGGGGAACAATGACGGCGGAAGTTCCGGCCAGAGCGATGGGCGCGGGGACGGATTCGGGGGGGCGGGTTTGGAGCAACATGAGCGTTATGGGGAGCGTAAGGGGCGGAGAACTTGAAATCCGGTTCCCCCCAGAATTGGGGGGTTAGGGGGGCTGAATACCTAAGCGCAGGCCGCCATGACGGCGGGGATGGATTGGTTTAAATTGCCGGCGCCGAGGAAGAGGACGAGGTCGCCGGGCTTGAGGGTTTTCCGCAACAGCGCCGGCAGTTCCGCCAAATTGGGTTGGTAAATCACGTGGGGGTGATGTTGACTGACGGCCTCCGCGAGGATCTGGCCGGAAATGTTGTGGGGGTTGCTTTCCCCGGCGCTGTAGATATCCGTCAGCGCCACTAGGTCCGCGTCCCGGAAGGCGCTGGCGAATTCCGCCAGAAAACTATGGGTGCGGCTGTAACGGTGGGGTTGGAAGACCGCCACCACCCGTTGATATTGCCCCTGGGCGACCTTCTGGCGGGCCGCGGCTAGGGTGGCCAGTAGTTCGCTGGGGTGATGGGCGTAGTCGTCAATGAAGGTGACGCCGTTGCAGTAGCCCTTTTCTTCAAAGCGTCGTTTCGCGCCTTTGAAACCGGCGATAGCCTTGGCGATGACCCCGAAGTCTAGCCCCAGTAAACGGCCGACCGCCACCGCGGCCAAGGCGTTGCTGACGTTGTGGTTCCCCGGCAGAGTCACCAACATTTCCCCTAAATAAACGCCCTTTTCCCAGACTTCCGCTAAAGCGCCGTTACTTTGGGGCGTAATCTTGCGGGCTTGGTAATCCGCCGCCTGCTCAGGGTTAATGCTGTAGGTGATCTGGGGATTGAGGCGGGCCCGAACCACTTCGCAATCGGCGCTGGCGATGAGGGTTTCGCAGTGGGACTGGAAGGTTTGGAAAATCTCCGCCACCTGGTCTAGGGATTGGTAATGATCCGGGTGGTCTAGTTCAATATTAGTAACAATACCGATTTTAGGATGGTGTTTCGTTAAAGAGCCGTCGGACTCGTCCACCTCCGCCACTAGATAGTCGCTCTGTCCCAGACGGGCGTTGCCGTCCCAGGCGTCCACTTCGCCGCCGACGATAATGGTGGGGTCTAGGCCCCCTTCCAGCAGGAGATAACCAATGAGACCGCTGGTGGTGGTTTTCCCATGGGTGCCCGCCACGCCGATACCGTAGCTCTGGTCAATCAGCGCCGCTAAAATGTCGGAGCGGTGGAAAATCGGACAACCCTTCGCTAAAGCCGCCCGGTATTCCGGGTTCTGGGCGTTAATGGCGGTAGAGCAGACCACCTGGGGCAGGAGATTAACCGGGTGACGCCCGTTGCCGTTGCTGAAGGAACTCTCCCCCGTCGCCGCGGTTTCTAACACGGCGCCGCCGGCGCCCGCGGTCGCGTAGCTTTTGACCTGAACGGACTGGAACCAATCTAAATTTTGGGCTTCCTGACGGTTGAAAATGTGGGCGCCGACGCCCTGAAGGCGCTCTGTAATGGCGCTGGCCCGTAGATCGGAGCCGGAAACCTGAAACTGGCGCTTGGCCAACACATAGGCCAGCGCCGACATGCCAATGCCGCCAATGCCGATGAAATGAAAGGGGCGCCCCCCAAAATCAACCGTTTTCACTTTTTTAGATGCTCCTCACAAGCCACGCCACTATACAGGCTCCAGACGGATACCGTATAAGTTTGGCGTCATCATAACAAAAACTCCGCCCCAGGGCATAGGTATTTTGACTAAGATGTGACCTTGTCCCCCCGGGCCGCCCAGGAAAAAATTTGAGACTGGGATCGGAGTCTAGCGGCCCATCCTAGGCTATGATTAGTGTCATTAAAATTTGATTTATTGTACTGATCCAAATCTTTGAGGGCAAGACGCAAGTGATTAGAGTCGCAATTAATGGGTTCGGCCGTATCGGACGGAACTTTCTCCGCTGTTGGCTGGGCCGGGCCGAGAGCCAAATTGAAGTGGTGGGCATCAACGACACTTCCGATCCTAGAACTAACGCCCACCTACTCCGCTACGATTCCATGCTGGGCAAGCTGGAAAACGTGGACATCAGCGCCGACGATAACTCCATTACCGTTAACGGCAAGGTGATTAAATGCGTCTCCGACCGCAATCCCCTGAATCTGCCCTGGAAAGATTGGGGCGTGGATCTGATCATCGAAGCCACCGGGGTTTTTGTCGATCATGAAGGCGCCACCAAGCACGTGACCGCCGGCGCTAAAAAAGTCTTGATCACCGCCCCCGGCAAAGGCGCCAATATCGGCACCTACGTCGTCGGCGTCAATGATAAAGACTACCAGCACGACGAATATCAGGTCATTAGCAACGCCAGTTGCACCACCAACTGTCTAGCCCCCATCGCCAAGGTGCTCCACGAGGAATTCGGGATCATCAAAGGCACCATGACCACCACCCACAGCTACACCGGCGACCAGCGGATTCTGGACGCCAGCCACCGGGATCTGCGTCGCGCCCGGGCCGCAGCGGTGAACATTGTTCCCACCTCCACCGGCGCCGCCAAGGCCGTGGCCCTGGTGATTCCCGAGCTGAAGGGCAAATTGAACGGCATCGCCCTGCGGGTGCCCACCCCCAACGTCTCCGTAGTGGATTTAGTCGTGCAGGTGGAAAAAGGCGCTATCGCCGAGCAGGTGAACGCCGTTCTCAAAGAAGCCGCGGAAACTCATCTCAAAGGGATTTTAGAGTACACCGATTTGCCGCTGGTCTCCAGCGACTTCCGGGGCACCGATTGCTCCTCCACCGTGGACGGCAGTTTGACCCTAGTCATGGGCGGCGACATGATCAAAGTCATCGCTTGGTACGACAACGAATGGGGCTATTCCCAACGGGTCGTTGACTTGGCGGAAATCGTAGCCCGCAACTGGAAGTAACAGTAGCCTCCCTTAGTAAGGCTACTGTGTATGCACAAGTGTCAAAACCCCCTCTAACTCCCCCTTGGTAAGGGGGAGAACCAGAAATCTTTGTTCCCTCCCCTTGGCAAGGGGAGGGCTAGGGAGGGGTTCTTGAGAGAATTTCAGAAATTCTTTTAGTTATGTGTACACGGTAGCCTTGAAAAGGGGGGAACCGGTCTTCAAAGTCCCCCTTACAAAGGGGAATTTTGGGGGATAAACCCTCCCTTCATCCTAGATTTATCGCCTTTCTCAATCAGCCATGAGCCAAACCGAGAACCCCAACCTCAAATACGGAGAGCGGCTGATTACGGAAGGGAAACTGACCACCTTTCCCAATCCCCGCATTGGGCGCCGCTACGAAATCCAAATCACCTTGCCGGAACTGACCTGTAAATGTCCCTTTTCCGGCTATCCCGACTTCGCCACCTTGTACCTGACCTATTGTCCCGATCAAACAGTGGTGGAATTGAAGTCCATTAAGTTGTATATCAACGGTTTTCGCGACCAATATATTTCCCACGAAGAACTGGCGAATCAAATCGCCGATGATTTTGTCTCTGCTTGCGACCCTTTATTCCTGAAAATCAGAGCGGACTTCAACCCTAGGGGCAACGTCCATACCGTCATTGAGGTCTGCCATGAAAAAGCCTAGTTTCCTCGGGAATGGTTAAGAGGGTGTTTAAAAATGGTTTTATCCCCCCTAACCCCTACTTCGACAAGCTCAGTACGGCGCATTGGAAAGGGGGGAACCGACTTCAAAGTCCCCCTTACAAAGGGGGATTTAGGGGGATTCCCGGAGAGAGCTAGGAACTTTCCAAGCACCCCCTAAGATTTTTGGTTGTGGCAAAATTTTGGCTATTCTGCCGGCGCTGGGGCCCCCTAGTTTTAGGGGCTGTTCTCTTTACCTTTGCGGTTGCGGCGCTGCGGTCGGAACTGCGACATTACGGCTGGCAGAAGGTCTGGCGGAGTTTACAGGAGATCCCCCCAGCGCAAGTTCGTTGGGCGCTTCTTTTAACGGTTCTCAATTACGCGGCGCTGACGGGTTACGACGCCCTGGCCTGCCGTTTTATTGGGCAAAAATTGGCTTACTGGAAAATCGCCCTGGTTAGTTTCGCCAGTTACGCCATTAGCAACAGCATCGGCCTCGCCCTCCTCAGCGGCAGCGCCGTTCGCTATCGGCTTTACCGGCGCTGGGGGTTTAGTAATGGGCAAATCGGCGCCGTCATCGCCTTTTGTAACGCCAGTTTTTGGCTGGGATTATTGGCGGTGGGGGGGGTCATGTTTTTGATTGAACCCCTGCAAGTGCCTAAGTTTTTGCGCCTGCCCTTTGAGTCCGTCCATCCCGTGGGGGTTATTTTCACCGCTCTCACCCTGGGCTATTTGCTCTTAAATCTATTTACCCCAAGAACCCTCTTCTTCCGGCGTTGGAGCTTACCTCAGGTTCCCTTCGCCCTTTCTCTAGCCCAAATCCTGACCACCGCCTTGGATTGGAGCCTCGCCGCGGGGATCTTGTATTTGCTCCTGCCCCCCCATTCTCCGGCGCTCCTCAGCTATCCGGGCTTTTTCGGTATTTACCTGCTAGCTCAAATCGCGGGGGTGGTTAGTAACGTCCCCGGCGGACTCGGCGTTTTTGAAACCGTCATTCTCTTTAGTCTCTCTCCCTCTCTTCCCTCCGCCGGAATCCTCGGCGCCCTGTTGGCCTATCGGGCCCTCTATTTTTGGCTTCCCCTCGTCGGCGCCGGTTTAACCCTGGGAATCTACGAAGGGATTGTTTCCCGCAACTCGGCGCCGGAGAGGTAAACCGCGCCGTTAGGAGTCGTACACCCGAGCTTCCGGCGCGTCGGGATTTTCGGCGCAATACTCGGCAAAATAATCCGCCGGGGGTTTTTGGGCCCGTTGGTGGGAGAGTTCCGCCTGAATTTCTTCCACAATATCCCAAGCCGCGGCGCTGTCCGGGGACTTTTCGGCGCTCAGGCGCCGGGCGTTAGCCAGCGCCGCTTGTAATTGCTCCTCCAATAACGGCGCTTTGGGACGCTCGACAAAATCGCCCCGATGGAGAATATCCTCCACCGTCACCACCCCCAGCAACTCCCCGCGAATCACCGGGGCGCAGTGGATACGGGTCTGGGCGAAAAGACGGGCCACGTATTCCACTTGCAATTCCGGGTTCACCACCACGCAGGGTTTGGTCATGATTTCATAGACCTTGGTGGTTTTCGGATCGGCGCCGTAGGCGGCCACTTTGCACACAATGTCCGTTTCCGTGACAATGCCGTAGGCGTCTTCCGGGTGGCGCTTTTCCACGATCAAGGCCCTCAGCCCCTGTTCCTTTAGCTTTTGCGTCGCTTCGGCCACCGTGGCGGAGCCGCGAATGGTCGCCACCGGCGTCGTCATAATGTCTTCGGCTTTCATGGGGATGATAAAAGTAGTAAAGGAATCAAACCGGGCTTATTATGCCACGGAACGTTGACGATGAACCCGCGCTCGGTAATCCAACATCCAAAAACCCATGGTTTCATCGGGTTCGGTCTGAAATTCAAGAGATTTAGATCAGAGCCGTCAGCGCCGTTTGAAAGTCCTCTAGGTTTTCAACAGTAGCGGCTAACCGTAATAGGTCGTCTAACTGCCGTAAATTGGTGATTTGCTTCAAGGCTTCGATTTCCGGCGCTGATCCAAAACGAGCCTGAAGCACAGTTCTCACGGCGCTTTGCGCTTTTTCTTGGGCGCCAATTCCTTTCCCAATCTCCTTGCCAATTTCCTTGCCAATTTCCTTGCCAATCTCCTTGCCAATTTCCTTACCGATCTCTTTACCTTTTTCTAGGCCTCGAAGTTCCATGTTACTGAGTAGGGGCATTGTTCTTTCCTCCTCAAATTGTTGAAGTTTTTGTTCTAGGCGCTCCTGCAAGGGGTTGGGGAGCGTCATCATTCTATCAATCAGTTGAAAGAGTCGGATGATACCCTCCCGGGTCAGTCCCCGGTTGTACAGCCCCCGGATTAAGGCCCACTTCCATTCTGCCCGCTCCTCTGGTTTCCCGTTGGTGATCTTAGTTTTGAGATGGGCCATGACGAGGACGGCGAAGGGATTGGCGCTGGACTCCAATTCCGACCATCTTGGGGCGTAGTCTAACAGTTTAACAATCGGGTAATCCAGACGAAGGCGGCAGTTCATGAACTCCGTTTGATAATAGCTGGGGCGCCAAGTTTCTCGTTCGTCTCCGAGGATGGCTAAACTGACGACGGGTTTATGGTAAAGATCAAAAGCTCGGTAGTTGTAGATGTAAAGGCGCTGGGGGAAGTTGACGTCGTACTGACTTTGCACTTCGACATGGATTAAGATCCAGATTTCTTGGCTGTCGAGTAGCCAAACCTGATAGAGCTTGTCGGCGACGCATTTTTCAGTCTCGGCGCCGGCGGTGATCTGTTGGAGTTCTTTGTCGAGGGGTTGGGGCGGGAGCGACCAATCCACCTGTTGGCAAATCTCCGGGAAGAAGAAGGCGAGGAAGGCGTCGAAGTGGTCGTCCAGCGCCGCTTTCCAAGGTTCGTCGTAGTTGGCGGTGGCGCTTCGGAACATGGGATTTGGGACAGAAAAAGGGGGATTTATTCTCCCCCCTTTAGTTTAAATCAACTTAGACAAAGAAGTTAGCCACAGGAATTGTCCCTAAAGCCGGTAAAGCTCCGGTAATGCCAGTGAGGTTAATCACTAAATCGTTGGCGCTTTGGAAACCAGAAGTACCATCGTTAACAATCAGGTAAGTGGAAGTACCCGCTTGAACCAGCGCCGCTCGGTTAACTCCAAGAGCTTGATTCCCCGCCGTGGCACCGTTAGAGTCGGCGAAGACATTGGTAACGATGGTGTTGATATTGGTCGTGGCGCTATCCGCAGCGCGGGTGAAACCTGCGGGTTTATTCAGCGCCGCGCCGCCTTGAGTCAGTAAATCAATCTTATCGGCGCCGATGGCGAAGTCGCTGATCCGGTCTAGAGCGGTAACGGTAGATTGGCCAAATTGGAAGACAAAGGTGTCATTCCCGTCTTTACCCGCAAGGGTGTCGGCGCCAGCGCCGCCGTTGAGGATATTAGCGCCGGTATTACCCGTGAGTTTATTGTTTAGTGCGTTACCTGTGCCGTTAAGGTTGGCGCTACCGGTGAGGGTCAGGTTTTCGAGGTTAGCGCCGAGGATGTAGCTGATACTGGATTTAACGGTGTCAGTGCCTTCGTTGGGATTTTCGATGACCACATCACCGATGTTATCCACGGTGTAAGTATCGTTGCCTAAACCGCCAATCATGGTGTCGGCACCGGTTTTGCCGTCAATAGTATCATTGCCCGCTAAGCCGGTGAGGGTGTTAGCGCCGCTGTTGCCCGTCAAGGTGTTGTTGAGGGCGTTGCCAGTTCCGTTAAGATTGGAACTGCCATTTAGGGTCAGTTTTTCAACGTTGTCGGGGAGGGTATAAGTAATGTCAGATTTAACGGTGTCGGTGCCTTCGTTGGGATTTTCGACGACTACATCCCCGCTGTTATTAAGGGTGTAGGTATCGTTTCCGGCTAGACCGATGAGAGTGTCGGCGCTGGTTGTGCCATTGAGGATATCGTTGTTAGTCGTGCCAGTGAAGGTGTTGGGACTTGTGCCGTCATTGTCTAGAATAGTGCCGACTGCTTCCGTATCGGATAAGGTAAGATTCAATGGATTACTAAGGAATAGTCCAAAGGTCTCAGCTTGCTCCACTGTTGTGTCATTGACAATAGGAACAACAACGACTTCTGTTGTTTGACCCGGCGTAAAGCTTACGGTGATATCAATATCTGTAATATCAGAAGCGGCGCTAGCCGTTTGACTGAATGTTTCAGCCCTCACACTGACAATATCGGCGCTGGGACGACTTAGGGTAAAGACAAAAGTGGCGACACCGTCTTTTTCATTAACGACAACATCCGCTACTGAGATGGTGGGTAACGCGCCTGTTGTTGCGCTATCGTTGGCGCCGATGGTTCCTACAGCAAGGGAATCCACAAGCGTTCCATTACCGGCGTTGCTTAGTTGGAAATTAAAGGTTTCAACGCCTTCTGTTTGCGTATCGTTAATTAAAAAGACTGAAACCGTTTTAGCAGTCTCTCCCGGCGCAAAACTCACGCTACCATTAAGCGATTGAAAGTCAGAGCCGCCAATTGCGGTATTGTTTACTGTTGCATAATTCACAGTCACAGTTTGGGAGCTAGGCTTATCAAGAACGATAGTAAAAGAAGCTTGGCTA